>NZ_JBREVE010000004.1:0-505923 GCF_052921365.1 Paenibacillus sp. T2-29 | reverse complement strand
ATTGCGGAAGATTCCCTACTGCTGCCTCCCGTAGGAGTCTGGGCCGTGTCTCAGTCCCAGTGTGGCCGATCACCCTCTCAGGTCGGCTACGCATCGTCGCCTTGGTAGGCCTTTACCCCACCAACTAGCTAATGCGCCGCAGGCCCATCCACAAGTGACAGATTGCTCCGTCTTTCCTCCTTCTCCCATGCAGGAATAGGATGTATCGGGTATTAGCTACCGTTTCCGGTAGTTATCCCTGTCTTGTGGGCAGGTTGCCTACGTGTTACTCACCCGTCCGCCGCTAGATTATTTAGAAGCAAGCTTCTAAATAATCCCGCTCGACTTGCATGTATTAGGCACGCCGCCAGCGTTCGTCCTGAGCCAGGATCAAACTCTCCATTAAAGACCAACCGAAGTTGGTTATAGAAAGAGCGATTAGCTCATGTTGAAACTGACGAGATAAAATATCTCATTGTTTGATTTTGCGAACAAAATCAGTTCACTCACTCGTTGTTCAGTTTTCAAAGATCAAACATTCTTTGTTTGCTTTAGGATTTCTTACGTTCCCCTCAGCAACTTTTATAGTATATCATGTTATTCAGGTTTGTGTCAACACTTTTTTTCAAGAGTGTTTTCTGCTTCTTTTATTTCAACACTTGAAGCGACAAAAAAGAATATATCATAAATCCACTATATTGTGCAACTGTTTTTTTAAAAAAACTCAGTTAAGTAACAATACACTCGATATAAAGCTCTCTTTGAAGCATCAGGTTAATGATCTCGCCATCTACTTGAATCAACGGACGAGTCGGGTGGTCTCGATCAGCAAATATAATTTCCCCTGTACGGTTATCATTGAGACGCACCTTGGTCCCATTATTAAATTGGGTTAGCTTTTGAATGAAGACTTGCACGACACTTGGGTCCAGCTTTCCAAATGATTCTGATTTGATTTGCTCTAGAACCAGATACGGTGATTGGGCAGGTCGGTATGTTTTCTCCAGAGTCATGGCATGGAATACATCAGCCACCCCTACGATTTTAGCGTATATGTGGATTTGCTCCCCTTTAAGACGCAATGGATATCCAGTACCGTCCACTTTCTCGTGATGCTGAAGAGCTGCCAAACGCACACCTTCGTTAATAGCCTTCACATTTTTAAGCAATTGGTATCCTAGTGATGTATGGCGGCGTACTTCTTCTTGCTCTTCCCGCGTTAGTTGGGAGGGCTTGTACAGAATGGACGGGTCCATCTTAGCATTCCCTATATCATGAAGCAACCCGGCAAAAGCCACCTGCATCCAATCCTTTTGAGGCAACCCAATCCATTGTGCAATGGAGTAAGAGGTAAGGGAGGTTAGCACGGCATTGTGAAAAATATAGTCCACTTCGATCATACCAGGCGGAGTATAGGTCATTACATTATAGCGTTGGATATGCGCCAGCAAGGACTCTAGTTGTCCCCGCAACTCATATATAGATAAATTAGAGACGAGCACTGATTGAAACGCATTCTTAACAAGCATCACCATTTTGTCATACTCATCCTGGAATTGTTCAGATTCATCTCGCCCATCTAACGAAGCTCCCTGCGATTCAGCTGTCCCAGATCGAACAGTGGTAGGCTCGCTACCGGATTTTGCAATATCATCCGTCCCTACCTCTACTTGTTGAATCAGGAACGCCTCTAAAATCTCTAAGTCACGTGGTAGCAGAATGCGCCCTTTCGGTAGTAGCAAGCTGCCCATTTCAGTAAAAACGTCGCTTTGCAATTTAAGACCTGCTTTTAATTCGGATACGGGTACAGTTGTCATGGTCAACCTCTCTGTTCTCACAACAGCTGCTCCAGCTGCCAGTTATGATGTCATTATATTACTTGGAAATGATCCTGTACATTCATTTTATGCCATTTAAAACGTACTGGTCTGAATTGATCAGCCTGAACAAGAAAAAAAGACTCTCTTGACCAAATAGCCAGAGAGTCTCTTCAATCTACATTTGTTGTTTCTATATTCAGGGCTTATTCGTCCTCAGAAGATTCTGAATCGTTACCTTCCGTATCTTCTGTATTCACTTCAAGAGTTGGTTCAGCAGATGATAGAGTTGGCTCCTCACCAGTTCCTCCATCCTCTAATAAATCCTCAAGCAGTTCATCTTGCTCCTCATTCTTGTTCGCACGACAAACCGTTGCAACCGAATCATCATCGCGAATATTAATCAGCCTTACCCCTTGCGTATTCCGACCCATCGTGGAGATTTCCCCCATGCTAGTCCGGATCAAGGTGCCACTAGCTGTAATAATCATCAAGTCCTCCTCGGCTTTTACAACCTTGAGGCCGACAACTGGACCATTTTTATCGGTAACGTTAATCGTCTTGATTCCCTTGCCTCCACGGCTCTGAATACGATAATCCACAGCAGGGGTGCGTTTGCCATAACCCTTGGCTGTTACGATCAGAATATCCAGGTCGGTATTGACGATATCCATGCCGATTACAGCATCACTTTCATCAAGACTAATCCCTTTAACTCCTGTAGCACTACGTCCCATAGATCGTACATCACTTTCAGGGAAACGGATAGACATACCTTGTGCTGTGCCGATAATCATTTCCTGCTGTCCATCAGTCAGCTTCACTTCGATCAGGGCGTCATCTTCGCGCAAGTTAATGGCAATCAGGCCGCCTTTGCGGATATTCGCATAGTCATCAAGAGGTGTTTTCTTAATAATCCCATGTTGGGTCGCAAAGAATAGATAACTGTCCTCCACAAATTCCTCAATTGGAATTACCGCATTGATCGACTCACCCTGTTCAATCTGAATCAGGTTAATAATCGGTGTCCCCCGAGCTGTCCGGCTTAAGTCTGGAATCTCATAAGCCTTAATCCGGTATACCTTGCCCTTGTCCGTAAAGAATAACAAATGATGATGTGAATTCGTAATGAACAGATGCTCTACGAAGTCCTCATCTTTGGTATCCATACCTACTACACCACGACCACCGCGTTTTTGACTGCGATACGTAGTAACAGGAAGGCGTTTGATATATCCAGTATGGGTTACAGTAATAATAACGTCTTCACGCGGAATGAGATCCTCATCAAGAATACTTTCTTCACCCACTGTAATTTCAGTGCGACGATCATCGGCGAAGCGTCCTTTCAGCTCATTCAGCTCTTCGCTAATGATGTTGAGTACCAGATGCTCATTCGCCAAAATTTCACGGTATTCCATTATCTTTTGAATTAGCTCGTTATATTCGTTCTCGATCTTCTCACGTTCCAAACCGGTTAAGCGTTGCAGACGCATATCGAGAATAGCCTGAGCCTGCTCAAGAGTCAGCGAGAAACGCTCAATCAGTCCTTCACGGGCTGCTTCTGCAGTTTGGGAAGAACGAATCAAGGAAATAACTTCGTCCAGATGGTCAAGAGCAATACGCAAGCCTTCCAGAATGTGTGCTCTAGCTTCGGCTTTTTTCAGATCGAATTCTGTCCGACGACGAATAACCTCAACCTGATGCTTGAGATAATAATACAAGACATCTTTCAGGTTCAAAATCTTCGGCTCATTGTTTACAATCGCAAGCATATTGATACCAAAATTGGACTGCATGGCTGTATGTTTAAACAAATTATTCAGAACGACGTTCGGGTTCACATCTCTACGCAACTCGATAACGATACGCATACCCGTACGGTCGGATTCATCTCGAAGATCCGTAATGCCTTCAATACGCTTGTCACGTACTAATTCAGCAATTTTCTCGACCAGACGAGCCTTGTTCACTTGGTAAGGCAGTTCATGCACGATAATCCGTGCTTTATTGCCAATCTCTTCTATGGTGGTCTTCGCACGCATGGTCACAGATCCGCGGCCAGTCTGATACGCCTGGCGAATGCCTGAGCGACCTAAGATATAACCTGCTGTCGGGAAATCCGGCCCTTGAATGTAATCCATAAGTTCCATCGGCGTAATGTCAGGGTTTTCGATCAGCGCTTGTACACCATCGATAACCTCTCCCAAGTTATGCGGAGGAATATTGGTTGCCATACCAACTGCAATCCCGCCGACACCGTTAACCAGCAAGTTAGGATAACGTGCAGGCAATACGACAGGCTCGTTCTCTTCACCATCGTAGTTAGGCATAAAATCAACGGTCTCTTTGTTCAAATCACGGAGCATTTCCATGGCTATCTTGGACAGCCGTGCTTCAGTGTAACGCATTGCTGCTGCCATATCTCCATCCACGGAGCCAAAGTTACCGTGTCCATCCACCAACATATAACGCAAGGAAAAATCCTGCGCCATCCGCACCATCGTATCATACACAGCCGTATCACCATGAGGGTGGTACTTACCGATAACTTCACCGACGATTCTTGCCGATTTTTTATAAGGCTTATCTGGCGACATGCCTAGCTCGGACATCGCGTACAGAATACGACGGTGTACCGGCTTCAGTCCGTCCCGCACATCAGGCAAGGCACGGCTAACAATAATACTCATGGCATAATCCATAAAGGATTCGCGCATTTCCACTCCGATATCCCTATTGATGATTTGCGAGTTATTTTGATCCGCCATGCTGGTCCTCCTTCTCATCCTTCAATACAGCGCTCTCTATGTGAAAAGCCTAACAAGACACTGCCTATATACTCCGCTCCTTGCGCAGGATTTTGGCTGAAATCCTCATCTGTATAATTATATTACTTTCACAAAAAGAGCACAATTAAACGCATTTGTCCTCTTTACAGCGTAAAACCCTCGTCATTCCCCTTCTGCCTGTAGCAGATTGCTATTTTCTTGTACAACTTACAAGCCCTGATTATAACAAATTCCCCTGAACTGGGGATTAGCCCCCACCCTAAGGGCCTTTTCCACATACAATACGTATACGGTCAGGGTTCTACTTAGCAAAATTCCGAAAAACGCCGTATTTCTCTATTATATCATTGTTTTACGCGCTTGTCCTTTAGTTTCCCTTGTTTTGTTAAAGGGTGTGTATTCCAGGTACATGACTCATATTTCGAAAAGAAAGGGATGAGAATACTTGTCTATTCAGCGAGTATCCAGTAAGTGGGCCAAAACAAATGCCATTCTTCCCCATCCGACATTGGCCGCTTATATACCGGAAACACGTTTGTACACGTTTGAGCACCTGAATGAAATGTTGGCGGTGTATGGAACTGTCTATATTAAGCCGGATAATGGTACTTATGGTAAAGGGGTTATGCGCGCAGAAAGGCAGACAGAGCAGCTTCCCCCGACAGAAGAAGGAATCATCGAGGAGAGAACTTGGTATGTGCTTCGCTATGAAGTAGATATCCTCACCTTTGAAAGTCTGGATGAGTTGCATAGGGTGGTTTCTTCTCGTATAAAGAAACGTCCATATCTAATACAGCGCGGAATTCCTCTTCTTCAGCATGAAGCCCGTCCCTTCGATCTGAGGGTATTAACCCAGATGAACTTGAGGCATCAATGGGAAACAACGCTTATTGTAGGACGTGTAGCTGCTCCTGACAAAGTCGTCACCAATCATCACAGCGGTGGGACAACGCGCTTTTTCAATGAATTGGTGGCTCCATACATGGATGTAAAGGAAGCCGTTCGACTGGAGCAAAAATTATCGAAAATGGGCGAGCGAGTAGCTTGGCAGCTACAAAAAAGATACCCTCGTTTAAGGGAAATCGGGTTAGATGTAGGATTGGACCAGCAAAACTATCCGTGGATTTTGGAGGTCAATACAAGACCAGCCATCAAAGTGTTCGCTTCTCTCCCAAACAAAAGCCTCTATCATAAAATATTCAGATATGCAGTAGGCTACGGCCGGTATACGGCATCCACAGGTAAACCTGTACGCTCTAAGAAAAAGGCCTAAAACATTGAAATTAAATATTCAAATCCATCCGGGCTGGTTAATGACAAGAAAAGGGACGCCCCATTTGGGCGCCCCTTGTGCACTCTTTCCTATACAATCCTAATGAACAGATATAACATAGCCATCAGGATGGAATAACACACATTAGAAATCTAGGTTTTTCACGTACTTCGCATGTTCTTGGATAAAGTCGCGGCGAGGTTCTACATTGTCACCCATTAAGGTATTGAACAGCGTATCAGCCAGCATCGCGTCACTGACAGTTACCTGCAGCATTGTACGGCTCTCTGGGTCCATCGTGGTTTCCCAAAGTTGGGTCGCATTCATCTCACCCAAACCTTTATAACGCTGTACATTGTACTTCGCATTTTCTCCAAATTCCTTAATGATCTCGTCACGTTCCGCCTCAGAGTTCGCATAACGAACAACTTTGTTACGCTCAACTTTGAATAGTGGTGGCTGAGCAATGTATATATAGCCCGCATCAATGATTTTGCGCATGTAGCGATAGAAGAACGTCAGCAACAATGTGCGAATATGAGCACCATCGACATCGGCATCTGTCATGATAATGACCTTGTGGTAACGGGCTTTGGTGATGTCAAAATCATCTCCGATCCCTGTACCCATTGCTGTTACCATTGAACGTATTTCATCACTGGACAAAATACGGTCCAAGCGTGCCTTTTCAACATTCAGGATTTTACCGCGAATTGGCAAAATCGCTTGAAAGTGACGATCACGTCCCTGCTTGGCCGATCCCCCTGCTGAGTCACCTTCGACGATGTACAATTCACTGATCGAAGCGTCCTTAGAGGAGCAATCCGCCAGCTTACCTGGGAGCGAACTAATTTCCAACGCACTTTTGCGACGTGTAAGTTCACGCGCTTTGCGCGCTGCTTCCCGGGCTCGAGCTGCTTGTAATGATTTATCAACCACACGGCGGGAGACGGACGGGTTTTCCTCCAGGAATTCCTGGAGTTTCTCTGCGAACAGAGACTCGACAATTCCTCGCACTTCACTGTTGCCGAGCTTTGTTTTAGTCTGACCCTCAAACTGTGGTTCTGGGATTTTGACGGAGATGATCGCTGTCAAACCTTCGCGTACATCGTCACCGGTCAAATTGGCGTTGTTATCCTTAATCAAGCCATTTTTGCGTGCATAATCGTTAATAATCCGGGTTAATGCACTCTTGAAACCTGATTCATGAGTTCCGCCCTCATGGGTGTTGATATTGTTGGCAAAAGAATAAATATTCTCGGTGTAGCTGTCGTTATATTGCAATGCAACTTCGACCTGAATCATGTCACGAGAGCCTTCGACATAAATTGGCTGTTCATGCAGTGCTTCTCTTTTTTGATTCAGAAACTGCACATATTCACTGATTCCACCCTCATAGTGGAATGTATCGCTGGCGCCTGTCCGTTCATCGGTCAAGCTAATTGCAATGCCTTTGTTCAGGAAAGCCAGCTCACGAATCCGCGTCTGCAGCGTATCATAGTCATATACGGTCGTTTCGGTAAAGATTTGTTCGTCCGGATAGAAGGTTGTTTGGGTACCTGTCTCTTCTGTATCACCGATGACTCTGACATCATACTGTGGAGCACCACGATGGTATTCCTGCTCATATACATGTCCATCCCGTTTGACATGAACGATCATTTTGCTGGAGAGAGCGTTCACCACGGATACACCAACCCCGTGCAGACCACCAGACACCTTGTACCCTCCGCCTCCGAATTTACCACCTGCGTGAAGTACGGTCATTACGACTTCCAGCGCTGATTTTTTCATTTTGGCGTGTTCACTTACCGGAATACCGCGGCCGTTATCTGTAACGGTAATGCTATTATCTTTGTGAACGACAACTTGAATGCTGTTACAATAACCCGCCAGCGCTTCGTCAATACTGTTGTCCACAACTTCCCAGACCAGATGATGGAGCCCCTTGACGCTCGTGGAGCCAATATACATACCGGGACGTTTCCGAACCGCTTCCAGGCCTTCGAGGACCTGAATCTCGCCCGCATCATAAGACGGTTGATTCATAGACATGCCTTTCACCTACTTCTATAGATTTCTATGGTTAAGCATTGGCAACAAACTGGTTTGCCCGCTTTTTGAGTGTTGTTGAGGAGATGGGGGAATAATACACCGTATTCTGAGTCACTACGATGGACTTGGCTTCCTCTTCGCCAATCATCTCGACATGCTTTTGCTGCTGAGCGTGGTTCACGTATTGTTTGGAGATTTTAGAGGATTTTTCAATCGAGATATCGAAAATAGCCACAAGCTCTGACGAGCGGATGATCTTTTCTCCACCCAGATGAATATACATACCGGTCACTCACTCCTTAGTGTTCCACATGCCCGTCGTGGACGTGATAAATATGGGCACCCTTAAGTCGTTCTGCATTCAACGTCTCAATCCCGGTTGCCGTAATAAAGGTCTGTACCTTGCTTTGGAAAGTCTCGATCAGCTGAGTCTGACGATAGGGGTCCAGCTCGGACAATACATCATCCAGCAGCAGGATAGGATACTCCCCAATTTCCTCATGAATTAATTCTATTTCGGCCAGCTTCAAAGACAGGGCCGTCGTCCGCTGCTGCCCCTGAGAGCCATACGTATGCACTTCTCTGCCGTTAATGGCAAAGGCCAAATCATCACGATGGGGTCCCGCCAAAGTCATGCCACGGCGGATTTCCTGTTCCCTCATTTGGGATAACTTTATCATAAATCGCTCCAATAAGACAGCTTCATCTTCTTCCTCTGGCTCACCGAAAGAGGGAACATAGGTTAATTTTAACTCTTCTGTCCCACCTGCAATCCCTTCATGAATGGCCTGGGCCCACTTTTGTAGCTTTGTTATAAATTGTTTCCGCTTTTTTACAATTTTAACACCATGCTCAACAAGTTGCTCATTCCATACCTCCAGCATCAGCTGCACGGACGCCATATCTTTACCCCAAGCTTGCTTGAGCAGGTTATTCCGCTGAACCAGCACTTTCTGATATTGCTGCAAATGATACAAATATCCTGGCGCAACTTGTCCAATTTCCATGTCAAGAAACCGGCGGCGAACCCCCGGTGTTCCTTTGACAATTTCCAGATCCTCGGGCGCAAACATGACCACGTTTAACGAACCGATAAAATCGCTCAGCTTTCGCTGCTCTAGCCCGTTGATCTTTGCTTTTTTGCCTTGTGTGGATAACGAGAGATCCAACCTGATTTTCCCATATTTCTTATCCACATCGGCAGCTAGATGGGTGGAAGTAGCCCCGAAAGAAATTAATTCCTTGTCGCGGGACGTTCGGTGACTTTTAGTTAAAGCCAATACAAAAATCGCCTCAACCAGATTCGTTTTGCCTTGCGCATTTTGTCCGATCAGCAAATTAACGGGCCCGAATTCATTCAGCTCCAGCTGTTCATAGTTCCGGTACTGCTGCAAAACAATGTTGTTCACAAACACATAGGGTCCCCCTTGTTATTCCGCACCTAAAAGGAGTCCTTGCCGTTCAGGCGATCATGCTCCTGCCGTAACCTCGAAACGTCCAATGTCCTCTACTTCTACGGTATCGCCTGGGTACAATTTTCTTCCGCGACGTTCTTCTGGCTCACCATTAACGCGGACTTGCCCCTCCTGCAGTAGGGCTTTAGCCATGCCTCCTGTGGATACACAATCGGCTAATTTCAAAAATTGATCGAGCTTGATGTATTCGGTCTGTATAGATATTGCTTTCAAGGCCTGTTCATCCTTTCGCTTGTTCGGGTGGGTGACGCTAGTTGGTTGTGCGATATGGCAGGATGATATACAGCGCATTGCTGGAATCTGCCGGTTTTAAAATAATGGGGCTCATAATGCCGGTAAAAGCAATCGTCAGCTGCTCGCTGTCAATTACCTTCAGCACGTCGAGCATATATTTGGAGTTGAACGAGATTTTGAGTGGTTCTCCCTCAAATTTGGATACATTTACTTCCTCACGCACTTTACCAAGTTCAGATGAGCTGGAGGAAATCTCTAGATCACCGTTTTCCAACGATTGCATTTTTACAATATTCGTTTTTTCCTCACGGGACAGCAAATAAGCACGGTCAATAGACTCGCTCAAACTTTTTGTGTCCACAATCAGTTCTGTTTTGTAAGAAGTCGGAATAATTCTAGAAGTATCAGGATAGGTGCCGTCCAAGATGCGGGAGTAAAATAACACGCGATCCACCTTAAATAATACCTGATTGTCCGCTACGACGATATCCACAAGCATATTTTGATCCGGAATAATTCTGCTCAGCTCATTGAGCGTTTTGCCTGCAATGACAACATTGCTAAAACGCAAGCCTTCAGACGTCTCCAAATGAGCGCTACGGGTGGCAAGGCGGTGGCGGTCCGTTGCGACAAATTTCAATTCGCCCTCAGCCAGATTCCACAATACACCAGTCAAAATAGGTGTCGTTTCATGGGTAGAGATGGAGAATACCGTCTGTTTAATCATATTTTTAAGCAAATCACCTGGCACAGAGATCACTTGATTTTCCTCAATGTTGGGAAGCACCGGAAATTCTTCAGGGTCCAAACCAACGATCTGAATTTCAGTAGCACCGGATGAGATAAAGGTTTGGAATTGGTCTTTTACCTCCATACGGATCTCCTGAGACGGCAACTTTTTGATAATTTCGACAAAGAATTTAGCGGGTAGCACTACACTGCCGGGTTGTTCGATCTGAACGACCGTTTGGTCACCATCCTCCATCGGAATAAAGGATTGAATAGAGATATCTGTATCGCTGGCGGTCAGTGTGACTCCCTGGTGATTCACATCCAGCTTAATACCACTCAAAATTGGAATTGTCGTCCGACTGGATATCGCTTTGGATACATGTTGTATGGCCTCGTTCAAAACGTTTTTCAGAATGCTAATCTTCATAAGTTCCTCCTACGGGTTTTAATCCTTCAAGCACGCGTTGACGCGGGCCTTATATAGGTGATGTATATCTTTAAAATATATTAGTAATAGTAATAGGCGCACTGAATATGTGGATAACTATCTGTAACCCTAATAAAATCAAGCCTATCCACATGTGTATAAAATGTGTATAGGCTCCGAACTTGTTCAGGTTGGATTTTTGATTTTTTCTATTAGGTTGTTGATAACTTTAAATAGATCCTGATCCACTTGAATGGATTTGGAGATTTTTTCGTGCGCATGAATGACAGTCGTATGATCACGTCCGCCGAAAGCTTCACCGATTTTCGGCAAAGAATAGTCGGTTAGCTCACGGGAAAGATACATGGCAATCTGCCGTGGGAAAGCCACAGCCTTCGTCCGCTTACGTGCTTTGAAATCTTCCAGTCGTAGATTATAAAATTCCCCGACTTGATGCTGTATATCCTGAATCGTGATCATTTTTGGACGGCTGGATGGGATAATATCCTTTAACGCCTCAGCCGCGAGATGGCTTGATACATCCTGATTGGTTAAGGAAGAATAAGCGACAACGCGAATGAGCGCTCCTTCCAGCTCACGGATGTTTGTATCAATTTGATTCGCGATATACATCATGGCCTCATTAGGAATATCCAGGTTTTCCGCTCGCGCCTTTTTCCGAAGAATAGCAATTCTCGTCTCCAGATCCGGCGGTTGAATATCCGTAATCAGTCCCCACTCGAAGCGAGAGCGCAGCCGTTCTTCCAGCGTTGGAATTTCTTTAGGCGGCCGATCGCTTGAGATTATAATCTGCTTGCGTTCCTCATGAAGCGCATTGAACGTATGGAAAAATTCCTCTTGCGTCGATTCCTTGCCCGCAATGAATTGAATATCATCAATGAGCAAAATATCAATGTTGCGATATTTATTCCGAAAACTTTCCCCACGGTTGTCGCGGATGGCATTAATGAATTCGTTCGTAAACTTCTCCGACGATAAATAAACGACCTTGCTGGTCGGATTGTGCTCCAAAATATAGTGTCCGATAGCATGCATCAGATGCGTTTTCCCCAGACCTACACCACCGTATAGAAACAGCGGATTGTAAGCTTTGGCCGGCGCCTCGGCGACGGCCAGCGATGCCGCATGGGCAAAACGGTTCCCCGATCCGATGACAAATGTATCGAATGTATATTTGGGATTCAGCATATGGGACACAGCTTCTTCTTGAACGACCGGCTGCTGCTGAGGTTGTTGCTGAAGGTCGACCTCGGCGGGCTTGTTCTCTTCAATAACGAACTTGACCTCTAAATGCTTGCCCAAAATCTCATAAACCGTTGCCCCGACTAACTTGGTATAGCGGCTTTCAAGCCATTCCACGGCAAAAGTTGTCGGTGCAGAAATCACAATGGAGTGGTCATTTAGTTTCGCTGCCTTGGTAGCCTTAAACCAAGTATCGTAACTCGGCTTACTCAGCTTGGTTTGTATAATGGATAGAATTTGCTGCCATAGTTCAGAGGTATGGCTGTCCACAGACGTCACTCCTTTTAAATCCTGACATTTTACCGAATTAAGCTGCAGAGAGCTACTCTCGGCGCTTCGGCAAAACGCCTAAAATCACAAAAATATTGTTTGAAGGCCATAAAAAGACATACCGCCGCCTAAATCATGCGGCAGTGTAGTGAGAGAACGCAGCACAAAATGCCCTGAAAAATAGTAATGGAAAATTCCACTGCTGATCAGCAGAAGAAGGGCGATATTTCTCAGGAGGGAATGTGCGGCACGATCCGTTCTCTTGATCCCGCAGGCCAAAACGGGACTGCAATATGTCGAAATCAAATGAAAAATGTAGAATATATCCCCAGAATCCCGAATCCGCACAAAAATAAAAAGATGGATAAATTGAACTTGTTCACAACTTTATCCACAGGGTGTTGATAATATGGAGGGTAAAACAACATATTCACATTCAAAAGTAATATCATCATAGCAAAAGAAGCCTTGTATTTCAATGACTCGTGGTTATTTATCCACAAATTCAATCTGTTGTGTACAATTTTTATTCACAACACAAGATATTGTTTATAATTTGTTCAGTTTTCGACAATAACTCTTTTTCACTCTAAAATGTTATGCACAGGTTATGACCATTTAAATCACAATTCCATTCTTTTTGTGGATCTGTGTATAACACCTGTTGCCTTTTGGTTACAGCGGCTTGTTTTTGTGTTGAAAATTTCCGGTAACGTTTCCGACATTATTTTTGGCAAATCAGATGGTGGGGATCTGAAACGACGTGGGTTCAAATGCGGAACTAAATAAATGAAAAAAAGAGCAGTTAAAAGAGCAGTTAAAAGAGCAGTATATGTGAGGGACGAAATTCACAGTAAAATGTTGATGAATCTTGATCATGGAGAAGAAGCGAAAAAATCAGGAATAAAGGGGAAGAAAAGAGTAGAGTGAATGATGGGGGAAGACGGAGAGGGTTACTGAATGTGAAAAAGAGGGAGAGAATTCAGAAGTACATTGACTTTGGCCGCTATTTGTGGTTAAATGTACAAAGGTGTTTTTTGTGGAGATTGCTATGTTAGGTATATTCCATATAAAACGTATTCCTTGTAAGGAGGTGCAGCACAATGAGACCGACTTTCAGACCGAATGTCAGCAAACGTAAAAAAGTTCACGGCTTCCGTAAAAGAATGAGCACGAAGAATGGCCGTAAAGTTTTGGCAGCTCGTCGCCAAAAAGGTAGAAAAGTATTGAGTGCGTAATGCGTGCATAAAGACCACTACGGTGGTCTTTTTTTTCATAATTGAAGTATTTATGGATCGGATTGCTTCTTCTAATTGTAGAAATGTAGTGTAAAAAGAGGGACAAGCCCTGCATCCTGCTCTATATTAGATGAAGTTTTTGAAAACGGATATAAAATAAGCGAGATTACCATGTTGGAATATTGTCCATACTTCTTACTATATAAGAGGTAAGGGTTGCTTACCGATATGTGTAAAAGAGATGAGCAAGGAGAAGCGCCGTGCAAAAAAAATTGCGTCTACGAAACCGGGCGGACTTTGGGCGCGTATACCGCCATGGCAAATCTTTTGCCAACCATCAGTTTGTGGTGTACTGGTTCCGCCGCAGAGAGGTAGAGCAGTTCCGCGTCGGAATTTCGGCTAGCAAGAAGATCGGCAATGCAGTTGTCCGCAACCGGATGCGCAGGATCGTTAAGGAAATCGTGCGCCATCATGAGCAGGAATTGGTGGAGCAGATTGACCTGATTTTTATCGTTCGTAAGGGTGCGGTTACAAAGTCGTATCAAGAGCTGGAGAAAAGCGTGCTGCACGTTTTGCGCAAAGCCTCGCTGCTCAAGTCTACGCGCCGATAATCAGTATCTTTGTCCTACAGGATATGGTATGATTTACGTTGGAATGGATTGGTTAAGAAAGGGGTTATGAAGTGTCGCGTTTGAAGACTCAACGGGGAAAATGGTTCCTCCTGATTGCCTTATTGGCACTTGTTGCTGTGCTGTCCGGATGTACCCAGGCGGCTCACAATTCTTACACGACGGCAGACTTGGCCAATGGATCTTGGTGGCAAAGATATGTCGTTTACTGGTTTTCGTATGCGCTGGATACATTTGCCCAATGGTTCTCTGGAGAATATGGCCTGGCCGTACTGATTCTGGTGATCATCGTGCGTACCATTATTTTGCCGCTTACACTCAAGCAAGTACGCAGTTCCAGAGCAATGCAGGCTATTCAGCCGCAATTAAAAGAAATTCAAGCGAAATACAAGGATACACCTGAGCGAGTCCAGCAAGAAACGATGAAATTGTTTCAAGAAAACAAGGTTAACCCAATGGCGGGCTGTCTGCCTTTGTTAGTACAGATGCCCATTTTTATCGCGCTTTATAATGCCATTTATTATAACTCGGCATTGCGGGATCATGACTTTTTGTGGCTCCAGTTAGGTAAACCGGATCACTTCTTTATCCTGCCGATTCTAGCAGCGATTACGACTTTTATCCAAACTTGGATGATGATGAAGATGAATCCGACACCGCAGCAAGGACCAATGCAATTTTTGCTGTATGTCTATCCGGTGCTGATTCTATTCATGTCGTATAACTTCCCGTCTGCTTTGCCGTTATACTGGTTCTTCAGTAATATTTACACGATTGTTCAAAACTATTTCCTTTATCGGAATAATGATAAGGACGCAGCATTGGCTAATGTGAAAACAGCCAGTCTCACGAAAACAGGTTCCTCTAATAGTAAGAAAAAAAGTGGTAAAAACACGAAGGGGGCTAAAAAGTCGAGATGACCAAAGTCGTGACATCAGGAAAAACCGTTGAAGATGCTGTAAGACAAGGACTCTCCCAGCTGGGAGTAAGCCGTGAACGGGTAACCGTAAACGTGTTGGAACAGCCGTCAAAAGGATTCCTGGGGTGGCTAGGGGTCAAAAAGGCGAAGGTGGAGCTTACGCTGCTTTCTGAGCCGTCTCCTGAAACCACACACACGGCTGAACCTCATGTATCGGCTCAAGTACCTTCTGACGTGGGACAGGCTGTATCACAAGCTGGGTCTGTTGCGCAGGAAGCGCAGAGGAACATGGAAGCATCCAGGGGACATATAGATCCTTATGAAGAGGCGGTGCGTTTCATCCGTGAAACTGCTGCAGGCATGGGACTGGACGTCGAAGTCGATGTCCGTCATCGCAAGGATGAAAGTACTCTGGATATCTCCGGTCCATCGCTCGGTATGCTAATTGGCCGCAGAGGACAGACATTAGATGCCTTGCAGTACCTGACGAATATTGTTGCTAACCGTCATTCTGATAAATTTATCCGAATTGTGCTGGATGCCGAGCAATTTCGTGCACGTCGGCGGAAAACGCTGGAGGATTTGGCGGAACGATTAGCGAACCAAGCTGTTCGCTATGGCAAGGAAGTGGTACTGGAGCCAATGCCGTCCCAGGAGCGGAAGCTGATTCACGCCAAGCTCCAGCAGCATGCGCTGGTTAGAACATACAGCAAGGGGGACGAGCCTAATCGGCGCGTTGTCATTGCCAAGAAATAATCCGACGCAATGGCTCTCTGCAAGCTGCAGAAGCCATTGCTTTTTTTCTTATATTTCACACTGAACGGGTGCCGTCCTTGATGAAGGGCGGCAATGCCGTTTTTACTTGATAGGAGGTAGAAACGATATGCTGAGCGATACCATAGCTGCCATTGCAACGGCTGTCGGCGAGGGCGGCATTGCAGTTGTGCGGGTCAGCGGTCCAGAAGCGGTCACGGAAGTGGAGGCTTTGTTCCGTAGTAAAACGCCCTTAAGTAAGGTTCCGACGCACACGGTACACTATGGACATATTATAGATCCTCAAAGCCAAGAGAAGGTGGAGGAAGTTTTAGTTACAGTGATGCGGGCACCACGCTCTTTTACAACAGAAGATGTGGTAGAGATCAGCACTCATGGCGGGGTGGTAGCCGTTAAACGAGTGATGGATTTGTTACTGCTGCAAAATATACGTCTGGCTGAGCCAGGTGAATTTACGAAACGTGCTTTTTTGAATGGTCGTATTGATCTGAGTCAAGCGGAGGGCGTCATTGACTTAATTCGCTCCAAATCGGATAAAGCCTTTTCGATGGCTTTGAAGCAGGTGGATGGGCAACTGTCCCAGAATATTCGTCGTTTGCGTCATGTTTTGGTCGAGACACTTGCTCATATCGAAGTAAATATTGATTACCCTGAGCATGATGTAGAATCCTTTACGTCTGAGTTAATCAAGGATAAAAGCAGCCAGGTCATGGCGGAGATTGATCGGCTGTTGCATACAGCGGAGCAGGGGAAAATTTTGCGTGAAGGGCTGACTACAGCGATTGTCGGAAGGCCGAATGTAGGCAAATCGTCACTGCTAAACACACTGGCTCAGGGCGAACGGGCGATTGTGACCGATATTCCGGGTACGACCCGTGACGTTATTGAGGAGTATGTGACGATTAATAATATTCCGCTCAAGTTGCTGGATACAGCTGGAATCCGGGAAACGATGGACGTCGTGGAACGGATCGGGGTAGAGCGTTCGAGAACGGCAGTGAGTGAAGCGGATCTGCTGCTCATCGTCATTAATGCCAACGAACCACTGCACGAGGATGAAATGGCATTAATGGAACAAATCCGCGGTAGACAAGCGATTGTTATTATGAATAAAATGGACTTACCGGCCCAAATAGACCGGGATTTGTTGCTGCGCTATGTTCCTGAAGAGCTTATTGTGCCGATGTCTGTGAAGGAAAATGAGGGAGCAGATCGGCTGGAGCAGGCTATATCGAATTTATTCTTTAGCGGCAAGCTGGAATCAGCGGATATGACGTATGTCAGCAATGTACGGCATATTGCTTTGCTGAAGAAAGCGCGCCAATCATTGGTAGATGCCTATGAAGCCGCTGATCAATTAGTTCCGATTGATATGATCCAGATTGATGTAAGGCTGGCATGGGAGCAGTTGGGTGAGATTGTAGGCGATACTGCGCATGATGCGTTAATAGATCAAATATTTTCACAATTCTGTCTGGGTAAGTAGAACATTAAAGCATGGCTGTTTTAAGCCTGCTATCGTTATAGATACACAAGAACATATTCGGGGTGAAGACTCGAATGTATAAGGAGGTAAGAGAGGTATGGGATATCAAGGAGGCGACTATGATGTGATTATCGTCGGTGCGGGCCATGCGGGCGTAGAATCCGCCTTGGCAGCAGCACGGATGGGCTGTCGTACATTGATGATCACAATAAACCTGGATATGGTCGCATTCATGCCCTGCAACCCGTCTATTGGTGGTCCCGCAAAGGGTCATGTAGTACGGGAAATTGATGCATTGGGTGGCGAAATGGGTCGGAATATCGACAAGACATTTATCCAAATGAGAATGTTAAATACTGGTAAGGGTCCTGCCGTGCATGCCTTGCGTGCGCAAGCAGACAAGTTTTCTTATCAGCATGCGATGAAGGAAACGATGGAGAAGGAACCGAATCTGACCTTACGCCAAGGTATGGTTGAAGAACTGATTATAGAAGACGGTCAATGCGTAGGTGTAATTACGAAGACGGGCACAGAGTATCGTAGTAAAGCAGTTGTCCTGACTACTGGCACCTATCTGCGCGGGAAAATCATTATGGGTGAGCTGATGTATGAGAGTGGTCCGAACAATCAGCAGCCTTCGTTGAGACTTTCTGAACATTTGAGAGAGCTTGGTTTTGATCTAGTTCGGTTTAAGACAGGAACACCACCACGTGTGCATAAGGATACAATTGATTTTAGTAAAACAGAAATACAGCCAGGCGATGATCAGCCGAAGTTCTTCTCCTATGAAACGAAGTCCTCGGATAATGAGCAGCTTCCTTGCTGGCTAACGTATACTTCAGTGGAAACACATCAGATTATTAATGATAATTTGCATCGTGCACCGATGTTCTCGGGTCTGATTGAAGGAACGGGACCACGTTATTGCCCATCTATTGAAGATAAAGTGGTGCGTTTCAGTGATAAGCCGAAGCACCAAATCTTTTTGGAGCCTGAGGGTAAAAACACATCTGAATACTATGTTCAAGGCTTGTCGACAAGCTTGCCAGAGGATGTGCAATTAGCAGTACTGCGTACCATTCCAGGGATGGAAAAGGTAGAAATGATGCGTAATGGTTACGCTATTGAATATGATGCGATGGTACCTACTCAGTTGTGGCCTACTTTGGAAACGAAAAAAGTACCTGGCTTATTCACGGCAGGTCAAATTAACGGGACATCTGGTTATGAAGAAGCTGCGGGTCAAGGAATTATGGCTGGTATTAATGCAGCTCGTAAGGTGCAGGGCAAAGAGCCCGTCGTACTGGATCGTTCTCAAGGCTACATTGGGGTTCTGATTGACGATCTGGTGACGAAGGGTACAAATGAGCCATATCGCTTGCTGACCTCCCGTGCAGAATACCGTCTGTTGCTGCGGCATGATAACGCGGATCTGCGATTGACTCCGATTGGGCATGATATTGGCCTGATTACAGATGAACGATACGAGCGCTTTTTGGATAAAAAACAAAAGGTAGAGCAAGAAATTGAGCGTTTGCGTTTAGCTAAAGTTCGTCCGGTTGATGTAAATGAGATGCTGGAGCAAGGCGGATCTGCACCGATACAGGACGGTAGTAATCTGTTGACGGTGCTGCGTCGACCTGAGATCAGCTATGCACAAGTGGCACAAATTTCACCTTCACCTGTAGCCCTTACTGAGGAGGAGCAAGAACAGGTGGAAATCCAAATTAAGTATGCGGGCTACATTGAAAAGCAGTTGATGCATGTAGAACGCCTGCAAAAGATGGAGAAGAAGAAGCTTCCAGAGGATATCGCATACAATGAAGTTCAAGGCTTGGCCATTGAAGCCAAGCAGAAACTTGAGAAGATTCGTCCGATGTCCATTGGTCAGGCATCCCGTATCTCCGGTGTAACTCCTGCAGATATTTCCATTTTGCTGGTTTATCTGGAGCACTATAACCGTGTAACGGCAGCGAGGGGATCTTAATGGACGCGATACAACAGCAGTTCAAGCAGCGGCTGGCAGAGCATAGCATTGTGATTAATGACAGTCAGTTAGAGCAGTTTGAAACATATTACCGTGTGCTGGTTGAATGGAATGAAAAAATGAACCTGACGGGTATTACTGAGCGAGAAGCGGTGTACACCAAGCATTTTTACGATTCTGTTTCACTTGCCTTTTATGTTCCGTTAAATGATGTGGAGAGCCTGGCTGACATTGGGTCAGGCGCAGGTTTCCCTGGTATCCCTTTGAAAATATGTTTTCCACATATTCAATTGACCATTGTAGACTCATTGAACAAACGGATACAATTCTTAGCACATGTTGTAGAGCAGTTGGGACTGGAAAATGTCGAACTGATTCATAGCAGGGCAGAGGAATTGGGACGCAAAGCAGGATATCGTGATAGCTATGATCTGGTCACAGCCCGAGCCGTTGCCCGTCTCGCGGTACTAAATGAATTTTGTCTGCCTTTTGTCCGTGAAGGTGGGCACTTTGCAGCGATGAAGGGTAGCGATCCAACCGAAGAAATCAGGGAAGCTTCCTACAGTTTGAAAGAGCTGAAGGGGAAAATTAAGCATGTTCAGGCCTTCCAGCTACCTGTTGAGGATGCAGCCAGACATATGATTATTATTGAAAAAAGAGCAGCTACACCACGGAAATACCCGCGTAAGCCAGGTACTCCTTTGAAGACGCCCTTAGTGTAAATGTTTGAAAGAAAGTGAATGTTTCACGTGAAACATTCACTTTTTTTATGGTTTATAGATCTTTGCTTAAGAAGACTCCTTGCGTAATACCCTCTACATAATTTTATTCTTTTATCCTTTCGAAAAGCTGGTAGAGACGATAGGATTATGACTGGAAAAGTGATAGAATAGAGATAATCGTTTTAGTGTAAGTTGGCTGCTTCCCGTACTCATGATTTCAGATATACATATAGGGAAGTGGGACAACAAATGTCAGGGGAGTACGTGGAGTGTACCCGCTTACGGCGCTGTTTCATATAGAAGGGTCTACAATCCCCGTAAGGAACTGTTTTTCACGAAGCGCTGTTTGTATGGTGCTATTATGAAATTAGGTGGTATTATACGGAATGAAAGAACAATTTTCCAAGCTATTTGGTTTGACGGAGCGATCCAATGGGGACGAAATAAAACAAATTCCAGTTCGGGATATTGTCAGCAGTCCTTATCAGCCCCGCACCATATTTGACGACGAGAAGATTGATGAGCTATGCCAGACTATTAAGACGCATGGTGTAATTCAACCGATTGTCGTTCGTTTCCGTAATGGACAATATGAAATTATAGCAGGGGAACGTCGTTGGAGAGCTGTCACCAAGCTGGGTATGGAGACGATTCCAGCCATTGTTCGTGAGTTTAATGATTCACAAGCTGCATCCATCGCGTTGATTGAGAATCTTCAGCGTGAGGGTCTAACTGCGATTGAAGAGGCTGTAGCTTATCAAAAGCTGATTGACCTGCATCAACTTACCCAGGAAAGCCTCGCTCAGCGACTTGGCAAAAGCCAATCCACTATTGCTAATAAAATACGGCTGCTTCATTTGCCGGAGAGAGTGAAAGAAGCCCTAATGGAACGGAAGGTGTCCGAGCGTCACGCCCGTGCATTATTGTCGTTAGAGACCGAAGAACTACAGTACAAGGTTTTAGATGAAGTAATTGCTAAGGAACTCAATGTGAAGCAGACAGAGGCACGAGTTGCCTTTTATAAACAAGTATCCACGATTAAGAAATCAAAGCGGATTTCCTTTACTAAGGATGTCCGGCTTGCGCTGAATACGATTCGTCAATCCATTGATATGGTGTCTGGCTCAGGGTTGGATATCAAAACAAAGGAATCTGATCATGAGGATCACTATGAGATTGTCATTCAAATTCCCAAACGTAAGTAAGGGATGAAGCGTACAGCGGCAGCAATTGCCGCTTTTTCTGTCTAACGCCAACATAAAACCGCAGCATACTCGTATTCTATTTTGAAAATTGCCGTTATCCGTAAGTTAAGGACTAAGTAACGTCTTCATAGAGCTTTTGCAATCATGGAACGTAGCAGGATTCCGATTAAATTATGAGGTGAATGAAGTGTCAAAAATAATAGCCGTAGCCAATCAAAAGGGCGGAGTAGGCAAAACGACTACTTCCGTGAATTTGGGCGCCGGACTTGCTTCCCTCGGCAAAAGGGTATTGCTCGTGGATATCGACCCGCAAGGTAATACAACCAGCGGTGTGGGTATCAATAAGGCGGATGTGGCAAATTGTATTTATGATGTACTCATTAACGAGGTTGACCCTAGCGAGGCGATTATCAGTACACAGGTCGAGGGATTGGATATTATCCCGGCAACCATTCAATTAGCAGGTGCTGAAATCGAACTGGTACCAACTATTTCTCGCGAATTGAGATTAAAAAGATCACTTCAGCTCGTCAAGCATAATTATGATTATATATTAATAGATTGCCCTCCATCGCTGGGTATTTTGACGCTCAATTCATTGACGGCTTCCGATTCAGTCATTATTCCGATCCAGTGTGAATACTACGCGCTGGAAGGATTAAGTCAATTGTTGAATACCGTGCGTTTAGTACAAAAACATTTAAATACCTCATTGCAAATTGAGGGTGTGTTGCTAACCATGTTTGATGCTCGCACAAACTTGGGTATTCAGGTCATTGAAGAAGTGAAAAAGTACTTTCAGAGCAAAGTTTATCAGACGATTATTCCACGCAACGTGAGACTCAGCGAAGCACCATCACATGGCCAGTCCATTATTACGTATGATCCCCGTTCTCGTGGGGCAGAGGTATATATTGAGTTGGCAAAGGAAGTGGTATCTTATGAGTAAACGGTTGGGAAAGGGACTGGACGCACTTATTCCCTCCCTTACAGTCAGTGAAGAGGATAAGGTTGTTGACATTCCGCTCAGCCAGTTGCGGGCGAACCCATACCAGCCTCGGAAAACGTTTGATGAGGAGTCCATTAAGGAACTAGCAGAATCCATTCGTCAGCACGGTGTTATCCAACCCATTATTGCGCGTAGTGTCTTGAGAGGATATGAGATTATAGCCGGGGAAAGGCGGTTTCGGGCATCTCAATTTTGCGGGAATCCGACCATACCTGTGGTTGTTCGCAATTTTACAGATCAGCAGGTAATGGAGATTGCCTTGATTGAGAATTTACAGCGTGAAAACTTAAATGCAATGGAAGTAGCAGTAGCTTATCAGGGGTTAATGGATCAATTCTCCTTAACTCAGGAAGAGTTGTCCATGAAAGTGGGAAAATCACGTTCACACATTGCCAATTTCCTTCGCTTGCTCGCATTGCCTGAGGAGGTTAAAGATCATGTTTCACGTGGAACATTGTCTATGGGGCATGCTAGAGCAATTGTTGGGCTCAAAGATCCAGACATGGTGAAACAACTAGCCTCGCAATGCATTGAGCAACAGTGGAGTGTTCGTGAACTCGAGGAAGCCGTACAGCAGTTGGATCATAAGCCTGGAGAAACAAAAGCTAAAGCAAAGGTACGAAAAAAGGACCCCTATATTGACCATATGGAAGAGTCCCTACGCGAGCGTTTTAAAACAACTGTGAAGATCAAGCACAATAAAGATAAAGGCAAAATCGAATTGAATTATTACAGCCAGCAGGATTTGGAAAGATTACTGGAGCTATTACAGTAGTCCGTAAAAATATGGACATGTCTCCTTGAGTGAAATGGAAAGTGAGATATGTCTTTGCTTTGTCTGGAATTGCAGGAATCAGAATGGTTTTGATGGATAAACTAATAGCCTTGTGTTATTTGTCTCGCTGTTCTCAAACGTTTAAAATAAAAGGTAAGCAAAGCAGTAACATGATTTTTGAGGTAGAGGGGTAGAAACAAACATATGGCTGAATTGAATGGACTAATCATGGAGCAGCTTGCTGGAATTGTTGCAGGAATCGTGCTTATTTTGCTTATCCTGTTGATTGTTATTATTGTACAGGGATCAAAGCTGAAGAAGATGCGGCGAAAGTATGAAACCATGATGGCAGGCAGCGGTGTAGAGAATTTGGAAACGCTGCTGATTGATTTAAAGGTGCAGATGGATACGATTGAAGATGAGCAGGAAGCCCACCGTGCAAGTATGAAATCACTACGCAGCAAACTGACTGGCTTGAAGGGACATATAGGCATCAAACGTTATAATGCCTTTGGTGAGAGAGGGAGCGATTTAAGCTTCTCTCTGGCTATTGTAGACGATAATCAGGACGGAATAGTATTGACCGGTATTTATAACCGGGATGGCTCATATGTGTATGCCAAGCCTCTGGAAGCGGGACAATCCGCTTATTCCTTATCACCTGAAGAGAAAGAAGCTATTACTCTTGCGCAGCAAGTAGGACAGACCGGTAATGCCACTCCCTAATTGCGGAGTATAAGCTACTAGCTATGATATCTGATAACTTCATTACCAAATTTAGTCTCGTATTTTGTAACACGAAGTATTCCATGAAGCCGCCGACGTTAACGATACCAGTCAAATGGATATCGCCGACCGGCGGTAATTCTTTATTTACACCTGCTCCAGGCTTGAGAGGACCCTCTGCAACCTGAATGCATCCAACACTGGAGGTTTGTCCAAGACATGCGTCTATGCCAATGATATAAGGCTGTTCGTATCGGTCATGTATGCCGTTCAGCGTCGTTTGCAGGTTCATAGCATGTACAGGATCATCTAATGTTCCATACAAGTTAAACAGGGGGCTTTTATAGCGTGACAAGTGGGTACCCACAAGCGGACCAAGGCAATCTCCAGTAGAACGATCGGTGCCGATGCAAATGATGACGATATTTTGCAGACTCCGTGCCTGATGCAGATGGAACAGCAAGCGATGGATGATGGCTGATTGGATCCCGGGATCGGTGTATGATATTTTTAAGCTTAGGGGTTCTTGCCCCGGAATGAAGTCAGATGGATAAGTCATGGAATCTTCCTTTCGTCCTGTAATGGAGTGTGCAGGTTATGCTCGCCTACCTTTAAGAATATACTTGGCCTGCGGGTAACAATTATTCTCAAGATAGTAGCTAGTATATGGATAAACTTGTGCTTTTATACTCGGGAAAAGTAGATTATTCATAGCCATTTGTTTGAAGTCGGGAGATATGCTTATATAGATAGGAAATAGAATGTGGGAAATAGAAAGAGTAGTTCCCTGGTTTGAGGAGGAGTACAGCATGACCTTTATACATTGGTTGGCCGGTAATTTAGACACGGATGACGTAGTGCAAGGTGCGATTCATTGGAAGGATGCTGTATGGAAATGGCTTACAGATAGTGCGATGTGGTCGACCTTTTTGTTTGTGATTTTGAAAATCGTAATTATTTTCATCATTACACGTATCTTTATTCGAGTTATTAATAAAATTATAGATAAGTCGATGGAGCAAAAGGGAGATAACGGCAGATTCCGATTGAATACCAGACGGTTAACGACTGTGGGCGAACTGCTGAAAAATGTAACAAATATTGTGTTCAATTTCATCTTGATTATGCTGGTGCTATCGCAAATGGGTATAAATCTAGGCCCTCTGATTGCTGGAGCTGGAGTGCTTGGGTTGGCTGTAGGTTTTGGGGCACAGAGCTTGGTTAAGGATGTAATTACCGGATTCTTCATTATATTTGAGGATCAATTTGCCGTAGGAGACGTCATTCAGACGGGGACTTTCAAGGGGACGGTAGAAATGATTGGGCTACGTACAACCAGGCTGGTGAGCTGGAAAGGTGAGGTGTACATTTTACCGAACGGCTCCATTACGACAGTAACGAACTTCTCCATGTCCAACGCGTTGGCGGTGGTAGATGTGCCAATGAAGGCGGAGCGTAGTCTGGAGGAAGCCGTCAGCTTGGTAAAACAGGCGATCCAAGGCATCGAAGAGTCCAATGCGCAGATACTTAATATGCCGGATGTGTTAGGCGTTCAGTCCATGACTACATCAGAGTATATCGTACGTGTTGTGGCGGAATGTATGCCGAACACAGGGGCCTTGGTAGAGCGTGATATTCAGAATAATATCAAGAGGGCTCTGGAGGACGAGGAACATCGTCAGGCCGCACTGGAAACGGCGATCACCCTTGAAAAAGAAGATGAGCCAGGAAGAAAAGGGGGAGAGAAGGGTGGAGCGTAAGTCGTTTGAACTAGGGGATATTGTGCAGATGAAGAAGCCTCATCCGTGTGGAACGAACGAGATGGAAATCATCCGGATGGGGATGGATATTCGAATCAAATGTGTCGGATGCCAGCATAGTGTGCTGATTCCGCGTGCCAAGTTCGAAAAGAATATGAAAAAGGTGCTGCGCTCAAAGTCCAGTGGTGACGAGCAGAATTCGGAAACCATTTGAGCAGAGAAAGTGGATCATGGTGAACAAGAAATCAGCTTGCGTCATGAAAGCAATGATGATATAATTATCCTTGCTGCGGAAAGGTACCCAAGAGGTCCAAGGGGGCTGACTCGAAATCAGTTAGGCGTCGCAAGGCGTGCGTGGGTTCGAATCCCACTCTTTCCGCCACTATAATAAATCGCGCTGTATCAACGTTTACAGTACGATATGTGGATCGAAAGCTATACGATTTTTACACGAAATTGAGCTAGATGATTCCGATATACCTAAATGATTCCGTTAACCTCTTACGCTAACCACGCGTAGGAGGTTTTTTAGTATGGATAAGAGAACCGGAAGAAAGACGATTACTCAACGTGACCCAGTCGTAGTAAAATGGACGCCCTCGTACTCGCTGGAGGATGCGCTTGATTTCGTTGTTAAAGTGAAGCGCGCTAATAACTTAAAGGAACGGACGATCGAGGGTTACATACAGAACATGGGCTATTTCAACGAATGGGTCGCAGAGAGGTACGGAGATATTTCGATTGATGGAGTGACGGCGGCGATGCTGCGCGAATACGTCTTGTGGTGCGCCAATGACAAGGAGTTTTACGCGGGCCACCCGTTCAAGGCGGACTATGATAAAGAGCGTAAGGGGCTTTCTCCGGCGTCTGTGAACGTGCGTATACGCGTGCTGAAGACGTTCTTTAATGTGTTATACGATGAGGACGTTATTAACCGTAATCCGGTCGCAAACCTGTCTCTAATGCGCCAAGACGTCGATACAGTTATGCCGTTAACAGAAGACGAGCTGCGACGCTTTATGAAGGCTCCTGATCAAAGACAATGGGCGCAATGGCGTGACTATATAATAATGACGCTGATATTAGATTGCGGAATGCGCCTCGGGGAAGTGTGTGCGTTAGAAAAGTCTGAGGTTGACTACGTGAGGAAACAAATCGTGCTGCCGGCGGTGAAGAATAAGAACCGTAAATCGCGTATTTTACCGTTATCCACAACTACAACTCGGCTACTAAAACAGTTATCCACAGAGACAGCGGAGCATTTTGACACGCCATACTTATTCACAACCAATTACGGACAGCAACTAAGTGAAAAGACGATACAGAAATCGTTCGATAAATACGCGGAGAAGGCGAAGTTAGGACGATCGATGTCGCCGCATGTGTTGAGGCATAACTTTGCTACTATGGCGGCTGAGAATGGAATGTCGATATTTCATCTACAGAAGTTAATGGGGCACGCGGATATCGCAACAACGCGGAAGTATGTACAGATTAGTGAGGGGAGTTTAGCGGATGAGCACCGGAAACATTCTCCGTTATCGAGGCTTCGAAAATGAGAGGAATTTATAGTTGAGAGAGTACTGTGGTTTGGCGGAGGTATGTTGTATAATTATATAAGCAAGACGCACGGCATGGAGGAACTATGAATGAGTGTGTTCGAGTCTATGTCGTTAATGATTAATTTTGGAATGTTTGTTTTGACATTGCTGGCCGTCGTTATTTCTATAATTACATTTAAGCAGAAACGCGAAGAAAATAAGGTACAAAAAAGAAAATAGCCTAGTCCCCGCCAAGAGATCGGCTATTTCTAAGAAAATTTATAAAGGAGCCGTGCGTCTTGCCATTACGGCTTCTTTCTTTTTGTAACACGTTACATTTTTAGTTTACACAATCTCATCCTAATTGTCTAATCGATTAGATAATTAGAAAGTGCGGAGTAGACATCGTTTCGTACGCGTTGATTGGGACTGGCGTGTACTCTACGTTTAAAGCAGAGCAGCAGACGGAAGATACGAAGTAAGCGGATTTTAACGGACTCATTTGCGCGGGAAATTGCGTGAGTGGGTCCGTTTTTCTTTTAGTGACAACGTACTAGTCCAATGGTATTATTTAGGTAAACGTAACGTGAGATACGGAGGGATTCGGTTTGATTAACGGTGTCGTAAAGAGCGACAAGCCAACGGAAAGGCGTGAGCAAAGAAAGGGAAGCGCGCTCGCGTTCCTCGGATGGACGTTTGTGGTACTCTCACTGTTGTGGTTCCCCATAGTTACGTCTCCAATCGCGGTCATTCTCGGATTCCTTACGAAAAAAGTTGAAGGCCGCGATATACAAGGGCCGGTAATTATGATCGCGGGGATTGCTTGTGGCGTGCTCGGGGTGTTGGGCGGGTTGTATGTGGGTGCAATGAGAAATTAAGTAACAAAGGAGTTGGCAAAATGGCCTCCGAACAAGACGTGTCCCTTGTTTCCACATCGTATATGGCTGAAATGTTTAATGATGCATTGTATTATCTACACGAAGCCCGTAATGCAAGTGATGAACTTACAAAGCACAGATATAATAGATCATCTATCATAAACTTTTGTACATCCGCAGAAGCAGCTATGGCAAAAGTAATACATAAACACTTATCACAGTTTAAAAATGAGTTAAGGAATAGAGATGATAAACTATTGTTGAAAAGTCTTAACAATCCTGTCATTAAGCCACCGAAATCTTTTAAGTCAATACCAGGAAAAATTGAAATAATTGAAAGATTATTGGCGCAGAAGTTCCCGGAAGAAATTAAGAAGGCGTACATACAATTAACTAAGTTAAGGAATAAAATAATACACTTTGATTCTTCCAACAAGCTAATTGTATACAACGATGGTATCGTAGAAAAAATGGCAATTAGAGCGCCACAAATTGTTGGAGACTTTATAACTCAGCTATTTAAAATGATAGGACTTAACTCGGAAGAGGGGTTTCAGACAAAACGCGTACATAGTTATTAGGCGTTAATCTCCTGGGTTCTGACCGCAAATAAGCGCCGTAACTCCGCTCTGAATACCCACGTAAGGGTAGCGCCATAAATGCCTAATTTCACGTTAAAAGCCCGTATCCTCAACGTAGAGGATTACGGGCTTTTTCGTTATACGAGCATTCTTCAGGGGTACGCACAATACGCCCTCCGTGCGTTAAATGCACGGTGGTTTTCTACGTTCATTTTAGTGCTAATTACCGTGTTTTTAGTCGTTGGGAATAGTTTGATAAAAGTAGCGAATTAGAACAGATATTTTCGTGTGGAATAGCGCAGCCGCGTTTGGGACCTACGCTATTTTGTGCAAATACCACATTAAGGCTAAAATACAATAAGTATTACTGTGTTTTTATGAATAAAAAAAAATGAGCGGGACAACATAATATTATTAACCTAACATTTAGGAGGTCACTTTGTATATGGAAAATGAATCACCTCTTTACGAAGGTCTTGGTTTCTCACCTGCTACAAATAAGGAAGAGTTTCTAAGCCTGTTAAAACAAAAGCCAAACAACTTAATAACCAATAAAGAAGAATTAGATAAATATTTTCAAACATTTAATTTTCTTGAAACAGAATCAAAGAAAAATTTTTTAGATGAAATTGAATTTGGAGAACAAGGAGTAGAAGGATTTCGTTACGACATCTTAGCGGAAAAGTTAACATTTAAGCAGTTTTGTCAATTATTGGGAAGGATGGGGATGAGCCTAGAGTTATTTGCAGACAAAAAGGATCATAGATGTAAAAGATTAGGTCCTTCAGAGCCAAAAGATTGTCATTTTCAAGCGGGTTATACTTGCAGTCCTACATGCGGAAGTATAATAGGATAAAATGTTTCTTTAATACCGACTAGGAATGACTAAATAAAGAACCGCAGCCTATATACAGGGTTAGCGGTTCTTTTTTGCGTTTTGATCGGTAATTTCTTTGGCATTCGTCGGTATGTACTCAATACGAATTAGTTTTGTTATATCTTCTATCTCCAGAACATTAATAATCTTCTCCAATACCTGACGGGGAAACATTTTATTCTTGTTTCTAACCAACTCCGAAATGGTTGCCTCTCGAATACCAGTTAATTCAGATAGCTTTTTCTGCTCCCATCCTTTTTCAATTAGAAGATTTTTTAAATCACAGACAAGTATTCTATTGCTCAAAATTTTACCCCCCTCTCTTAAGTAAGCAAGACACCAAAAATTAATTACGAATAACGTAATTAAAGATTGACAATTACGCAAAACGTAATTATAGTTAAATTACGAAACACGTAATCGAGATTAAAAAGGTTCCATTTTGCGCAACATCGTACTGTTCCGAAGCATCACGCAATTCATCCTATAAATCCCGTTTGGAGGCGAATCATATGTCAATCACGTTAGGTTTCATCCGTAATCGTCGCGAAAGTAACGTCATCATCACGGTCGGAAGCGGCCGCACTCGTCAAGAACTCCGCGTTACATCGGAATTATTCTTTTCCATTATACCGCAAGCTAATCCGTATCTCTACGGTGACATTGTCCAAACCACTCCGGCACAGCTCGTCGAACTCGGTTTTGAACTAGACGCAGAAATGAAGCGCGAAGTCTTCCGTGTTGTACGCCCGCTAGTTACTCCGGCTCAAGTTCGCTACGTACTCGATCCGATCACAGGGAACTACATAGTTCGGTACGTCGGCACACGTCAGGAGCTCGTCATACAGGCGCGGGCATTCTGGCGGATAACCGGAGTCAATCAACGGTCGCCGCTCGGTAGTTTAACGCTATCAATGGACGTTATGAAGGAACTCGGATTCATTGTCGGGAAGGGAGGCGTCCAGATTGAACGCAGTAAGCAATTTATCAACTACGCGTAACATCGTATTATCACGTAAGAATCGCAAACGTATCGTCGCGGTACTAAAATTCATCTACGCTATCGTACTGATTGCGCGAGAGGTGTTGACGTAATGTCTTACTTGGAAATATTCACGGATTATCGGCTGGGTTCCGAAACTACGGGCGAGGCGTTAATGATCGCGTTTCGGTTCTATGTTCTCGCGGTCGGCAACGTATTAGAAAGTCCGCACTTCACCGATACCGAACGAATTGAGACGTTAAAAGAACTAGATACAGCGTTTAACAACGTATTTCCGAATGGGGGCGTTTGAGTATGGGCGAGTCAACCGAATTGGAACGGGCGGCGCTGGCCTATGGCCCGTACGATCTGCCGCATATGTATGAAGTCGTAGAGGGCGTTTTATACGCGGATCACTACTTTTTCCACCTTGAGAACGGTATTTTATGGCTTCGTCACGTCCGCAAAGTCGACCATCCGGAGCACACGCACTTATTTATCGACGGGGATTCCGGCGGCCTTCAACTCGCGAATAACGTTCAGCGCGACTTATTAGAAGTAGTCACAGAAACGCTCGACCGGCTCCGGGCAATTGACGGTTTGACGTTTCTAATCGACGAATTGCTATGGCTCGATGATCGTGGTGATCTCGGTCTCAATCTCGTTAAGAAGAAGGGATAACGCGCATTCCGATGAACCTAAACGCAAACGGTTCGACGCCAATCGTTCCGTCTACTTAAATGGGGAGGAGACGCGCGTGTATTATCAGGCTGCCTCGCGCCAACGAGCGGTCCAATCAAATGTCCGTACTTTCCGACGCCAATCGGAGGGAACAATCGCTGAGTAGCGCCAACTGCTCGGTAATCTCGGTCGGTCTACGTAAGACGCGCCAACGTCTCGGTAGGCTGGCCGGCTCCTTACCATAATTCCTACGTCCGGATACGGCAATATCCGTCAGGCAGGCGTAGTTCACATAATTTATCATCCTCGGACGATCGGCCGGTAAATCCGGTTCAGGCACCGGTCGTCTGCTTGTTATATCCAGTATATACGCAGGATAGGAACATAGGTTCCATTTTTCTTAAAAAGTTTTTGTCGAACGTGTACGAAACTGTGGTAAACGTTAAAAGTCGTCGGCGCTGCTAAGTCCGGTGTTTCCAGAGCTTATGGTTTAATCGTTCGGATTATATTCATCATCAAGCGCATCTGCCAAATCAGCATAGTAATCATAGTTACTGTAGCTGTAATTCTCTCCTTGAGCAACCAAAAATGCATCATATTCCTCTTGGATTTCACTAGCTGTTATATGCTCTACGTCAAAATCGTCTTTTAAGGTTTTGAATAATAAATTTCTGTACTTTATTGTTCCTATGAGACCAGCTTCAGATAGGTCATGTTGGATATCATCATGAAATATATCACTCTCTGCCTTGCTTTTTGAAAAATCTTTATAATTTCTACTGATAAAGTAAATTTCATCTTTAGGACCAATATCAATATAATTCTTAATATTTAACAATGTCTCAATAATAAGCGCATCTTGGTCTGATTGTTTGTTAGTGTGTAGGGGGCACTTTTTGAAAAGTTTCCTTTTTGCAACGTTAAACACTAAGTCGTTATCAGTTTTAATAATTGTTGCTTTACTAAAAAGACGGTTTACTCGTACGCTTAATCCTTTCATGTAATTTTCCTTATTAGTTTCCATCCGCAATTTATATTCTTTTAGGCTTTTGCTAGTTTCTTTTACTACAGCTTTATATTTAGGCAACTCTGCCTCTATATTAATCCAATAACTTTCCTCTAACATTTTCAATATATTGTTTACATTGTTAGGTATTTCATTGATTAAGTTGTGAATATGCCTTTGTGTCTCCACTATTACTATCTCAGGCACTATTAGGGAAATAGTTTCCCACTTTAGTAGATTATCTAGGCGCAACAGCGTCTCTGGGGGGCTTGACTTAGTGCGTGAAAAAACCATGTCAAGAAAGATATTAGTATCTAACAATAAATATTTCAAAAAGCAGTCCTCCTATTTGAGCCTAAGCCACGTATTTAAACGTACAATTAGCCGTATGAAACGCTTTGTCTCGATCTTTACAGAATCCGTCGTAAGCTCTTTTATCGTGCACGCACCGATCAACTCGTTGTCAATAAACACAACGATGCGCTTCTGTCCATTTGCGCAGTATAAAAATAAACATCCGCTGTAGACGCCCATTATTTTCCAAAAAAATGTAGCCCTTTCGTACTGTGTTACGCTAATAATTCGACAAATTGGTGCATATTTCCTGCGTCTTTTTTCATTACTTGGTTGTTTTTTTAGGTGGTTCATGACTATATACAATGAGGAAGTAGAACCTCCTCACGGGATACGCATGGTGCGAGTAAACTCCGCACGCCCTTACGTTATTTCCACGATATAGGTTGTTTTTTAACCGCTCAGTTACATACGTGTATGAGAGGACCGCGTAAATTCCTCCGTTTTGACCCTGCTTTTTGTCCTTTTACTTATCTATACGTTATGAGGAAACTTTTTCGATGGGAGGTTGTTTTTATGGTAATCTCAAGGCCTTATCTGTGAAAGTAAAATCGCACTCGTGTCGTGTGCCTGACGACATGACGGTGGTCTTTTTATTTACGCAGCTAGTTCAAAAATCAGAACGTACAGGGAGGTGTTTACAATGGCGGTCGTTAACGAAAGCAACATCGGTATCATTCGCGCAGTCTATCGACTCTCATACGAAGAATTAGGCGCGTTGATGGGCGTAAGTGGGCGATTTGTTTCTTACGTTGAGAAGGGGGCCCGTAACCTACCGAAAGTCAGGGCGGATATGCTCGAAAGAGAACTCGAACTTACGCCGGATAAATTAACGCGCCTAGCCGAGATATACCGGGAAACGTTACTACCGGGAAAGTAGACGCTACAACGGTAGATATGTCGTGTCCATCCGCTTTACCTTCCGCGTCGCTCCGCTCCTGCGGACATCCGCCCCTACCGGGACGTCTGTACATATTCTAAACGCGAGAAAGATTATGATAGAGATATATTTTCACCGTGCCGTCTTTTGGGTGCGGTGAGGCAACGACCGAAGGGAGGCGGCAGCATGGTGTTGTGGTATGTTCACATGTATTCTGCGCGTCCAAGAAGAAAAAAGTATAAGACTTACTATAGGGATAGAATCTCCGAAGAGTCGATAAAAACGGAGGGAATCCGCGCCAGACGTGGGTTTTTAGCCTCTACTCACCAAAAAGTTATGTAGTCGAAAAGCTGGGTATCTGGCCGATTTTGTAGTCGAAAAGCTGGGTATTTTTCACTAGGGAGGGGTAACATGAGCAATTCTGATAAAAGATCACGTGCCAATCGAGTTTGGAGAAACCTACCGCAAAAGACGAAGGGGGCTGCGATCGTAGCGCAGGAGCGTGCGGATAAACTGCTAGCAGAAGCCGGACTTTCCTCTACGATTGACACAGTCATCCGGACGACTGAGGCGCAGGCACGTGGGGCGCGCAACGTCACAGTACTCGGCCAATGGGCGGAGGAGCACGGCGGTTTTGTGTTCGCGCTCTTTAAAGGCTGCGAAACATTTGTCGAGCGGTTTCCGTCGCTTAGTCAATCCGATTATGCCCGTGTAATGTTCCTCGGGACTTATACGAGCTACGACGGCGGCAGGCTCCAGCACGACAACGGGCGGCCCATTAAACGCGCCGGTCTTACCAATCTCCTCGGCATGCACCGTACTAGCTGCTCAGAATTGTATAGGAAGCTAGTCGCGGAATCAATCATCTCGGAGGACGAGGAGACCGGGGACTTATACACGAACCCGTCAATATTCTATCGCGGCGAGATCAAGAAAGAGAACACATACGATCTTTCCGAGTACCGCTATATCTGTATGTTCCGCAATACTGTACGCGGCTTGTATGAGACTTACGGAAAAGGCCGTGAAGTCAAACAATTAGCGATCCTCTACGCGGTGCTTCCGTTTATCAACTTCAACACTAACATCGTATGTTTTAATCCGGAAGAGACGCAGGAAGACCGGCTACAGCCGATGGACGTTGAGAGACTCGCGGCGCTACTCGGGTATAAGGACGCGCAGAAACTTCGCAAAGCACTCGACGCGGTTAAGCTCAACAGCAAGAACGTTTTCCTGCTCGTGCCCGACGTCCATGATAAACGAAAGCGCCGGGTTATAGTTAATCCGCGTGTTGTCTTCGCAGGGTCGGCGGAAAAGCTGGCAGCGATTAAAGTTCTCTTCAATTAAAAACGCATCACCAAGGCGGCCCGAATTTCGAGGCGGCTTATTTGTCGTACCCAAAAGGAGGGCCTTACGTGGGTAACAAGATATGGCGGATCGATTCGGACAACCTCGCAGCTTACACAGAGGATGCTACCGTTATGGCGAAGATCAAGCGTAGCTATTCGGATTTTCACATCATGGCTGAGTATTTCCGATTCGGCAAGTTAATTGCGATTCAGTATCGTGTACCGGAAGCGCGGAAACGGTCAATCAAGCGGCTGTTAAATTGCCAAATCAGCGCATGACGGCGCAGTACCCTATACGTTGAATTAGCGTGGTATTAGCGTATTAGACAAGCGGAGGAACAATGACCCTCGGCTTATTTTTGCGCGTCTGAAATCAAGCGAAAACACGGGAAATGAGCACCGGTTATGCACGGTTTTAACGGGAGGTGAGCTAGTGAGTGATCGAGAGGATGCGGCTACATATTGTCCGTATTACAAGCCGGATTCGAGCTGCGTATTGCTTCACGCGATGTCAAAAGCGGATAAGCGGTGTAAAGCCTGGCGCGGCGATGATTCCGTACAATGTCGATATTTGAGTACACAAGTAGCGAGGAGGTAGTAAACGTGAATCCGCAGTATCACACAGTTGTAACGTTCGCTGACGGGATAAATGTTACATTCGGTGACTCCGTATCCCGCGCGTGGATTCGATTCGCTGCGCCTATGATTGCGGAAGAGGAACGGAAACGTAGACGAAGGGGGAAACGGAAATGAGCGACCAATGTACGCAAGTTATCCATAAGCAAGAGGGCGGCCAGGATATCGTTAAGATTTATGATGCGTCCCGCGTTGATATGCTGACAGGGACTTGGCCTGTTAATGCAGAGAAGACACCGCTAGAAAGCGCCGTTGATGCGCTATGGTCCGGGTACTTCGAGGTACAAGATCGGCGGCACCTTTTCGGGAAATATCCGGTTGCCGTGGTGTCAAACGTCAATGGAGCGGTAGACCAGTTTGTTAAAGAGTTTGAAGGGGAGGAATCAGCGTGAGCAAATTCATTAACTCAAAAACGTGGGCAGGCGGCGTCGGTACCGGCGATGAGATCGCCAGCATCGGCCCGTCACTCGGTATCAGTCGGAAGGAGTCGGATAAGCCGGCGAGAGAAAAGCGTAAATCCGGTGTAGTTTCGTACTTTAGCGATCGGGGCTACGGGTTCATCTCGTCCGGTGAGGATCGCGTATTCTTCCATCTATCCGACTGCGAATCGTTCGATACGGCGGAGGTGCCGGTCGGCTTGCACGTGAGTTACGTATTAACGGAGGGTAGAGGCGGCAAGCCTGCGGCGAAGGACGTACAAGCAAACTAAACTAAAAGGGGAAATGAAAATGAGTTACGCAAAAGCAAAGGCAAGTTTACAGAGAGCACGCGAAATTGAACAATCCTCAACTGGTATGATGCTGGAATATAAAAGGAAACTCTCCGCTGAACTTTCACAGATAGAATCGGACCGCCGCCTCACCGAAGAGGGCAAGCAGGAGGTCAAAGCCGAAGCTAAACAAAAACATGCGATTGAATTCTTGCAAAAAACACACACGATGAGACAAAAGTACGTCGCGGACATCAATAAGACAATCCAGGAAGCCGAAAAGGTGATTTACACGCCGCCGAGAAAGCCAGATGCGACGAAACTCGGCCGATTTGAGGACGCTTTCCGGTCACTGAAAACGGAATTAATGTTCGCCACGTCGCAGAAGTCGGCGTTTGATAAGCTGCGCGGCTTCATCGAAAAGTTGGATGACCCGTACCTTGCGAAGCTTGTCCGTGACGACTTTGCGGAGCTCACAACGAAAGTCCTCGCTACTCCAGGGGACGGTAACTCCCAAAAAGGAACTGGCGCCGCAGCGGTAACGACTTCCGTCCGTAGAGAACTCGGCGAGATGTACGACGGTTTGATGAAGCCGTTTCAAAGCGAGGATTTTCGCGGGGCCAGCGAAGTCCTTGAGATTGCGCAAATGCTCGTTGAGGATTCACGCGTTCACCGTAGCGTTATCGTAAACAGCGCGGCAGAAGAAATATTCGGGGCAGATTATGCGCGCTATATCAACGATACGGACTCATTTTTTGTTAAACATCCGGAACATATGCCGGAACCGTTTGTAGATGAGGAAGGCGACCGTGTCCGTCAAACTGCGGAAGACCGAGCTTGGATTTATAAAGACGACGAGAACCCAACGTTAAGCGTTAGGACCGGAAAGGCGGCGGAGTAATGAGCGATGATGTTTTAGAGACCGCAAATAAACGCCTTGTCCGGGCGGAGTTTTTGGTCGCGTCAAGAAATGCCGGTGTGCGTCCGGATGCACTCGACGCCGCGTACACACTGGCGGACTTGTCCGGCGTATCAATTGACGATAACGGCAGGGTCTGGGGAGTTGATGACGCGATTGAAACACTTAGGACTAGGAGTGGTTATTTATTTGCACCAGTAGAGCCAGTGAAGCCGAAAGCTATTGGCAGTTGGTACTTATAAGTTGGCCGAAGGAAGCGAAGGCGGCGCAACAAAGATAAAGGGGGAATACGAATGAGTAAGTCTAAACTACCGGACAGCGTTCTCACAGATATGGAGCGCGTAACGCCCATAATTCGGTTGATTGAATCGGTCTTAACGCACAAGCGTCTCGGTTCGTATGATTTCGCAGATAGCTTTCCTGAGCAGGCAGCGATATGGAACGAAGTGGCCGCAAAATTTGAAGCTTCAGACATGGCGCGTGTACAAGCGATGGGATTCCGTATGAAGAAGCTACTTCCCGCGATCGACGACGTAGACGAAGCCGTCCGGACTGGAAAAGGCGTAGTAGGACCGGCCATGACGGTTTACAAGGCGTTGGGACTCCTGGTGCGTGCGATCGAAAGGACGGCGATCTAAATTTCATTCGACCTGATAGGACACTTACGCCTAGTCGACGATATGAGCCGTCCCATGCGCAAGGCTTTTAGCAGCATAACGAAGTTCGGTGTAGCGGCGACTGGGCTTGGGGTAGCGGTAACCGGAGTATCATTTGCGGCTGACTCCGTAAAGAAGGCGATGGATTTCGAGTCGCAGATGAAGACGGTTCAGGCGTTAACGGGCGCAACGGACGAACAGACGAAAGCCATGCAGCAACTCGCACTCGAACAAGGTGCAGCAACGAAATATAGCGCGCTTGAGGCCGCACAAGGGATCGAGGAATTACTCAAAGCGGGCATGAGCGTCGAACAGGTCGGTAAGAAGGGCGGACTTAACGCGGCGCTCAATCTCGCAACAGCGGGCGGTCTCGGCTTGGCTGAGGCAGCGGAGATCATGTCAACCGCGCTAAATTCGTTCAAAAAGGATGGACTAGAAGCGGCTCAGGCTGCGGATATCTTGGCGGGCACGGCGAACGCATCCGCGACTGACGTACACGATTTGCGTTATTCCTTAGCAGCGGTCGGTTCCGTAGCGGATGGCGTCGGCATGTCGTTTAAAGACGTAAATACAGCGCTAGGTCTGTTCGCGAATAACGGATTAAAGGGTGCGGACGCTGGTACATCGCTGAAAACGATGCTTTCGAACCTCGTGCCAATGACGGACAAGGCGTACGCAATGTTCGAAGACTTTAACCTCTTGACCGTAAATACTACGGACGCACTCGCATTTATGAGCAAGAAGGGCATTAAGTCTACGGGTACTTCCGTCCAGGCGGTTACGAAGGACATTGAGAAGTATGTCGCAGCGCAGACGGGGCTCAAGGTCGGAACGTCTAAGGTTGCGAAGGAAACGAAGAAGTTCCTAACAGCGAGTAATCTCGTACATTCCGCTTTCTACGATAATAAAGGCCAGATTAAAGACCTAGCGCAAGTAGCGGACTTGTTAAAGAACCGATTCGGGAAACTCACGAACGAACAGCGTCAATACTACTTGCATCAGATATTCGGGTCCGATGCGATCCGTGCGGGTAACATCCTCTTCAAGGAGGGCGCGGCGGGGGTTAAGAAGTTCCAACAAGAGATGGCGAATGTCACCGCGTTACAAGTCGCAACCAAGAAGATGGATAGCGCAGCCGGTGCGGTAGAACAATTCGAAGGGGCATTGGAAACTTTAAGAATTTCCGCATTGCTTCCGACAATGCCGATCCTGAAGAAGCTTGCGCAAGCTGCCGCAGACTTCGTTGTTAAGTATACTCCGCAGATTACCGCAGCCGTACAGAGCGCAGTAACAACCGCTAAGACGTTCCTCAAGGATAACTTTATTAATAACCCTGAGTTTACGAAGCTTCCAGACATTAAAAGTAAAGTCGCGTTCGCCTTCGAAAAGATAGAAAAGGCGTTCTCCAATTGGTGGAATGGTGGGGGACGAGACGCAGTAGAGAAATTGACAGCACAGGTCGTTCAGTTCATGGCATCGTCTCTCGAAGCAGCCGTACCAACGTTTGTGAGTGTCGGGTTAAAACTTGGATCTGGATTAATTGACGGGATACAAAAGGCGATCGCTAATGACCCTATCGCTAGTGCGGTACTTAATGGCAGTGGCGGTGCGATAGTTGGTGGTGTGTTTGGTCCTGGCGGTGCGCTCGCAGGGGCTGCAATAGGTGCAGGCGGTGGTGCATCTAACGTCTATATTGACCGGGGGGCGAAGTCTCTCGGATCGAGCGACGCTGTGAACGGGTTCTTTGACTGGACGAATAAACACTTACCTACGTGGATGGGCGGTGTACCAGACGATCAGTTGGCGGCACATAACGCGGAGCGGCGAGAGAAGCTTGGCAATAAGCACGCGGGCGGACTCGACCGAGTACCTATAAACGGTTATCCCGCTACACTCCATCGTGATGAAGCGGTCCTCACGAAGCACGAAGCATCCGAATGGCGCGATCAACAACGTGGCAAAGGCGGTAACGCTCCATCAATCGTTATCCAGAACGTAACGATTAATAGCGACATGGACGTTGAAAGGTTCGCAAGTATGTTGGCTCGCCGTCTCGCTATCTAACGAAAGGAGAGCAACTCAGTGATTAAATTAATCGAAGGTAACGGCGTATCGCAATTCCGCGACGTCATTAAACAGATCGGCCACAACGTAGAGGTCGATATCGAATACGCGTCCATCATTTCCCCTCCGCCAGCTCTCCGCGTACAAGTCGATAACATGAAAATCGAACTCGACGGAGACGACGTAATCGTACCGGAGCATTTGCGCGAACACACCCGAAAGGTATCCGTTAAAAGCTCCGCGGGGTCGCTGTCACCGACTGCGCTCGAACTCAACCGATATACGCGCGTAACAAAGGAAACGGAGTCGTCCACGCCTGTTGATTCGAAGGCGTTCAGCGACGTGTTCAATTTCGGGTCATTCACGTCCGGTGAATTCGAGATTACGTTTCACGATACGCTGAAGGCGGGCGACCGCGTGGCCGTTGCGTCGTTCGGCGCGGGACAACGTTATATCGTGTTGGATCGGATTTAATAACGGGCGGGCTGCGGCTCGCTCTTTTACTTACGAAAGGGGATATGATTGTATTGAACGGCGTCACACGTTTAACGGAGTGCATACGTAAGCTCCGTATTGAACAAGGATTATACCCGTACCCGAAACCATTACCCGAGCTCGTCAGCACTCCGCTGGCGCTCGCTATAATTGACCGACTCAAACCTTTTACCGCGATCATGGTCAAGTACGCGCGGATACTGGCCGAGGGCGAGGTTACACGTATTGATACGGATAGACTATCTCAATACGTGGTTTATGCGAAGCTACTGAAACACGCGGGGGAGAAGCTTTGCAGCATACCGGGCTTGGGCGTTGAGCTGTCTCTTGGAGTTATTAACCGCGTAAACAACGCAATAGACGAGGATAAGCTGGATACACTCGACATTAATACTCAAGTGCGGAGCCTTCATATTGCGCTCAATTGGTTGACGAGTGGGGACACGATGAAAAAGGTGGGAGCGTTTAGCGAGGAGGAAACGTTTCAAGCCGCAATAGCTGATGTGAGGAAGCGTATAGAGGAGGAGTCCGAATGAGTTCACAGCGTATACGACTGGAGGAACAGCTTACACCGCAGCAGCAACGAGCCGCGCAATTACTCGTATCTAACGAGTGGGGCGAACTACTTTCCGACGGTGGAAAGAAGCGCACAATGCAGGAGCTTGCGGACGAACTCGGCATAGCGCGTTCGACGTTGTACGAGTGGAAGGCGCAGACAACGTTCGCTGCCTACGTTAACTACCTGGCTGAGCGTCAACTTGATTCGATGCGGTCAACCGTGTACACTCAGTTGATGAAAGCGATTATGGGCGGTAATAACGGTATGCCTTCCGTAAAGGCAATCGATTTGTTCATGCGTAGATACGGGTTGCTTACGGATCGGACGGAGGTTGTTGACATGCGTGAAGAGGTCGAGAACAAACGTAGATCGGACGAAGCCATCCGCAAAGACATCGAAGAGTTAGACCGACTGCTCGCGGGATAATCCGACGATTCCGGACATATAGCCCGGTTTACCTACACGAGGCTTCCGACGCACGCCCGCCTTGTAACTCGGGGGTTGGCGGGCGTGAGGTTTCCGTAGTAGCGGATTTAAGTGCCGCGTCCTACGTTGGTTAAGCGAGATATTTATGCATCTACCTCCGTGCATAAATTACCATCGTGTATACTCGCTAGACCGCGCGGTTATGCGGTTTTCTCGCGTATTAACTGGAAATGTATATACGGTGTATACGGTGCTTTTTCGGGACTGCCCGTTAAACGTAGACGGGGCGCGGGATTCGGACGTTTTCTACAACGGCATGATTACCGATCAGCTAGGTACGTGGATACACGTCGCTGTATATTTATCCGGCACGTAGGCCAGTGCGTCCGAGTGTCCGATTCAAAAGCTAACGTAAATGAGTCGGTGGAAAACGCTGAGTAAAACGGAAATTGAACGCTATGAGGAACGACCGCTACCCCCAAGCGCCCCCTCGCGCGGCCCTAAATCTGGTGCGAAAACAATCCGGACATTATTTTTTATCTCGGGGTAACTTAATATAACGATAAACTAAGCGCTCATCTCTTCGGAGGTGGGCGCTTTTTCTTCGTTTATAGACGTGTTCTCTTGATAGCTCCATATGCGCGTGCTATTATAATAGAAGAAACTAATTCAAACAGCGTAGGGTTAACGGAATCAGTCCGCTATGTGACCGCAAGCTAAACGGTGACACAGCGCAGGATTAACGGAACTCTAGCGTCAACTACGTGACTCGAAATCAGTTAGGCGTCGCAAGGCGTGCGTGGGTTCGAATCCCACTCTTTCCGCCACTAACTTTATGAACTAAATCAATCTCTTACGTCTGCTGATGTGGGGGATTTTTTGTTTTATGGCAATAAATAAATCAGATTACTAAAAATGAATGTAACGATATTGAAGAAATGATTAAGAATCTATTGGTGAATGAATAAGGCGTTAGAGCAAAAGAAAGCTCCTAACAGCATTTGAAATAATTGCTGTCAGGAGCTTTCTTTTGTTATAGCTGATTAGGCGGGTAATGATAGCGTTTTGTTCTCTTTGAGCCAGAGATCATCAGAAGGATGGCTGCAATTAAATGGAGTGCCCAGCCAACAAAAGGAATCCAGGCTAGCAAGGAAGTGATTACTCCCCAGACAGAACCGTAGATCGCTTCCTGATTGCGTAACGACAGGATAAGTGTTACTGCATGCAGGACAAGCATAAACCCTAAAGCTGAGTAGCCAGTCCCCATGACAATAGCTCCTCCCACAATCGGTACAGCCAGCACCAATTCGAATATACCTGATATCCACTTTAATATACGAGAATAGCTCATCTTTAAACCTCCGTAAATAGTAGGTCTTTGTACTTGGATATATTCTAGCAGAAGGAGCTGAATTAATCTGCATTTTACCAGTATATGCAAAAAGTCCGATAATGCAACAAAGGAGGACCACAAAGGTCCTCCATCGTAGGCGATACATTTTTAACAGGATACGATCTGTCCAATCACATCATGAAACTCGGTGTACTGACTAGCAATACCGTGTTGAAAAGACAGTGTCCTTTTACACAAACCTAACGCTTCTAATGCCCGGAATGGATCTCCTAACAGTTTGTAAGGCTACGTTGTCCAACGGAACCACACCTCTCTGTTGTATCGCCTAATCATAATATGGCCAGGATTCCGAAGAAATATACATTAGTGGACGCGAGCTTTCGTTTTTTTCTTCCACTTGCGATTATGATTGGTGGTCTTCGGAAAAGAATCGCCTCTTTCCAACGTTATTTGCTGCGGGTTTTGGATTTCAGTATGAAAGCTTTTTTCTCCAACCTCCATATATACGCCGTCGTTTGGGACCTTATCCCCGGGTACGAACTCAGTCTTTTCACCCATACGGTTGTGCCTCCTTAGATAATGAATTTGGACTGCAACGGTTATTGTGCGCTGTCTTAAACAGAAACATGCGAAATTAGGGTACACAGAGAGTAGTTAATCAAAAATTATTTCCTTTATATATGCAAAATTTGTGGTGTGATATAAAATTGTATAAAACCAGTGATATGATGTGTGTGAGCAGTTTTTAGCCTTATGCTCGAAATTGCAGGTTGCATTCAGGTTCTCGATTTGGTAAACTGTTTTAGTGCGAGTTTAGGCTCGTTCCTTGCTCTCAACTGAGATTGAGGGCCTTATGTCCATAAGGAGGTGTAAAGAATGCGCAAATATGAAGTGATGTACATTATTCGTCCTGACATTGAACAAGAAGCTGTTCAAGCGACAGTCGACAAATTCCAAGGTATCATCTCTAACGGCGGTGGCGAAATTACGAATCACGATGTAACTAAACGCCGTCTTGCGTATGAGATCAAGAAATTCCGTGATGGTTCTTTCGTTCTGGTAAACTTCACAGCAGAACCTGCTGTTGTTACTGAGCTTGAGCGTATCATGAAAATTTCTGACGAAGTAATTCGTTATCTCATTACGAACGACGTAGCTTAATTATTGTACGTGATTATGTAATGAACAACGCTCAAAGGAGGGGATTGGATTGTTGAACCGTGTCATTCTGATCGGTCGTTTGACCAAAGATCCAGAGCTGCGCTATACACCGTCTGGTGTAGCAGTAACCCAGTTCACCCTGGCTGTAGACCGTCCGTTTACAAGTCAAGGCGGCGAACGGGAAGCGGATTTCTTGCCGATCGTAACCTGGCGTCAGCTTGCTGAAACATGCGCTAACTATCTTCGTAAAGGTCGTTTGACGGCTGTTGAAGGCCGTGTACAAGTGCGTAATTATGAGAACAATGAAGGAAAACGTGTATACGTGACTGAAATTGTTGCTGATAATGTACGTTTCTTGGAATCTAACCGCGATAGCGGCAACGGTGGCGGCAATAGCGGTGGAGGTATGCGTGAGGAGTCTCCTTTCGGAGGCGGTAACAGCAATAGTGGGCGCGGGAATAATAACTCGCGAAACAATCAGGATCCTTTTTCCGATGACGGAAAACCGATCGATATTTCGGATGATGATCTACCATTTTAATTGGGAAAGGACTGACAAAGAATGGGCTTCAGACAAAGAGAAGGCGGAGACGATAACAAAAGACCAGCTCGTCGTGGTGGTCGCAACAAACGTCGTAAAGTATGTTTCTTCACTGTGAACAAAATTACTCACATTGACTATAAAGATACAGACCTGCTTAAAAAATTCATCAGCGAACGTGGAAAAATTCTTCCTCGTCGTGTGACTGGAACAAGCGCGAAATATCAACGTATGTTGACAATCGCTGTTAAACGTTCCCGTCAAATCGCATTGCTTCCTTACACTACTGAATAGTAGTGGGTGGAAAAAAAGGATGTCCCCAGAATTCGGGACATCCTTTTTTATGATTTTTTTTATTGACAACAAGTGCCATCTATTGTAACTTACTAATAATACAATCCATGTTTACCCATTAAGTATAAATCACCTTTTAGTGGCTTAAGAAATTACAAGCTCCCCAACTCGCCAGAGTACACATTTCGGTCATTCGAAATGTTATTTTATATTACATAACACTCAGTTTTCTGTCATTTTCCACAAGTAAATTTCATAAACTTTACAAAAATAGATGTTTTGCAATTGCATATTACATAAAAAAAGATATTGACGTGATATTATTTTACACTTAAGATAAACCTTAATAAAAATGTAATGGTTGTCAGTGCACAAAATTGACCAAGGGTCTAAAACATGTGTTCTACACTATCATTAGGAACAGTAAGGAGGATGTGCAAAACTTCATTTTTGAACCTCGAGCTTTAACGAATCACCGCAGGAATGAGACAGGCTGTTAAATAAAGAACCGACTAAGGGGGATTAACAGGATGGTGCAAACGAAGAAATGGGTTTCTTTGCTTATGGTGCTTACGATCGTTGGTGTTCTGTTTGCAGGATGTAGTGGAGGTGCTAATGAGGCACAGCCGCAGCAAGGCAATGCGGATAATAAAACAGAGGGAAATGAAGCAAGCGCACCAGTTACAGAGGGTGTTATTAAAGCGACGGATTTGTCGCAAAATCCTCCAGGAGCAACGAATCGGAAAGATAACATTGTAGTAGGTATGACGTCACCTAAAGGGGTATTTAACCCGCTATTCTGGCAAACAACTTACGATTTATATGTAGTCAGAACAGTATTTGATTCCTTCTTACAGGTGAAGGCAGATGGTACATATGAAAATAGTTTGGCTGAAAAGGTTGATGTATCGCCGGATGGTCTAAAATACACATTCCATCTGAAACCAGGTGTGAAGTATAGTGACGGCACTCCAGTAACCGTAAAGGATTATGCTTTTGTTCTCAAAGTGCTGCATGATCCGAATTATGATGGAGAAAGCGATATATTATCTTTTAAGATTAAAGGCGGTAAGGAATACCACGATGGCAAGGCGAATGATATCTCGGGGATCAAGGTCATTGATGATAACACAGTAGAGGTAACCGTTACAGAAGCAACAGCTTATACAAAAGATTATCTGGGTGAGCAATACTTCATGCCAGAAGCTTATTACGGAAAAGGGTTCAAGAAGGGTAACCTGGACAGCATCAAGGCGCTTAATAATAAACCAATTGGCTCCGGGCAGTATGTGCTGAAGAGCTTTTCCCCAGGTCAACAAGTCGTACTTGAAGCGAATCCAAACTACTTCAAAGGTGCACCAAAGGTGAAATCAGTTATTTTCAAAACGACAACAGAAGAAACAAACCTGTCTATGCTGCAAACAGGCGAAACGGACATGGACAATATCACAGTTACGGAAGACAATGTAGAGGAATTAAAGGCTTTAGGCTTCTTGGACGTGAATATTATGCCGACAAATGGCTATGGATATATTGCGTTTAATCACAAGGAAAAGAAATTCCAGGACCCTAAAGTACGTCAAGCTTTAACTATTGGTTTAAACCGTAAAGAGATTGTGCAGGGCGTGTATGGCCCATATGCGAATGTCATTAATATTCCACAGTCTACAGAATCTTGGTCTTACACGGATGAAGACATCAACAAATATGAATTTGATACAGCGAAGGCGAAGGCTTTGCTGGATGAGGCAGGCTGGAAGGTTGGGGCTGACGGAATTCGCGAAAAGGACGGAGAAAAGCTGACCATTAACTTCTCTGCGACTGCTGATAATCCAGTAGTAGAGGCCTTGCTACCGATCATGTCCAATAACTATAAGGAACTGGGCATCAAGCTGACTTCTGAAACTTTAGATTTTAACGCCATTATGGATAAAAAGGATACGGGCAAGTTTGATATGTTCTTTGCGGCTTGGGGCTTAACTCCAGACCCGGACACAACGACTTTTATTACGAATGGTGCACAAAATGATATCGGCTATTCCAATAAAAAGGTTGATGAATTAACACTTGCTGGTAAGCATGAACTGGATCAAGAAAAACGCAAACAGATTTACAAACAGCTCTATCAAGAGCTGAACAAAGATCTGCCAACTATCTTTTTGTACCAACGCAGAGATATGTGGCCAGTGAATGGACGTGTATCCGGCTTAGAAATTACACCATACAAAGATTTTGAGTTCACTCTGCATAACGCTCAAATCGCTCAATAAGGGTTGCCAATTGTATGCTCAGCTCTCACGAGCTGGGCATATCACTTTATTCGTCTGGAGGAATGAATATGAAGCAGTACATTATTCGAAGACTGCTGCAACTCATCCCCACACTTATTGGCATATCCATTATCGTTTTTGCGATTTCAGCCATGGTGCCGGGTGATTATATTACAGCCAAGCAGAACCCGAATATGACCGCCGAGAAGGCGCAGCAGCTACGACATATCTACGGGCTGGATAAACCGGAATACCAACGTTATTTTATATGGGCCGGTAATATGTTAAAGGGAAATATGGGGGATTCATTGCAGCATAAGCAGCCAGTAACGAAGGTCATTGGCAATTATGTATGGAACTCTTTTATTATCGCTTTTTTTAGTCTTATTTTTAGCTGGCTAATTGCAGTTGTTGCAGGGGTATTTTCAGCTAAGTTTCAATATTCGTTATTCGATAAGTTCGTTACGTTATTCATTTTCTTATGTATGTCACTGCCTTCATTTTTTATTGGTTTATTGGTCATCAAAATATTTGCCCTTGAATGGGGGATTCTTCCGGTTGGGGGCATGACCACAGCAGGGATGGAAGCAGGCTCGTGGGCTTATATGGTGGATGTCCTCAAGCATATGTTCCTGCCGACACTCGTACTTACGATGCTGAGTACAGGAAGCCTGACTCGTTATTTCCGTACAGGCATGTTGGAGGTCATCCGTCAGGATTATATCCGTACCGCACGCGCCAAGGGTTTGAAGGAACGGACGGTTATTTTCAAACATGCACTGCGCAATGCCCTGATTCCAGCAATCACACTGCTCGGGTTCGAGCTTCCAGCCTTATTTGGTGGGGCGATGATCCTGGAAAAGGTATTTGTATGGCCAGGTGTGGGGCAGGTTTATCTGGAGTCGATTAGTATGCGGGATTATCCGTTTATGCTGGGCTTCACCATTTTTCTGGCCGTTCTCACGCTCATCGGTAATCTACTGTCTGATGTATTGTATGGCATGGCAGATCCAAGAATTCGCTTGAAGTAGGAGGGATACTATTGTCCGCAGAAACAGTCACGATTGAAACGAATCAAAAGGCGGCGATCCGTCCTGAAGCGTCTCCATGGAGAATCGCCATTCGTCGTTTTAACCAAAACCGCCTGGCTTTGGCAGGTCTCGTTATATTAATTCTCATGGTTATCATTTGTGTATTTGGCCCCATGATTTCACCTTATCATTTAGATGATTACAAGCTATCTGACAAAAATTTATCCCCTAATGCGAAGTACTGGCTTGGTACGGATAAGTTTGGTAGAGATATTTTACTGCGTACGATGCTTGCCGGCCGTATTTCTTTGACAGTGGGGCTGGTCGCCACGTTTATTTCGGTCATGATCGGGGCGACGTTGGGTGCGCTGGCAGGGTTTTATCGTAAAGGCGTCGATACGGTTATTATGCGGATTGCCGATATTTTCATGGCGCTGCCTACATTGCCGCTGCTTATTATTTTAGGTGCTGTTCTGTCGGATTTGAAGGTTGATCCGTCGAACCGTATTTATTTTCTGATGCTTATTATCGGAATCCTGAGCTGGACGAGCTTGTCCCGTCTGGTCAGAGGGCAGATTCTTACACTGCGTGAACAGGAGTTCATGCAGGCGACGGAAGCGCTGGGGTTGAGAGACCGCCGTAAAATATTCCGACATCTGCTGCCGAACACGATTCCTACTATTATTGTTACGGCTACGCTTGGAGTAGCTGGTGCGATTATTACAGAATCTGCGCTCAGTTACTTGGGGATTGGCGTTGTGCCGCCCACACCTTCGTGGGGGAACATGATATCGGCTGCGAATAACCTGATTGACTTCCGCAAACGGCCCTGGATATGGGTACCACCGGGAATGTGTATTCTAATTACTGTTGTAGCGATTAATCTGATTGGCGACGGTTTGCGGGACGCGCTGGACCCTAAAATGAAGAAGTAGGAGACGAACGTTTATGGAAAATGCTTTGATTGAATTTCGTAACCTGAAAACCCACTTTCATACCTCTAACGGAACTGTCAAAGCGGTCAATGACGTCAGTTTTAAAATTCGTGAGGGTGAAACGCTCTGTGTGGTAGGAGAATCTGGCTGTGGTAAGAGTGTAACTGCGATGACGATGATGCGGTTGATTGATTCTCCCCACACCTCCGACGGACAAATCTGGTTTGAGGGCAAAGACCTCCTAAAACTCAATAAAGGTCAAATGCAGCAAATTCGCGGTAATGACATTTCGATTATTTTTCAGGAACCGATGTCTTCGCTGAATCCAGTGCTTACGATTGGGGAACAGATTACGGAGCCGTTGCTAATGCATACATTAATGAGTAAAAAAGAAGCACGCGCCCGGGCAATTGAATTGATTAATTTGGTGGGCATTTCGCGATCGGAGGAAATATTCCATTCCTATCCTCATGAATTGAGTGGCGGTATGCGCCAGCGGATTATGATTGCTATTGCTTTAAGCTGCAATCCGAAGCTGTTGATTGCGGATGAACCGACAACGGCACTGGATGTAACAATTCAGGCGCAGATTCTTGATTTAATGCGGGATTTGAAGGATAAGCTTAAAACGTCCATTATGCTGATTACGCACGACTTGGGTGTCGTGGCAGAAATGGCCGATTATGTGGTCGTTATGTATGCCGGTAACGTTATTGAAGAGGCTCCTGTCATTGAGCTGTTCAAAAATCCGCAGCATCCGTATACTCAAGGGCTATTAAAGGCTAAACCTGTCATTAATCAGAAAATGGATCGGCTGTATTCCATCCCAGGACAGGTGCCAAACCCCATTGAGCTGGGTGAAAATTGCCATTTTCATGATCGGTGCGCACATTGCATGCAAATATGCAAGGATCAGGCTCCTCCCTTAAATGAAAAGGAGAATGGTCATAAGGTTGCCTGCTGGCTATATGAGAAAGAAGGAGGGCAACGGATATGAGCGAGCCTTTGATTCAAGTGGAAGGGCTGAAAAAGTATTTCCCGATCACAGGAGGGGTTTTTCAGCGTACGGTCGGACATGTAAAGGCGGTCGATGATGTATCATTTCACATTCATAAGGGTGAATCCTTTGGTCTGGTAGGAGAATCAGGCTGCGGTAAAAGTACGATTGGACGCACGATTCTCAGATTAATGGATAAGACAGAGGGATCAGTACGGTACAAGGGCGAAGACTTGCACGCGTTAAACAAGGAGCAGATTCGTGCGCTTCGTCCGAAGCTGCAAATCGTCTTTCAGGACCCCTTTAGCTCACTGAACCCGAGAATTAAGGTTGGTGAGGCGATCGGAGAGGCTTTGCTGGATCACGGGTTGATTGATCGTAATGAGCTGCGGCAAAAGGTCAACGAAACGCTGAATATTTGCGGTCTATCCTCGTATCACTATGATCGTTATCCGCATGAGTTCTCAGGTGGTCAGCGGCAGCGGATCGGGATTGCCCGGGCCTTGATTTTGAATCCTGATTTTATTGTGGCTGACGAGCCGGTATCTGCTCTGGATGTATCGATTCAGGCCCAGATCATTAACTTGTTAAGCGATTTGCAGCAGGAACGCCAACTGACATACCTGTTCATCTCGCATGATCTGAGTGTAGTCGAGCATCTGTGTAGCCGGATTGGTGTGATGTATCTGGGCTCAATGGTAGAGTTGGCCTCCAAGGAGGAGTTGTTCAGCAATCCGCTTCACCCGTACACCAAGGCTTTGCTATCAGCAGTACCGATTCCAGATCCGACGATCAAAAGACAGCGGATTGTGTTAAAAGGGGACATCCCATCTCCGGCTAATCCGCCGTCAGGATGCAAGTTTCATACACGTTGTCCTATGGCGGAAGCACGCTGTAAAACAGAGGCTCCAGTATATCGAGATGCAGGCGACCAGCATTTTGTAGCCTGTCATTTTGCTTAATACGTCATACTGAAGAAGCAAAATATCCGCCTTCCTGTAACAGGGATTGGCGGGTATTTTGTTGTGAAATAAAAAAAGGTAAAAAAATTGTATCTTTTTTTCGAAAAATTGCAGACAAAATGGATTTTTCATCGTCTAATAAGGTATGGAGGTTATTACGATGATGAAAAAACATTGGTTACGTTGGGCTATTGTCGTCCCGGTACTTATTATATTGATTTTTATTACACTTGGACCCCGCTTGTTGATCGGAAAGCCGAATGTGGATGCAGACGCTGCAGTGCTAATGGACATGCATACCGGGGAATTACTGATGGATGTGAATGGCGATAAGCCTATGCCCTCCGCAAATATGTCCAAGCTCATGACCGAGCTACTGGTACTGGAGGATATTCGGACCGGACGGTTAGGCTGGAATGATGAGGTGCGCATTAGTCGTTATGCCAGTACGGTGGGTGGTGTGAATCTGTCTCTTCGGTATGGGGAAAGAATGACCGTATCTGAACTGTTCCAAAGTATGGTTGTGTATTCAGCGAATGACGCCGCTGTGGCATTGGCAGAGCGTTCATCAGGGAATGAATCCGCTTTTGTGAAGCGCATGAATGAAAAAGCTACTCAAATTGGGTTGTCGCCCGATAGCCGCTTTAGTAATGCCTCTGGGGCAGGTCAGAGTGAATTGGGGCCGAACCACCCTAAGGAGATTCGCGGAGAAACGAAAATGACAGCAAGCGACACTGCAAAGTTGGCCTCTTACTTGATTACGTCACATCCTGAGATTCTCAGAACGTCCAGCCGTACCCAGATGGAATTGAAGGATAAGGGCATTTACATCAGCAATACGAACTGGATGTTGCCTTCCTTGGCTGGACCGTACTCTTATGCGGGCACGGACGGATTGAAAGCAGGATACACAAGCGATGCTGGATATTGTTTCACGGGTACAGCTGAGCAGCATGGCAAACGGTTAGTTGCTGTAGTACTGGGTGCACCGAGCAAGGAGGAGCGTTTCGAGCAGACACGGAAGTTGTTCGATTATGGTTTTTCTCTGTCCACCTCTTTCCCTGTGCGTTTGCAAAATTTGGTGAAATTGGCTCCGCATTAAAAATAAAAGATAACTTTGAAGGCTACATAGAATACTTATATATACATTACTGAGGGCTTTGACCGTAAGGGCGAAGCCTTTTTTGTCATGAGTTTGAGGAACTGACCACGCCATGGCACTTTTGACAACAAGGTAGCAGACCTTTTATGCTTTGAGGGGAAGTTTCCGCTTCATGAGGGATCAATCCGGTTTAATGAAGAGATGGGATTTGTGGACGAAAGAAGGAAGGAAGCCATGATGGAGAGAAGACATAAGAGAAGGACCCGTGGAAAGCCCAAAAAGAAAAAGAGGTTTACCGCTCTATATATTTCATGTATTGTCTTGCTTTTAGTTGCAGTAGGGGGCTATCTATTCCGCAAACAGCTGACGCTCGTGGCTTTTGACTGGTTTGTGTCACCGACGCTGGAAAGCAAGCTGGAGAAATCCTACCAGCCTCGTCAATCCAAGGAACAACAGCCCCAAGAGACCGTTGCTTACCAGAAGGAGCCATTTTCGGTGTTACTACTGGGGACAGATCAACGACCCAATGAAAAGGCACGTGGTCGCTCAGATACGGTGATATATGCTGCTGTACGGCCCGCAGAATCGCGTGTGCTCTTGGTTTCCATTCCAAGGGATACGTATGTACAGATTGCCGGACATGATTCCAATCGAGATGGCGAGGATGATTTTGATAAGTTAGGGCATGCTTATGCGTTCGGAGGCGAGGATATGTCCATGGCCACTGTAGAGAAGCTGATGGAGCATAAGGTTGATTATTATGCTACGATTAATTTCCAGGGTATTCAGGATGCCGTGAATGCAGTGGGCGGAGTAGTGTTACCTATCGACCAGCCCATCGAGAATAAAAACCCGCTGCATATCAAGTTCCGTATTGAGGCGGGCAAGCCGCTTTATAATGGTGAAGAAGCGATGTATTATGTTAGGTATCGGGAAGATAGCGACTTCAACCGTACAAAACGTCAGCAAATTTTTTTGAATGCTATGGCCGATAGGCTGCTGAATATCGATGGAATCACCAAGATCCCGGAGTTGCTCGATATTATGGGGGCCAATTTCACAACGGATATGGAACCTGCCTTTATTACTGGGCTTGGCAAGCAAGCTATTTCACAGGGGAATCCACAAATTTCAAGTTTTACGATTACGGGGGAAGGGTTCAAGAAGAAGGGGCTATACTATGACCGGGCTAATGAACAGGAGCTTGAATATGCCAGACTTATGATTGCGAACTGGCTAGACTCTGATACAACCCCGCAGACGCTGAGGCTTCCCGACAAGCAGGACATTCAGTGAGTAATCAATGGATTTATATTTGATTTTGAGGGGGATTCGTTTCTCATGAATATCGCTTTTTTCTTGCTTCCCAAACAAGAGGTCGCTTGTGTAACGGCGGATGCTACTCTACGGCAAACATTGGAACGAATGGAATATCACCGGTTCACAGCGGTTCCTATTTTGGATAAGGAAGGTAGATATACGGGTACGGTTACAGAGGGTGACCTATTGTGGCATATGAAAGAGTCTGAGGGGAAAATAACCTTTGAAAACGCTTCTAAGTTTATGCTCAAGGACGTTCCGCTGCGGGTTTCGATGAAACCTGTATCCATTGATGCCAATATGGAGGATCTGATTAATTTGGCGAAGGTACAAAACTTTGTGCCCGTCGTGGATGATATGGAACGGTTTATCGGTATCGTGCGCCGCAGCCAAATTATTGAGTATTGTGAGAAATTTGTGTCTAAGGAATCGCTTAATACTTCAAGCTAAAATAAGCAGCAGAGCTGCTATGAAATAACGATTTACCCTATGGGGTAACAGTTATTTTCAAAATAGGATATGCTATAATGGAGAATAAAGCTTTTTCAGAGGGGTGTGACTCTTCATCATATGCCTAAAGAAATGGATGTAGTTAAACGAGCCAAGGTTATTGAATGGCTTAAAACAGAGGTGCTTGACCAAGTCTCCCGTCTGTTTAAGGCGATGTGGGAAGGCAGTACAGTCCGTATTGGTGACTGTTTGGCCAGCCTGGTGATGAGTAGTTATATTCTGGGGAGGCGTCTTGGGGTGTCTTACCGTGAATTGGATGATCTACTCATCGACAAGCTAAGAAAGCACAGAAAAGAAGGACACCAGCTGGAGGATTGGTATCAGGACATTTCCGCACTGGAAGAACATATGCGTAAGAGGTGAAAACGTTGAAATTCCGCTTGGCCACTGTAGCATGGAGCGTTATTTATTTGCTTCTGCTGCTGACTCTATTGACACCATTTAGAATTATTACCGTATTTTTTCTGATTGTGCCTGGCGCTGTATTGTTTTCATCGCTGCCTTTCAAAGGATTTCTGGTTCACGTCATACCGGTGCTTTTCATTATAGCGCTACTCGATGTGTATTCGCTGCTTCCTGCGATTTACTTTCTGATTCCTTCTATATTGATGGGACGGATATATAAAAAGGGAGGATCTGCTTTTCAGGCGTTGATGACCGGAACGGGCATTATTTTAGCCGAATTGTTGTTTGTACTGTTTATCGCTACGTATTCCTTCGGGTTTGATCTTTCACAGTCCCTTCGTGATCAGGCTGAGATGTCGGCCAGTATTGTACAACAGATTTTGAGTGCGAATCCGATGTTTGCGAATATGAGCTGGACAGCTGAAGATACGCAGAAACTCGGTACAATGCTGATTGGTAAAGTTCCATATGTGATGATTGTCAGCTCGTTCATACTGGCAGTGATCACACATGCTTTGGCACGTCCAGCATTGAATAGTCTCGATGTGCCGGTACGTAAAATGAAGCCTGCCCGCGAGTGGATGCTACCGCGTACGCTGATCTGGTACTATCTGCTGGCAATTGTAATTGGATGGATAGCGGATTCTTCCGATAGCAGCTGGATTCAAACGGTCTCCATTAGTATGCTACCGCTGATCCATGCATGTTTTATTATCCAGACAATTGGTTTTGTATACTTCTGGACGCATAGCCGTAAAAAGAGCCCGGTGATTGCGTTGCTGCTGTCGCTCGTCGTTCTGGTGTTCCAGCCGCTCCGCATTATAGGTATTATTGATTTGGCCTTTCCGCTGCGTGAAGCTATTACAAGATCAAAGAAATAGGGTGAACAGTCATGCCTAAATTTCTACAAAAACGCTGGCACGGCTATCAGACGGTCTGGGCGTTTTTACTGCTGCTGGTGCTTGTCATATGTATTTCCATGTACAACTGGGAACTGGGTGTGATAGGACTGCTGCTATCATTCTTGCTCGGCGGACTGATGCTGAAGACGGAGCTGGATTTTCGTCGGGAACTGAATCAATATATCAGTGGTCTTTCCTTCCGGATTAAGCGGGTGGAGGGAGAAGCGATCAGTACACTGCCGTTCGGTATCATTTTATACAGTGAAAATCGAACCGTAGAATGGCACAATCGCTTTGCCAGTGAGATGTTCGAGGAGCAATCGTTGATTGGAGAGCCACTTCAAGATTTGTTTCCTCAACTCGCAAATGCTCTAAGCACTAAAAAGGAAACGAAAGAGCCTGCTCGTGAACTAAAGGTGGAATTACAGCATGATGAGCGTCATTATCAGTTTCTAATCGTGCCTGATGAGCGTCTGATATATTTGTATGAAGTGACGGAGCTTGCGGTACTGCGCAAGCAGTATGAGAACGAGCGGTTGGCGCTTGGTATCGTCATGCTTGATAATATGGACGAGGCTGCTCAGGGAATGGACGATCAGCAGCGCACCGCGCTTATTGCGAAGGTTTCCAGCGAGATTACGTCTTGGGCCAATCAGTACAATATTTATTTGCGTCGGTTGTCATCTGAGCGTTATCTGATTATGCTGAATCATAAAGCACTCCAAGAACTGGAGCAGAGCCGATTCGTCATTTTGGATACCGTGAGGGAAATGACGGCGGATTTGAAAGTACCGATGACATTGAGCATTGGCTTGTCTTTCGGCGCAGAGAGTATCAAGGAGCTGGGCGAGTTGGCCCAGTCCAGTCTAGATATGGCGCTTGGACGCGGGGGGGATCAGGCAGCAGTGAAAGCGGGACAGCGCCTGTCCTTTTATGGAGGCAAGTCCAATGCTGTCGAGAAGCGTACCAGGGTGCGAGCCCGAGTCATTGCACATGCGCTGCGTGATCTGATGCAGGAGAGCGACCGCGTGCTGATTATGGGACACAAAATACCGGACATGGATGCAATAGGAGCAGCTATCGGTGTATGGAAGGCCGCGGCACTTTACAATGTAGAGGCCCATATCGTACTGGACAAATCCAATCCGTCTATTGACCGAATGATGGAGCAGGTAAACAAGGATGAGAAGCTGTCGCAAGCGCTCATGACACCGGAGCAGTCGCTTCAGGTGATGACCGAGCACAGCCTGCTGGTTGTGGTGGATACGCACAAGGCTTCAATGACGATTGAGCCTCGTCTGGTGCAGACGGCCAGCCGGGTGGTGGTTGTGGATCATCACCGTCGGGGCGAGGAATTTATTAATGATTCTGTTCTAATCTATTTGGAGCCATACGCGTCATCGGCCTGTGAACTGGTGACCGAGCTGCTGCAATATATCCATGAGAAGGTCCAGCTGACACCGCTGGAGGCAACATCACTGCTGGCGGGGATTACGGTGGATACCAAGCATTTTTCCCTGCATACAGGCTCACGTACGTTTGAGGCTGCTGGCTTCTTAAGACGTAGTGGAGCAGATACAGTCATGATCCAGCGCATGTTAAAAGAGGACCTGGATGAATATATTGCTAAGGCGGAAATTATTAAGCATGCTAAAATGATATATGGGCATATCGCAATTGCGGTGACCGAGCCCGGACAAAAAATACCGCAGCTTCTGATTGCTCAGGTGGCGGATTCATTGCTCAATATGACGGATGTACTGGCCTCCTTTGTGGTCAGTGAACGTCCTGACGGCCTGGTGGGGATCAGCGCCCGTTCACTCGGACGCATGAACGTACAGGTCGTCATGGAACGGCTAGGCGGCGGAGGACATCTGACAAACGCAGCGGTTCAGCTGGATTGCTCGCTGGAGGAAGCTAAGCGCAGAGTGGTCGACGTTCTGGCCGAAATTGATGGGGAAGAGGGGTTATTTGAATGAAAGTAATATTCATTAAAGATATGAAGGGCCAAGGTAAGAAGGGGCAGATTAAGGAAGTGTCGGACGGTTATGCAGCAAATTTCCTGTTGCCACGTGGGATTGCCCGCCCAGCAACGGAAGGAAATATGAAGACGCTGGAAAACCAAAACGCTGCTGAGGAAAAACGCAAGCAAGAGGAAAAGGAAGAGGCACAAATACTCGGCAAAAAGCTGGAAGAGACAACAATTCAGCTCAAAGCAAAGGCTGGAGAAGGTGGACGTCTGTTCGGCGCGATTACAAACAAGCAAATCGCAGAGGCTGTTGCTAAAACAGGCATCAAGCTGGACAAACGCAAAATCGAACTGGAAGAACCGATTCGTACGTTGGGCGTGACTCAAATGACCGTCAAGCTTCATCCTGAGGTCAAAGCTACGCTGAAAGTACAGGTGACTGAAGAATAATTATGGGCGGCGAATTTTTTGATCGGATTCCTCCGCAAAATCTGGAGGCTGAACAGGCGGTTATCGGGTCTATTTTGCTTCAGTCCGAAGCACTGATTACCGCAATGGAGCGGGTGCAGACCGAGGACTTTTACGATAAAGCTCATCAGATGATTTACGAAGCAATGATTGAGCTGGGTGAATCCGGACAGCCGATTGACTTGGTTACGCTGACCTCGAAAATTCAAGACAAGGGACAGCTAGAGGATATCGGTGGTGTCAGTTATCTGGCGAAGTTGGCTCACGGGGTGCCAACAGCGGCTAACGTGGATTACTATGCCCAGATCATTGAAGAAAAAGCGATGCTTCGTCGCTTGATTCGTGCAGCTACACAGATTGTGAGCGAAGGCTATAGCAGTGGCGAGGATGTCGCCGGTATGCTGAGCGATGCCGAGCGCAAGATTATGGAAATCTCCAACGGGCGCTCAGGCAGTGGCTTTATTGCCATCCGCGATGTCGTGATGGAAGTGTTTGACCGCGTTGAATTGCTGCATCAGAACAAGGGCAACACGACCGGAATTCCGTCCGGCTTTGTTGATTTGGATAAGATGACAGCGGGTTTCCAGCGCAATGACTTGATCATTGTGGCTGCTCGTCCATCTGTAGGTAAAACGGCATTTGCCCTGAATATTGCACAAAACGTTGCAGTACGGGCAAAAGAGACGGTTGCCATCTTCAGTCTGGAAATGTCGGCGGCTCAGCTCGTGCAGCGGATGATCTGTGCCGAGGCTAACTTGGACGCGAACGTCATGCGGACAGGTGAATTTAAGGGCGATGACGATTGGGCGAAGCTGACGATGGGCATTGCAGCCTTGTCAGAGGCGGAAATCTATATCGACGATACGCCCGGCATCACTGTGGCTGATATCCGAGCCAAATGCCGCCGTCTCAAGGCGGAAAAGGGACTGGGTATGATCGTTATTGACTACTTGCAGCTCATTCACGGACGCGGCAAAGCGGGCGAGAACCGGCAGCAGGAGGTATCCGAAATTTCACGGACATTGAAACAAATCGCCCGTGAACTTGAAGTGCCTGTAATTGCCCTTTCCCAGCTGAGTCGGGGCGTGGAGCAGCGTCAAGATAAGCGGCCAATGATGAGTGACTTGCGGGAATCGGGTTCCATCGAGCAGGATGCTGACATCGTTGCGTTTCTGTACCGGGATGATTACTATAATCAGGAAACAGAAAAGAAAAATATTATTGAAATTATTATTGCCAAGCAGCGTAACGGCCCGGTCGGTACGGTAGAGTTGGTATTTCTTAAAAATTATAATAAATTCGCTAATTACGAGCGTGCCCATTCGGATGCGTTCGCCGGTTAATATATTAGTATGTTTAGAAAAGGCTCTTTCGACGCGGGTATCGCGGTTTCGAGAGAGTCTTTTTTATAGAATTCATATATTTTCATAGAACGATTGAAACTCTCAATTACGAACAATACTATTTTCATGTAATATAATGTTCGCTTTTTATTTGACTTTGAAAAATGGTACTGGTACACTTATAGTGCTGCTTCAACGTAGCGGGAGATCATTACGCCCGGGGCTTTCCGAACTTGTGGAATGTCTGCGACGGACGTTTTTTCCTGCTGTCCGAGAACGCTTCATATCTGCCCGCTGAGGCGGCTGAAGCCAGATATGTGTTAGCGCGTCAGCTCAAAATCAGAGTGTCTGTGGGCACTCCACGGAGGAATGAAACATGTCAACTGTAGTCGTTGTGGGAACACAATGGGGAGACGAAGGCAAAGGTAAAATCACGGACTATCTGGCGGAAAGCGCTGAAGTGGTGGCCCGTTACCAAGGCGGAAACAATGCTGGTCATACGATTCTCATTGACGGTAAAAAGTATAAGCTGAGCCTGATTCCATCCGGCGTTTTTTATGAAGATAAAAAGTGTGTTATTGGCAACGGCATGGTAGTGAATCCAGCCGCTCTTATTGAAGAAATTACTTATATTCATGATAATGGATTTTCCACAAAAAATTTGGTCATTAGTGACCGCGCACATGTCATTATGCCTTACCATATGACGTTGGATGTGCTGGAAGAAGACCGCAAAGGTCCTAACAAAATTGGTACTACCCGTAAAGGGATCGGTCCTGCTTATATGGATAAAGCTGCACGTAACGGTATTCGTATTGCTGATTTGCTGGATGCAGAGGAATTCGAAAAGAAACTGCGCCATCTAACGAAGGAAAAGAATCAAGTGATTGAGCAAGTATACGGCGGCGAGCCGCTGGATGTTGAAGAAATATTGAAACAGTACCTGGAATATGCTGAGTTTATCCGTCCTTATGTAGCGGACACGTCTGTTGTGCTGAACGATGCAATCGACGCTAATCGTAAGGTGTTGTTTGAAGGTGCGCAAGGCGTTATGCTCGATATCGACCAAGGTACGTATCCATATGTTACGTCCTCTAACCCGTCGGCTGGCGGCGTATGTATCGGTTCCGGTGTAGGCCCGTCCAAAATTCAACAAGTGATCGGTGTAGCTAAATCATACACAACTCGTGTAGGTGATGGACCTTTCCCAACGGAGTTGAACGATGAAGTTGGCGATTACATTCGTGAAACAGGTCATGAGTACGGTACGGTTACAGGACGTGCTCGTCGTGTTGGCTGGTTTGACAGCGTCGTTGTGCGTCATGCCCGTCGTGTCAGTGGATTAACGGGTCTTTCCCTGAACTCGTTGGACGTTTTGACAGGTCTGAAAACAGTCAAAATCTGTACAGGCTACAAATATCGCGGTGAGATCATCACGCATTATCCAGCTAGCTTGAAAATGCTGGCGGAATGCGAAGCGGTATATGAGGAATTGCCAGGTTGGAGCGAAGATATTACTGGCGTAAAAACGTTGGAGGAACTGCCTGAAAATACACGCAATTACGTACAACGCGTATCCGAGCTGACAGGCATTCCAATCGCTATTTTCTCGGTTGGTCGTAACCGCGATCAAACGAACCAAGTGCTTCCAATTTATTTGTAAGACATCTATAGGATTCTATGAAGGCGTCATGCCTGTTCTAAAATATAGCTATTCCTGCACGATTAGGAGAGAGAGGTGGTTAATTCCTTTCTCTCCTTTTTTCTGTGTAGTTGTGTTTGTGCTAGTTTTACATATTCCAAGGGTTAAAAATCGTCATATCTCGTCAATACTGGTCTATATGCACTTCATGATGTACACATGGCAAGATGCGTATAAGGAGGTAACGGGATATGAGGTGGCTTGGATGGCTACTTAAAAAAGGAATGACGGTGGTGCTGGTCAGCGCGCTGACACTGGCAGTGACCGGTGTGGTCGTGAATGCCTATGTTCAATCACTGCTGCGGCAGTTTAACATTCAGCTTGATCACCAGCCGACATGGGGATGGAGTTGGCTAAAAGGCAGCGCTGGTACTGACCAAAGTACAGGCACAGGGAAGAGCAAGACGACAGGGAGCGACTCTGGAGGTGTAACACCGCCTGATAATGCTTTGCCTGTCATGGGACAGGGCTTAGAGGAAAGCGGACGTGAAGCTGGAGGCTCATCCAATGGAACGGTATCCCAGGAAGGGGCCACGTCGGCGGGAACATCAGGCAGCGAGTCGCGTCAGCAGGCAGAAGGTACAGCTACTCCCGAAACGAGTATCGAAGGTCATGATTTGGTCATTACGCCCGACCATCTGACAGAGAAAAAGAACAATTTACCGGCGGCTCAGAAGCAGGAGATTTTTACGATTCTCATGAGTAAACTACCGCCGGAGGAGATGCAGAAAATATCAGCCGCGATGGAAGGCGGCCTCACCGAGCAGGAGCTGCAAGATATTCAGCAGGTGCTTGCGAAGTATTTGACCAAAGAGGAATATAACAAGCTGATGGGTATGCTTAAATAATGCATGAATAAAACACAAGAATGTATGGGCAGTGTTAATGCTCAAAACAGGACTGTAGAATCCGCGCTAGGCGCGGATTTTTTTGCGTTCAAGGAAGTAATTGGGGTGTAGTTGAATTCTTTGTAAAAGCTATGTTAAAGTAAACTGTGTTGTGAAAAGGTTAAATTTTTGAAACCTTTTACGTAACTATGCAATGCTAGATAGCGACTATTATCATAGATAAGCTTGTAAAAGGGCTACTTTTATCATGTAAAAAAACAATAATGAACGCATTTAATAGAGATAGGATATGCTGAAAAGGAGAGAACCATGGAGGTTTCTAAGGGGAAGTTATCACCAGACCACAGGAGTGGAAATTCAAGTGTTGAGGGCAATTCTGCTGATAAAGCAGGGAAAATAGCAACATGGTGGAGCGGACGGAAAAGATGGTTAAGTTGGACGGCAGGCGGCATTGTGATTGTTGGCGGTCTTATTTTTGCTAGCAATCAGTATGTTGGAGCCAATATGGTTCCTTATTATAAAGTGTATGTTAAAGGCGTTGAGGTCGGCGGTATCCTGAATGAGCAGCAGCTTAAGCAGTTGTATACAACGAAGATCAAACAGTATAAAGACAAATATCCTGACGTGGAAATGGTGCTCAATACGAGTGCGGTAACGACGAGCACGGAAAAGGCTTATAAGGCGGATATCGACAGCGCAGCCACACTGAAGAAGCTGGATGGTATGCTGACTGCCTATGCCAAAGGAGTAGAAGTGAAGGTCAACGGACAGACGGTTGGCATTGTAAAGGATAAAGCGACAGCACAAGCGGTTTTAAAGAAAGTGCAGAAGAAATACATACCTGCGGGTGAAGGCACGGCTACAGGCATCAAGGGGCTGGTTCGCAAAACATCTGTGGGTAGTAGTCATGCTAGCGCAAGCACTAAAACGCCTAAGGCATGGCTGGAGTCTGCCAGTATCCGAGAAAAAATTGCGTATGAGCCAGTAAAAGCAGATCCCAACAAGGTGCTGACGGAGGAAGAAGCGGTTAAAGTGTTGACCGAAGGGCGTGAAGCTCCTACAACCTATACGGTGCAGGAAGGCGATTCATTGTCGTCGATTGCCACCAAGTTCAATACGACGGCTTGGGAGATTAAGCAGAACAATCCCGGTCTGCGTGAGTTGTATTTGCAAATTGGGGACGAGTTAAAGGTCACGGCTCCAAAGGTACCTGTCACGGTACGAACGGTAGAAAAGGTCGTTGAGCAGATTGCTATTGAGCCTGAGGTGGAGATTCGCCAGAGCGATGAATTGAAGGCAGGGGTTACGAAAGTCGTTAGACCGGGACAAGCAGGTCTTAAAGAGATGGACTATCGTTTGACCAAAGAGAACGGTGAAGTTATACAAGAGGAATGGCTCGGCCAAAAGGTACTGCAACCGTCTGTAACCGAGGTGGTTCTTAGAGGAACGAAGGTTATGGGAGAGGGCTCTGGACAGTTCGCTTGGCCAGTGTCCGGTGCTACGATGTCGAGCAGCTTTGGCGCACGTTGGGGACGTATGCACGAGGGGGTCGACTTGGTCGGCAGTCCTGACATTCACGCATCTGATGAGGGTGTGGTGTCTTTTGCAGGTCAGCAGAATGGATACGGCAATGTTATTATGATCGATCATGGCAACGGCTATCAGACGGTGTACGGGCATTTGAGCAGCATTGGCGTTCATGTAGGACAGGTTGTTCAACAAGGCGAGTCGATCGGAGTTATGGGGAGCACAGGACGCTCAACAGGAACGCATCTTCATTTTGAAATTCGCAAGGATAATACGGCACGCAATCCCATGACGTATTTAAGATAGATTTGATGCTTATATCGTTAGCTACATGATTGACGAAGAACAAGGAGAAAGGCCATGTTTTTCTGCATGCTTAACAGCAGGTGCAGGCATGGTTTTTTTCTGCGTAAAGAAAAAGGGTCTGGAAAAGTAATGGAATAGCGTACGGGTATGATAGAATAGAATAAGCATCTTATGGGCGCTAACAAACGAAAAGTTAATGATAGATGATGATCCGTGAGAAGAGGTGAACGCTGTATGCAGGGGACGATTCTAGTAGTGGATGATGAACAACCTATCGCTGATATTTTGAAATTTAATTTGGAAAAAGAGGGCTACGAGGTCATTTGCGCCTTCGATGGAATCAGTGCAGTGGATATTGCGGTTAAGCAACAGCCAGACCTGATTTTGCTGGACCTGATGCTGCCGGGCATGGATGGTATGGATGTATGCCGCGAGGTACGCGGACATCAGCTTCAGACGCCAATTATTATGCTGACTGCCAAGGACGGGGAAATCGACAAAGTGCTAGGGCTGGAGCTGGGCGCGGACGATTATGTGACGAAGCCGTTCAGCACACGGGAATTGCTGGCACGGGTGAAGGCACAGATGCGTAGACAGCAACGCGGCGTGGCGGGCACGCCGGAAAGCCGCCCACAGGAGGATAAGCAGGGGCTGCGCGTAGGCGATCTCTTTTTTGATGCGGATATGTATACAGCCTATAAAAACGGAACTCCACTTGACCTGACGCATCGCGAGTATGAACTTCTATATTATATGGCGAAAAATGCAGGCAAGGTCATGACTCGCGAGCATTTGCTTCAAGCGGTATGGGGATTTGAATACTACGGGGATGTGCGGACGGTAGACGTGACGATCCGGCGGCTACGCGAGAAGATTGAGGAAAACCCGAGCAAGCCGGAGACCATCCTGACACGCCGTGGCCTCGGATATATCGTTAGCGGGGGCAAAGGTGGCCTGCGGGCATGAGATGGCTGTCTTTCTTTCGCACCATTCATGCCAAGTTGATTATTATCTATGTACTACTTATTTTGGTGGCCATGCAGTTGATTGGAGTCTATTTTGTCAGCTCGATGAAGAACTCTTTGACGAGTAATTTTACGCAGGATTTGCAAGCACGGGCGGAGATGCTGTCCGTGCTGGCGGAGCAGGATCTGAGCGGCAGTGATGGCAAAATGGAAGAAGATAGCGTCGAAAGTCTGCGTGCACGCGTAAATAACTTGTTTGATTTCAGCGGCGCGGAAATTCAGGTGCTGGATGCCAGCGGCAAAGTACTGATTACTTCTCAAGGCTCCCACGCTGACTATGTCGGACGTAAAAATACGCAGACAGTGGTTAGCCGCGCCCTTCAAGGAATCCGTGATAACGAGGAATATATGGTGGACGAGGATAACGTGCGCAAGAAGGTCGTCGCCAAGCCTGTCATCAGCCAAGGCAAAATCGTCGGTGCGGTGTACATCGCTGCTTCGATGGCTGAGCTGTACGATACGATGAAACGCATTAACAATGTGTTTCTCTCAGGTATGCTGATTGCGCTCGCATTAACGGCTGTGCTGGGCGTGGTATTGGCCCACACGATTACGCATCCGATCAAAGTGATGACACGTCATGCAACAGAGGTCGCTGAGGGCAAATTTGACCAGCAGATGCCGGTGTTTGGCGAAGATGAAATCGGTAGGCTGAGCGTGGCCTTTAACTATATGACAGGACGTCTGCGTGAGGCACTGTCGCAGAATGAGGAGGAGAAGGAAAAGCTCTCCTCCATCTTGACCAATATGAGCGACGGTGTGGTCGCTACCGATGATCATGGCCGGGTCATTCTGGTCAATCGCCGGGCCAGCGCCATGCTGGGCGTGAACGAGAATGAAATGACTGGCAGACATATCGCGGTACTGCTAGGGATCGATCCGGAGGAAACCGAGGCTCTGTATAGCGGCTCGTCCGCTTCTACGCTCTTGCAGCTGGAGCCAGCCGGTCAGGATGAACCCATCGTCATCCGTGTGACCTTTACGCCAATTCATCGGCGTGAATTTGGCATTACGGGTACGATTGCCGTGCTCCAGGACGTGACAGAGCAGGAGGAAATGGAGACGACGCGACGGGAATTCGTAGCTAATGTATCCCATGAGCTACGCACACCGCTGACGACGATCCGCAGCTACGCTGAAGCGCTGGATGACGGCGCGATGGCTGAGCCGCAGCTCGCAGAGCGTTTTGTGGGTGTTATACGCAATGAGACGGAGCGTATGATCCGGTTGGTTACAGATTTGCTGCATCTATCGCGGCTCGATTCCAATGAAGCGCCTTTGCGGATGCAGCCTGCCGATGTGATGGAGATGCTGGACGAGGTCGCGGATCGGTTTTCTTTTCAGATGAAGGAAAATCACATTCGCTCAGGCATGTTCGTAGAGCAGGGGATTGGCAAGGTCGTAATCGACCGCGATCAGATTGATCAGGTGCTGGACAATCTGATGTCCAATGCATTGAAATATACGCCAGAAGGTGGAAGTATTCGGATCGAGGCTCGCCGCAACAATGAGGGCATGCTGGCTATTTCGGTGCAGGATACTGGAATTGGTATTCCCAAAAAAGATCTGGACCGGATTTTTGAACGGTTTTATCGTGTGGACAAGGCGAGATCGCGCAATATGGGTGGCACGGGACTGGGGCTGTCGATTGCCCGGGAAATTGTAAAGGCCCATGGAGGCCAGATTTTCCTGGAGTCCGAATATGGTCAGGGAACTTGTACGACTTTTACGCTGCCTATGTCGGGTGAAGGGAGGGAAGCACAGTGAAGGAACGTTTGAAGTCCTGGACGCTTGTTTTGCTGGTGGCTTCCAGCCTGGTTCAGACTTATTTTTTGATCTACCGTCTTCCGGGCAGTGATTCTGTAATCACCTCAGAAACGAACTATGTCAAAACCGAAAGCATGGGGCAGGAGAAAAAGATTGAAAATCTTGTATTCCCTGATAGGATGCTAATTCATCAAGGTGAGAAGAAACATACCGTTTTTTATCCGGGGGTTACTTTTTACGATTTAATTTATACACGGCTGGAAAGTCGAAGTTTTAACAATTTCCAACGTCGGAGTATCCAATCAGCGGACTGGGCACGGATCCGCAGTGAGAATGAGGGGATCGAACTATCATTTTCAGGCGGAGTTCCGGTTTCATTACTGGAACGGGTTATGCGTCTGACGCCGGATTCGGTGTTTCAGGGAGAGACGATTAACCGCATCTGGATCTATATCGACGAAAAGAATGCCAAGCCGCACGCGCTTTTTTTTAGTGCCAGAGGCGATGTGGTGTATGAGGCGAACCAGTTCGATATGACGGTAGAAGACATTCGGCAGCATGTGAATTTTGGGAAAAATGCTCCGTTGTACAAGCTGGTGAATAATCAGTACTACATTCCCGTGAATAACCTGGAGACTGTACAGCCTGTGGTATATGCCGGGTTGTTTACGACGGAACAGATGCAGCGAAATTTATTTTTCGATCCAGGCATTACGCGCAATATTCAGGAAAAAGATGGTTCCCAAATTTATACAGATAGCAAGCGTAGTCTACAGATCAAGCAGGATCAACGTTGGATGAGCTATACCGATCCCAGTGCACCAGGGGCAGATGGAAGCAGTCCGATTAGGGACGTATTGGCCGCAGTTGATTTTGTAAATCAGCATGGCGGTTGGGATGCTTCATATCAGATGAAATTGAGGAGCAGCGATGAAAATCGCACAAGTGTGATGTTCCAGCAGTATTATGGTGCTTATCCGGTGCTGGACACGCCATCGTTCCGCTTTGGTACGATTTCATTGCAAATCCAGCAGGAAACGGCATCTGTCTATGATCGTTCGTTGCTGTATCTCAAGGGCGGGGAGCAATCCTCGAGAAAGGTGTTGCTGCCAGGTGGCGAAGCCTTGGAGAAGCAACTGCAAATGGTAGGCGATGGCAAGTCGATTAGGGATCTGACTCCTGTATATCAGCCGGAGCTGATCAATGACGGATTGAAGCTTGTCCCTGAGTGGCGTGTTACGTTCAGCGATGGTTCTGCGGCAGAGATTCATGCTGTTCCTGTAACGACAGCATCCAATACAACACCAACGAAATCAGACCAAGAGACAAAGCGATGATAGGAAGGGGGAACGGGAATGGATTGGAGCCGCGCTAAAAACGTACTGATCTGTACATTTTTGCTGCTCAATGTGGTATTGGGTTATCAACTGTGGCATGATGCGCAGGAAACGGCCGGGCCGAATCTGGATTTTACTTCACTGGATGAAAACACGCAGCGTTTAATGGAAGAGAAAAGCATTCAGGTGTTGGCTCCGATTCCCGGAGATACCCCGCAGCTGCCCAAGCTGTCTTACACCTATGTCCATAGTGGAGAGAAAGATGAACTTGTGCAGCTGCTGAGACCGGTGGACAGCAAGCTGGTATTTACTCATGATGCGCTAGTGGAGGCACTGGAGCCGCAAATCAAGGATATCGATAGCTATCAGTATGATCCGCTGGATGTTCAGGAGGAGCTCGTATCCGGACAGGCAGATGCTTTTGTGCTGCATCCATTGGTACAGGGCAAGTGGCCGCTCTTTAATGTGAAGCTGGCTCTGTTTTACAGCAATCAGAAGATTACAGGGTATCGCAAAATTCAGGTGGAGCTCCAGCCCTCGGATGAGGCAAAGAAAATGCTGCCTGCGTCCAAAGCCTTGGCGAGGTTGATCGACGGCTATTTGCCGCGTGACTCCGTAGTGAAGGATATCCGGCTCGGATATTATGGGCAGACCTTTAACTCCGATAGCCAGGTGGCTGCCCCGGTGTGGCGGTTTATGCTGGACAACGGAAAAGGTGTGTATTATGTACAGATGAACGGAGATGTCATTAGTCCAAAGACAGAACATACAGAAGGGTCTTGAACAGATATGGGGATTTCTTTTACCGTGCTGTCGAGCGGTTCGACCGGCAACGCTACCGTTGTGCGGAACGAAGACACGACATTGCTCATCGATGCAGGTCTCAGCGCAAAGCGTATTGACGAATTGCTGAAAGAACGCGATCTGAGCGGAGAAGAGTTGGATGGTATTTTGGTCACACATGAGCATTCCGATCATGTTAAAGGACTAGGCGCCATGGCGCGTAAATATAATTTACCTATATATGCTAACGAGAAGACATGGTTTGCCATCAGCAACGCTGTTGGGCAAATCGCGGATGATAACCGCAGAATATTGGAGACAGGCGCGACAAGGGAATTTGAGTCATTGCGTGTAGAGTCTTTTGGCATCTCCCATGATGCGGCTGAGCCCGTAGGGTACAGCTTTTATGATGGGGCAGAGAAGCTTAGCGTAGCAACCGATCTCGGCTATGTCAGTGATAAGGTAAAACAAGCGATATCAGATGCAGATGTATTGGTGCTGGAGGCTAATCATGATGTAGAAATGCTGCGTATGGGTCGTTATCCTTGGAACATCAAGCGCCGTATTCTCAGTGATATCGGCCATTTATCCAATGAGATGGCAGGAGCGATTCTTAGCGAGCTGTTGACCGGACGGACAAAGCGAACGTATCTGGCACACTTGAGCCGCGACCACAATATGATGGAACTTGCGAAGATGACTGTACGCGATGCGATGGAAGACCGCGGCTGTTTTTACAGGGATAGTGAGTTTCGATTGTGTGATACGTATTATGATCGTCCTACACCTTGGGATAAGGTAAGTGAGCCATAAAGCTGTTCAGCTCGGCGGCTTTGCGCTCGACCTCTTCACGGGTCACTATGCCTTTGTCTACCAGTAGTTCAATCAATGTACTTAGTGCCAGTGTATTCCGGCAGTGCTCGTCTTTCAAATCCGCAAGCTTGGCAGCCATGCGAACTTCATCCATAGCGGAACGATGGGAATTCATCTTATATTCCTCCTGTAAAAATATTTTTAAAATGGCGTGCAATAAGCTTGGTTCTGCCTGTGGTTTTGCCAGGTGCTGTGATACAATAAAGCTAACAACAGAAAGCTTTCTGAAGGAAGGCTCTCATCGAAAGTATAGGCTGCTTTAAGCGGACGGGAACAAGCCAGAACGTCTCTATGAGACGATCATTTTGTAATAGAATAGAAGACTTGTTACTATTGTAGTCCATTGGTTTGGAAATCATTCCTCTTTTTCCCTCTATTCGGGGTCAAATTTGGCGTGTATGCTAATTTATGAGATTTGGTTGCTTAGGAAAGTGCTATTTGTGGTGATTAATAAGTAGACCGAAACGATTAGTTGCTGAATTCCGATGGTGGGGGATATTCAATCCATTTGTGATGTTCAACAGAGCAGGTTCTCTGTAGCATAGGTTGGCGCAAGCCCGAATAGCCCTAATTTTTTAGTGAGTGTCGGTGCATGACAACGAAGGGGAGAGGATTAGCATGGGCTTGTTTGAAGATGATTTTTATTCAACGAAGGTGTCCACACGTGCGGCTAAAAAAACAGCATTTAAAGCACGTCGCGGAGGACGGGGACGTTGGCCGCACAGGAATCGCCGGGTAAGTCCGGTGCAGGCTGCTGTCATCAGCGGTGCGGTTAGTGCAGTGGTTGCCGTGCTGCTGTTCAGCTTTATTACAGGTCTTCCCTCCACTACAGCAGTAACCGGAGCAAGTCATTATCCCTTGCGGCAAGCAGCGGGCGATCCGTATGACCGGATTGTGCAAGCGGCAGCCAAGATACGCCCAGCTGTCGTCAGCATCGTAAACCTAAAAGGGGAAGACGGTAACAGTACGGAACAATCAGCGCTTGGATCGGGCGTCATTTTCCGTGTGAGCTCAGGCAAAGCCTTTATTATGACGAACAACCATGTCATCGAGGGATCGGATGATCTGGATATTGTAACCGTAGACGGTGTCAGAAAAGAAGCGAAGCTGGTCGGAAAGGATCGCATTAGTGATATCGCTGTACTGGCCGTTGATGATAAAGGCATTAGCACAGTAGCGGATATCGGGGACTCCAGCAAACTTCGTCTGGGCGAGACGGTCATTGCGATTGGCAATCCACTCGGATTGGGAGACACGCTGACCTCTGGCATTGTGAGCTATACGAATCGAATTATTCCGATTTCCATCAATCAGGATGGTGTATATGACTGGGAGCAGCATGTGATTCAGACCGATGCAGCGATTAATGAAGGAAACAGCGGTGGAGCGCTGGTCGATCTGGACGGACGCGTGATTGGCATCAATACGATGAAAATCGCCGATACAGGTGTGGAAGGATTGGGCTTTGCCATTCCCGCCAATGAAGTAATGAAGACGGTGAATGAACTGGTTGAGGACGGCAAGATCACCCGCCCTTATCTGGGGGTGTACACGGTGGATCTTAATAATGAATATGCACCGCTGGATGAAACTCAGCGCAAGGAACTCAAGCTGCCTGACAGTGTGAAAGATGGGGCCGTTGTTCTGGAGGCCCATGGTCCTGCCAAGGAGGGCGGCTTGAAGCTGAACGATGTCATTACGGCGTTTGATGGCGAACCGATTAACTCTACGCTTGATTTGCGTCGCTACCTGTACGATAACAAGAAGATTGGCGATGAGCTGAAAGTTACCTTTTACCGGGCAGGCAAGGAAGAGTCGGTGACGTTAAAATTAACAGATAAGCCGGAAGGCTAAGGTTGAATGATAGGCTTAACTATAAAGAAGGCGCTCTCCGGCTTATTTCCGGGAACGCCTTTTTTCGATTTCTGCTGTGCCTTAGTTTAAGACGTCACGCCCGTCACACGGGTTCCGCTCTTGGTGATTTTGTATGTCACCACATCTCCGCTCCAGAAGTGGAACTTCAGTGTGACTTCGCCATCCTTCACACTGTTGAAGAATTCAGGCAGCAGCTTGATGCCATGGGTATCATAGGCAGGGGCAAAAGTATTGCCAAATTCTTTATAAGGTGTCCAATCCTGTGGACCGGCATTGCCACCATTCGTATACACGGCTTCCATCGTCGCAAGCTGGCTACCACGGAAGTCTGTTGGAATGGTAAAAGCTTGAGTAGTCCCTTCGACAGCACTTAATTTTGGTGTATCATACACAACGACTCTAAAATTCCAATCCGCCCCCTTATTAAACTTGGCGGTCATTACGGCATTCTCACCATATTTACCGGAAGTTATTAGGCTGGTGAGCAAGCTGGCTTTGAAGGTTAATGTGTCTCCACTCAGCGTGTAGTCGGTCCCCTGTTTCAGTTGCTTGCTGTTGGCATGGAGTGATTTTAACTGGTTGCCGTTCAGGTTTAGAGTGACCTTGGTTTCCTGAACAGGAGAGCCTTTTTTCAAATGAATTAGATCACTAGCTGCATTGGAGGAACGTCCTTTCAGGCTGGCCTTAATAACATTAAAGAGTTCAGGATCAGACCACTTGTACGTTGTCCGGTTCAGGTGCTGGCCGTTATCCCAGAGCATACCTGTTACTTTCTTCTTTTTCATATAATAGGTCACAAACTCAAAAAATTTCAGCTTTTCGCCCTGTTCAATAACACCTGTATGCTTATCGAAGCCGAGCAGGCCATATTCACCGACAATAACCGGAATTCCCTTGGCTACAAAGGTGTTATAGACATTATCAAACATTTGAATAATATCATCTTGGGCAACTTTATCAAATGTTGTATTCCCGGCAATGTTTACACTGAAAGGCCAAAAGCCATAATAGTGAACGGTCGCAATCAGATTGGGATCGTTCAGCCCAGTAATTGTGTTGTAAAGCTGGCTGATCTTGGCTTGGGCAGGTGAAGCATCCAGACCGGATAGAACAAGAGGACGAGTGGCATTCTTACCACCGGAGGCGCGAACGATTTTGTGGAAGGATACATTTAGCTCATGAAGCATCTGATTCATTTTCGCTTCATCTGTTGTTCCCCCTTCAGAAAACCGGGGCTCATTAATACTTTCAAACATCAACTTGTGAGGCTGATCTTTAAAGTGGTCGGCAATTTGTGTCCATAATGCGTTATAGCGAGCTAACACTTCATCATGCTTGGGCTCCATACTGCTTACCCACGTCCATGAATCATGATGAACATTAATCATGACATACAGATTGGCATCCAGTGCCCAGCGAACGACCTCTTCTACACGGTTCATATAGGTAGATTCAACGGTATAATTGGGTGCGGCTCCAATATGCTTATCCCAGGTGACGGGAATGCGAATACTTTTGTACCCTTGTGCAGCAATTTGCTGAATCAAAGCTTGGGTAATGCGCGGATTGCCCCAGGCTGTCTCATCCGCCCCGACAGCATCCAGCGAATTTCCTAAATTCCATCCGGGCTGCATGGCTTCCACATATGACTGCATATTGCCGATGGCAGCGGCTGGCTGTGCTTGTCCGTCCGTTTCAGCAGCGGCAACGGATGCGAACGTGGATAACAATAAGGTAATGGCAAGCGTCAACGACAGCAATGAAATGGGTCTTCGTTTTAACATAACAGGCCCCTTTACAAAGTTATTTTTGAAAGCGCTTTCCATTAAACACTATCATATTATTTTAATATGGAATACCTGTATAATTCATGTAAAAATCATGTGCTAATTAGATATTTTAATTTTGTAAGCGTTATTATTGAAAAAATACAGAAATGAGTGTAGAATCTATGGCCCCCTCAAATACCAAAAGAAAGAAGGAGATGAATATGAATAAGTGGAACACCGAAGAGGCCATTCGACGCTGGAACATGCATGCAGAAAACTTTACTGCCAAGTACACCGAAGAAGGGGATCGGTCTCGTGAAGTGCTGCTAAATCCTGCTTTGCAAGAGTGTATGGGACTGATCGCAGGTAAAAAAGTGCTTGATGCCGGGTGTGGCGAAGGTTACCTGAGCCGGAAAATGGTTCAGGAGGGCGCGTTGGTGGAAGCTATCGATTACTCGACAGAGATGCTGAAGCTTGCAAGAGAGCGGACACCGTCAGCAATGGGAATTACATATCACCACGGCAATCTGGAGAGGCTGGAGATGTTCGAAGACCAGAGTTTTGATCTGATCGTATCCAATATGGTCATTCAGGATTTGGCTCATTATGAGCTGGCGATTGCCGAAATGCGGCGGTTATTAGTTCCAGGGGGCAGCTTTATTTTTTCTATTCTGCATCCGTGTTTTCTGACACCGCAGAGTGGATGGGTGAAGGATGAGACAGGGAAAAAGCTGTATTGGAAAGTGGATCAGTATTTCAACGAAGGTCCCCTGGAGCAAGCGATTCCTTATGATCAGGAGGAAAAACTTTTGTATTTTCACCGTACGCTGGGCAGCTATGTACAGACCATTGTGGAGGCGGGTTTGTTGTTGGAAGGGATGATCGAACCGAAGCCGTCTGCTGGTATGCTGGACAAATATCCTCATTTCCGTGAAGACCTGAACGTCAGTAATTTCCTCATTTTTAAGACCAAACGTCAGGGATAGTGGGCAAGCCCTTTCCTTTCCGCGTCAAGTGTGGTAGAACAAAAGAAGGCGGTTTTGACACACCTACAACAGGAAGAGCTTCAAACGGAAAGGGATGCAACTGGAATGTACGTGGTATGTAAAGAGCATGTGGAACTGGCAATTGATATGTTCGTCGATGAATACGAGGATGCACCGGATGTCGTCGATCTCAAAGAAACGAAATTTTCGGATTGGGACCCTCCAGTGAAGTGCAAGGAATGTGAGAAGAAAGCCGAGTTTTTGGTCGTCTAAAAAACAAGCACGGGCGTTTCGGGGAGAAACGTCCTTTTTGTATTTATTTCTACCACATCTGAGACAGGAGTGAACGATGGATGGACCCTTTGCTGCATTCACTGTTTCGTCCGCTTCAAGTCAATGGAAGTGACCCCTATACATATTATATTGAGCAAAAACCGTCTGCTGCGCTGAGAGCCTACGTAGCCTGTTATTGGGAGTCTGGCCCGGTTACTAAAGAAGTCCCTGAAGGGAATATGAGAGTATCGGGTAGAGAGGCAGTGGACCGAGTATTACCTGACGGTTGTACGGATATTCTATTAGAATACGACCCGGTGAGTAAGCATCAGGAACTCTCATATTGCGGGGCATTTACGCATCCGTTCGTGTCTACCAGACAAGCAGGGTCCGAGACACGTATTTTTGCAGTAAGATTTTTCCCCGGTGGAGCACATTATTTTCACGGCATGCCGACTCATTTGTTTACAGGTGGTAATTATCGCTTGGAAGAAATATGGCCTGAGAATGTCGAGATCATAGGTGAGCGTATTTTGGAGGCACGAGACTTTAATGAACGGGTGCGCATAATGGATCAGTATCTCAACCAGCTGCTACTGAGTCGTAGGACAAGCGATTGTGACCTGATGAAAAACCTGCTGCATCGCATCTTTATGAGCGGTGGGAGTGTGGGGGTTAAGGAACTGGCGGAGCGTGAGGCGATCAGTGAAAGACAACTCAACCGCAAATTTGGACAATGGATCGGGATTAGCCCCAAGAAGTTCAGTGAAGTCGTCCGCTTCCAGAGCGTTCTGCACAGTATTCAGAGTGGTGGTTCTGTCGATTCAATGGAGCTTGCATTGAAGCACAGCTTTTTTGACCAAGCGCATCTGATCCGTGATTTTCGTAGATTTTATGGAGCTTCTCCGCTTACTGCGGCTAAAGACTTTCGGAAGTTGTCCGTTTTTTACAATACATGTTCGGAGCCCTCGGCTATACTCAAAATATGAAGAAGAATAGCAAAGGAGAGATGAGAATATGAGTGGAACACTGCAAGTTCGCGATCATCTGCTGAATGAACTGGAGACCGGAGTACGGACGGGGGAAGCCTTGATTCGTAAAATACGCCCAGAGGATTGGAGCTTTCGCCCACAGGACAATTTCCGCTCGTTGCTGGAGTTAGTGCATCATTTTGTGCTTATTCCGGCTTCGGATCTTGCGATTATGCAGGAGAAGTCCGAGGCAGAAGTGGGAAGCATTGAAAATAGCCTGTCCGGAGTGGAAGATCCAGAGCGCTTAGCTACGACCTTCAGGCAGAATTTTGAGGCTTATAAGGCTTACATTCTTTCGCTCAGCGAGGACGATTATCTGAATCGTTCAACGAAGGCCTTTTATATGGAGAATGGGCATTTACAGGTTCAATGGCAGATTGAGACCGTGACCCATGTATTCCATCATCGTTCGCAGATCTATAATTATCTAAAGCAACTGGGACATGAAGTGAGCTTTTTTATGTTGTATGCTTGAGTATTTTTTATAAAAAGCTTTGGAGGGCACCTGTTGGGTGCTCTTTTTTGGTTTTATTCAAGGCTTTTTAGGGTGAAATGACTTAGTCGAACGCGCGTGAAACTTCTTTACTAACACGTCTAAGAATGCTGATCTGCTCATCATTTAATCTGCTGGTCAACGCTACAAACTCATCTATCGCCTCTTGTCTTATAGTTTCATCCGTAGTCATATGTTCTTTGGAAAACATCAATTCACTGATCGACACGTTTAAGGCGGTTAGCACTTTCTCCAAGGTATCAATCGAAAAGTTTCTTTCGCCTCTTTCTAATGCACCAATATATCGATAGTCCAAGCTTGCGATGTCAGCTAGGTTTTGCTGTGTAAGTCCCTTTGCATTTCGAATAGCCCGGATTCTTGTACCGATTTGCTTGCGTAATTCAGCCATACTACCACCTCATAACAAGCTTATGGAAGATGAAGTGTAAAAGTCAGGTCAAAATATATAGTAAAAATGGTTTATATTACGCATATTAAGTAGTATAATTAGTCTGTTTAGTCACTCCTCACGAGTGGTTAGCAGCTCTAAATCGATAAAGAGGATATACTAGAGGAGGTAATATTTTTGCAGGAGGACATTCTTAAATCACTCAAACCAGATGTGATTGTACAACTGTTAAAAATGGCTTATTCCTTCGAAAACTGGACTCAGGTAGAGACTACATCTGGCATTTTATATAGCCGTGTCCAGCGTATCTACGAAGAGCGGCAGTATCATAAAGCAATGAAATTACCCATCCCGCATGTCAATTTAGAGCGTCCGTTGGTATATTATTTTGGGCTCAGTCACCTGATGTGTGGAATGGCTCACCAGAACCAAGGTGCATATGAGCAGGCAAGGGAATGCATTTACAAGTATGCTGAGCTGGGGTGGATGGAGGATCTAAAGGGTGAAGATATTCAGGTTGTCGAGGAATTCAGGTTTTTAGCTAAGACTAATTTATATGCAGTGGATATTTTGTCTGGAAATATAGAGCTGATTGAGGAATATGTAGCCTTTTTGCAGGATAATCTAGAGGAAATATTACCGGGGCTCAATACCATATTACAGGCAGCGCTTATGTATCATTTGGATGTGGCAGATATCTTACATACGTTTGCAGAGCAGATTGATGAATTCGAGAGTTATGAAGACGCAGAGAACATATCTTACTATTATAGCTACTGCTATCACTTGGCTTTGTACTATCGGAAGTACGATAGATTACAGGATGCAGTGGGACTTACTTTACAGGCGATGCAACTAGCTGATCAGTCGGGTAACGATCGTAATTTCAAGAAATGTACAGCATTGTTTGAATCATTACGGGAGTCAGCGACAGCGGAGCAAATCAGCGAATATCGACAGATGCTAATGCAGTGTCTTGATGAATACGGAACTGAGAGCATTCCATTGTGAAGAGTGTAAATGAATGATCCGCTATAACCTGAACAGGGGATAGGCTCGTAACGGAGAGGAAATAGATAGGTAAGAGACGTTTCAGGTGCTAAAATAGCTATGTTACAGATATGTTTTTAAGTTAATGATCGTAAATACGATTTTACATTATTATTCGACATAGATAGGGGTATGGAATTTGTTTATTCAGCTTATAGGTGTGGGGAAGTTAAAAGAGAAATATTTGGTCATGGGTATTCAGGAATACGCTAAACGGCTGGGACCATACATCAAGTTCCAAATGATCGAAGTAGCCGATGAAAAGGCTCCAGACACACTGAGCGAGGCGGAAGTCCGACAGGTTAAGGAGCGAGAGGGCGAGCGTATTTTAGCCCATGTGAAAAGTGAAGCACACGTGATTGTACTTGCCATCGACGGCAAACTGTGGAGTTCGGAAGAACTCGCAGAGGAATTGGACAAGCTCGGCACCTACGGTACAAGCCATGTTATCTTCGTTATTGGCGGCAGTCATGGTCTCTCTGACGAAGTTCTCCGCCGTGCCCAGCAGAAGCTGAGCTTCGGAAGGATGACCTTGCCACATCAGCTGATGCGATTGGTACTGGTGGAACAGATTTATCGGGCGGTGAAGATTAATCGGGGGGAACCGTACCATAAATAAGGGCAAGTTTTAGTGGAGGTATTAAGAACGGTTTGTAATCCAAAATAAAAATTAGCTGTTAACGAAAGGAAAAACGCGCTATGGCGCGTTTTCTTCCTTAAACAGTCTCCAAAATGGTTTAAACTGATTTTTTATATACATCTGCAAAAACCTTTGCAAAGTCTCCAATCTTGACTTTGCCGAGGTGGTAGTCGGTGGCACGGAGGCTGGCGTAGAATTCGTCGGCGTTTTCACCCGCGCGGTACAATTGGGCGAAGCCGTTGGCGGTATTTTCATGGAAGCCGATTTTCTTCATATTTTCAGCGAGAGCTTCGACGGGAATTTGTTGGAATTTGGCTTCGACATCATTTTCAGCAAGAGCATTTAGCCAGTCGTTGCTTGTGGCCCAATCGCTTACTACGAATTTCGTGCTTTTTCCCGCTGGGGTGTGAGAAATCAGAGCGTAAGCGACGTCCGCGATATCAACTGGGCTGACCCACCCTTGCGGGATGTCGGCTGAAATTGGACTGAAGAGGATTCGCTGGGCTTTGAGGCTTTGCATGTCGGCAAAAAGATTGCTGTAAAAGCCGACAGGGCGGATATGAACAACGTTCACGCCTTCGAGCGAGTTGAGCGCGTCTTCTGCAAAATGATAGCTGTAAAGGATGCCGGCGTTGGGGTTGTCAGCGCCGACTGAGCTGAGGTTGATGACGTTTTTCACGCCTGAGTTTAGAACGGCAGTCTTGTAATCTTCAGAAAGCTCGATGGCGGTCTGCCACATATCGGTGCCAGTGGCAAAATTGATGCCAGAAATCATGAGGTAAACGACGTCGCTGCCTGTGAAAGCCTTGGTGAGGAAGTCGACGTCACGGTTTGAGCCGACAGCAGCCTTGGCGCCGAGCGCCTCGATGTCGGCGATCCGATCTTTGGAGCTTGTGATGACGGTGACATCGTGACCATCTGCGATGAGGCGTGGAAGGTAGACACGATTGATATTGCCGAGTGAGCCGAGAACTGTGATTTTCATTGTGTTCTCTCCTTCTTTTTGATAAAGTGATGTCAGTGACTGACATTCGAGATCATTATGCGCTTGCTGGATACTGTTGTCAAGAAAAAATGTCAGTTACTGACCTTTTTGATAAATTGTAAAAAACCACAAAAATGGGAATGGTAAAATGAATAGTAAAGAGAAACTGCAGGCGGCGGCCACGAAATTATTTATGGAAAAAGGCTATGAAAATACGACGGTGCAAGAGATTGCAAGCCTTGTAGGTGTGACGGAGAGAACCTTTTTCCGGCAATTCAAGGACAAGTCTGACGTGCTTTTTGACACAAGAAATGAGATGGGGCAACAAGTCGCGGCTTTTATCACGGACCATTTTGACGTCGAGCAAAAGCCGCTGAAGCTTGCGGTTGATGGCTTTGCCTCGGTTTTTAGTTTCTTTGATGGCGAGCGGGAGAGGGTGCTGGCGCGGAATCAAATTATTCAAAGTAACCCTGATTTGCAGGAGCGTGAGCTGCTAAAAAGCCAGGCGCTGATTGAGTCTGTCACAAACGTCTTGTCTGTCAAATATGATAGCGAGCTGTCAGAGCTTGCGGCACGATTTGCGGTTGAAATTTTTCACATGGCTTTTTTCAAATGGATTGAAAGTGCCGAGAAAGGCTTTGTGGAGCAGGTGCTCGCAGTTTATGAGGTGTATCAAAAACTCTGTCAGTACTGACAGAGTTTTTGATTATTGCGGCGCCGAAAGTCAGGTGACAAGAACATTGCCCAAATGAAGTCCTCATATCGAAGGCTTTTTAATTATCGAATCAAATTCTTGTCATGTCCGCCGTGCAGCTCGATAACCCCGAGGAATAAGAGAGACAAAAAACTTGGCGTTACAGAGAGTGCGGAGAACCCTATCACAAATGACGCAAATTTGCTTCACATTCGACCTCATACTGTGACGGAGTAGGTTGGTGTGAACTTGGTGAATAAATGGCAGAAAATATGGCTAGCCATAGCCAACCATATTTTTAAAAGTATTTTTCCTAAATCCCTTCTAGGATCTCTTCCGTTGTGCGAATCCGGCCAATCCTCGGAAAAATAACGTTCCGTACATGCTCATGTTCGGCCTTGGTGAACCCAGTCATGGCGTCAATTGCAAAAATAAGTTGATAGCCGTGCTGGAATGCCTCTCTTGCGGTTGTATCGACTCCGATACCTGAGGATATACCGCATAAAACGATCGTATCAATATTTCGGCGGCGCAGCTGCAGATCAAGGTCTGTTCCATGGAAAGCCCCCCATTGTTTTTTGGAGATGATATGGTCTGTCTCGGTCACTCCGAGCTCGGGAACAAATTCATCCCAGCCCTCTATCAGGTTCAGTCTAGGTACCGTGGTATCGAGCTTGGGAGAAGGTATATCCTTGAAGTCTTTACTGGATACGTGTACAAGATTCACAAAAGCCCCCTTGTTACGAAAAAGATTGGCCAGCTTAGCTGAATTTGCAATGACCATCTCGGCAGAATAAGGAGCATACTGACTGCTAATCCATTTTTGGAGGTCAATGACGACCAGAGAAGTCTTGTTCCAATCCAATAACGGTGCTCGTTTCTCACCCTTCAAATGATTGCCATTTAGTTGATTCATATAGAATCTCCTCCTAACCTTATCTTGTAATAAAATGATGACTACGTCAGTATATAATCGATGATATAGAATAACGAGAGAGGGAATTAACCTAGGAGCGTTACTCCCAGAATACAAAGAAATACTGGAGGGATGAGATGAAATGCAGGAGGAACGCGGAAAGACCGGAGAATTAGCTGAATTTCTCCGTACCCGACGGGCCCGTCTGACTCCGGAGCAGGTAGGTTTGCCTTCCGGTGAAAGACGGCGGACACCTGGTCTTAGAAGGGCAGAGGTTGCCATGCTCGCTGGTATCAGTGTGGATTGGTATACATGGCTGGAGCAGGGTAGAGACATTCAGGTATCCATCCAGGTGCTTGATAGCTTGTCCCGTGCGCTGCGAATGAACGACATTGAGCGAAAACATCTCTTCTTGCTCGCTGCAGGACACTTACCCCCGAGTAATCAAGCGCCACAGAACAAGGTAAGCCGGCTACTGCAGGATTTTTTGGACAGACAGGGGGAAAGCCCTGCCTTTGTGGTAAATTCAAGGTGGGATGTCGTAGCCTGGAACCAGGCCGCGATTCTTGTTTTTGGAGATTACGAAGCAATGTCGGCAAGAGACAGAAATTCGATATGGCGCCTATTTACTACGAATAATGCGAAGCGGATGCTGGGTGACAGTTGGGAAGCGAACGCCAAACATCGGTTAGCCCAGTTTCGGGCCAACTATGCAAATACAGTCGGGGATCCTTGGTGGGGAGAGTTTATTGAGGACCTGCACCAGCAAAGTAAGGAGTTCCAGGAATGGTGGCCGTTGCATCAAGTTATAAATGTGCCGGAAGGTGAAAAGCTGCTTAATCATCCTGTTGTCGGTTCCCTTCGTTTTGGTCATCTTTCCTTCCAGGCTATGGACTCCGTTGACCTCCAGGTTACAGTTAATATTCCTTTGGATACCCCAACAATTGAAAGAATGAGAAAACTTCTTTCTGCGGTTAATCGATAATTCAGCATTTGCCACGTCCGTTGAAGTTATTCCATTTTGGCAGGTGACCTTTCTTTAGCGGTATGGAATAATGAACGAACATCGTGATGTTAGTATGATTTCAATCTTGTGAAAAAATTCAAGTTGGTGAGTTGGGAATATGTCTAAAATCGTCAGCGCATGGACCTAGCCAAACGTAACGGTCGTCTCATCGTTCGGATTAATGACTCACAGGATTGCTCTAAAGTGGTTGTTTAAGCGAGACACTGTAAAGAGACCCTTTTTATTTGCCGTTAGACCCGATACGGTGAACCGTATCACAAATAATGTGAAACTTGGGACCTAATCTTCGGACAGGGGGTCGACTCCCCACGCCTCCGCCAACCTTAATAAAAACGAACATAACATACTTAGTTGGTGGATTTTCAGTAACAGTTTGGTTTAGTTAGTAAAAAGACAGTTAGGGCACATTGACCAGCCTTAACTATCCTTTTATTTATGACTCCAAACAGATTGTAGAAATCGTTAGAAATGACGCCAGCCGCTGTTGACAGCGCCTTGCAAAGAGCCAGAGAACGATAGGGCGAAACTCCGTTCAGAAGAATAATGGATACGATAGCTAACCAGAACTTTCATACAACAGGTCTGCACCGGATGGCATACAGGATGTTTATTCGTGCACCTGAGAAATTTTACTAAAGCGATGGAGAGTGAGTTTTTTTGATTTCGCCGTTGAATTCGAAAATAATATTATGGAATGGTTTGAAGGTAAAAAAATATAAAAGTACCGTAATCAGCTCTTGCGTAGTCTGAAATTTCAAATCTCTATGTTTGTCTCCAAAAACTCAAGATATTTTGGGTCGTCTTCCATAAAAATCTCAATACCGGCGCCCATGTAAGCCCGGGTTAACTCGTCAGCCGCCTTTTCAAAGTTTTCCTGTTCATAATATAATTGCCCCAGCCGAAGGTGAATATACGGATTACCCAACCCCTTCGGACACTGTACGGCATTAAAAAAGCACTTGAAGGCCTTATCGTAATTCTTCATACGATAGTGGACATCCCCAATAGCTACATATATCCAAGTAGCGGCCTCCCATTCTTGATGATTTTCAGGCAATAAACGGAGGGCGGCAATATAATTTTGCTTGGCGGCATCAAGATCGCCTGCCTTCACTAAGTCATCGCCTTGTTTACATAGAGCCCTAATTGCGGAATAAGTGGAATCTGAGAGCTGCAAAGTGATCTCTCCTGTTCTATTGGATTAAGGAGTTTTAGCCAATGATCGTTTGTTGGCTTTCATCAAAAATGGTGGCGTCCAGTATTGCCGATAAATAGCCTATCGCCCAAATGATATGATCTGTAAATTCTTCTCCATGATCAGGCGGGAATATGAAGCGAATGCGCTCGACACAGTCTTTGACTTCAGGCAATCATATGAAGAGTCTACCAAATTTTTAAGCCTATTCATAGATTGAAAGCGCGTTCTAGTTTATGTGAGTACTATTTTCAAAGGGGCCATGCATGGCATGTAGTATTTTAAATGGCTTGATATAATTTAGAAGAAAGGATGATAGAGATGCCAAATGATAAACAACAGCTTCACAAGGAATCGATTAAGTACCTAACGACTGCCCCCCTTCGCGAAAATGATCCTAAGTTTAGCTGCGTAATAAGTGATGTAGCCTATGAGCTTTTAACCACAGATGAAGTAGGTTTGATAGAGCAACTGTATTTTAAAATGAAGAATATTGCCCTACGAAATAAGATTCTGTATGGTTTAATCCGGTGCAGACATTTGGAACTGAAGGATTTCTTTCAGAAAGCCTATAAAAAAGAACGATATTTGGATATGAGGCTGCTCGCGATCCATGGATTAGTACAGTATGCGCCAGAAGAAGAGATCGAAAAGGTCACGGACCATTTTCTTAAGATCTTGATAAAGAGGCCGGAGACTACTCCTTATAACTACTATGAATATGAGTTTCTAAGGTCTGCTTTCGGGTTTCCTCTTCTAATTAAAAAATACGGGTATTCCTGTTTTGAAAAGGTATATCAACAAGTCGAGAAACAATATCAGGATATGCCAGAAGCATTTAAGGGGCATTTGACCTTTGATGAAGATGGGAAGCAAGTTTCGTTGAGAACTCCGATGAAAATAAAGCAAATGATAGATCGTTTTTATGAATCACGAAATCTTCGATAAGCTGAGTCCAAGAAGTTGAAAAGCAGCGACGACTATAACAATGATGAGGTTTGTTGAAAGGAGAATAGAGATGACCGTAAAGTTTACTTTGAATTATACGGATGGAGATTTCATCGAAACCATAGAAGTTCCAATTTATAAAGCGTATCGCAAGGGTACTTCTTTTCAACTGTATCATTTAAATCGCAACCCTACTCGTATTGAACACAAGGAATTGTTGGTTATCGATGAATCGGGGATTGCCCCAGAGTGTATGTTTAAAAGTGTTACAGAATTTTGTGAAAAAATTATCCCTTATTTATTGAATAGGAAAAATGAGTCATTGTTTTTATTCGGGGAGTACTATGATGCAGAAAAAGATAAGATGATGGACATTGATGATATTGAGATTCCCTGTTTAATAGGCGGGGCAGCCACCTTACAAGAAGAGGAAAAATAGTCTGGGACCTACAGAGGTAGTCGCTGAGGAACCTGAATCAATAGATTTATTGAAAAAAATGATTGATAAACGTTTGCAGGAAGATCCGGATTTAGCGGATGAAATCTATGTGATCACCCCATTTAGAAATGTGGCTTATAAGCTTGTTCAGGTTTTAGACGAAATTAAATTCACAAAACGAGAAAACGGGAAGACAACGAATATTGGTACAGTTCATACTTTTCAAGGGAAAGAAGCCAAGGTCGTCTACTTTGTTCTTGGCGCGGATTCTGATAGCAGTGGGGCAGCAAGATGGGCTGTCTCTGATCCCAATATGATGAATGTTGCAGCGACGCGAGCTAAAGAAGAATTTTATGTGATTGGCGATAAGAAATTGTATGCCTCACTCGGTAGTGAAGTGGCAAATAAAACGATGTCAATTATTGACGACTATAACAATAATAAGGTCGGGAATGATGGTTAGGCGAAGTTCTCCAAGTTGGAGTAGATTCGAAGGGTAGTTTCCTTTAATAGTATATTAATTATATTTTAATCTGGAGAAATCGTTCAGTATAAATGCAATTCGTTATTTTTATCTTCCGTCTATGAAAAAAGACCCTATCTCAAAACCAACTCCTACCCACTCTCCCGATTTCTATGCTTTAATAAAATGAGCAGTATCAACAAGAAGCGTTGAAAGTGGGGTTCTATGAAGCGACTAACGATTGGCCTGTTCGCCCATGTGGATGCAGGTAAGACAACCTTTGCGGAACAGCTGCTGTACCATACGAACAGTATCCGGTCGCGGGGGCGGGTGGATCATCAGGATACGTTTCTGGACAGCCACGACATCGAGCGGGCAAGAGGTATTACGGTGTTCGCAGATCAGGCGGTAATAGAATATAAGGGAGATAGCTATTACATAATAGACACGCCCGGACACGTCGATTTCTCCCCGGAGATGGAGCGGGCGATTCAGGTCATTGATTATGCCATCCTGATTGTAAGCGCAGTTGAAGGTGTCCAGGGTCATACGGAGACGGTCTGGCAGTTGCTGCGCAACCATCGGATTCCGACGTTCTTTTTTATCAACAAGACAGATCGGATCGGAGCGGATGTAGACAGAACCGAGGCGGATATCCGTCAGCAGTTGACGGGGGAAGTATGCTGCATTACACAGAGCTTCGCTGACGGCATAGTCGGCGAGCCGCTGCGGGAGGCCATGGCGGAGCGGGACGAAGCCCTGCTGGAAGCATTCCTGGAGGGGAGAGAGGATTCCGGCTTCTGGCTGGAGGCTTTGCAGAGGATGATAGCGGCGGGTCTTCTCTTCCCCTGTGCTTACGTCTCTGCGCTTCAGGATACAGGCGTCATTGAATTTCTGGATCAACTGCATCTGCTGGCGACAACCACTTATGATGAGAATGCTTCGTTCCAGGGGCGGGTTTATAAAATTCGGCACGATGCAGGTGGAGCGAGACTCACATTCATTAAGGCGCTGGGTGGTCGGCTGAAGGTGAGAGGACAGCTTAGTTACGAGAGCGGCGGGGTTCAGTATGACGAAAAAATTACGCGGCTCTTCTTGTTTAACGGACTTAAATCGCAGCCGGTGGAACAAGTAGAAGCCGGCGATTTGTTTGCGGTTACCGGATTGTCCGCCGCCGGGGCCGGACAAGGCCTGGGGTCGATATCAGACAAGTTAGCTTACGATTCGGAGCCGACGTTACAATCGAAGGTATTATTCGACAATTCGCTACATGTACAGAAGGTGCTCGGTGCTTTTCGCACGCTGGAGGCGGAGGAGCCGTCTCTAAACGTCGTTTGGGATGAGAAATTGCAGGAGATTTCTATCCGCGTCATGGGATTGATTCAACTGGAAGTGCTGGAGCAGCTTGTTAGAGAGCGGTTTGGCTTGGCTATCTCTTTTGGACAGCCGGAAATCTTGTATAAGGAAACGATCCAATCGGCTGTAAAAGGGTACGGCCACTTCGAACCGCTCAGGCATTATGCAGAAGTGCATCTGCTGATTGAACCGGGAGAAAGGGGCAGAGGCATCATGTTCGATAACAGATGTCATGCCGATGAACTGAATGTCAGCTATCAGAATCTGATTCGGAACCATCTCTACGAACGGGAGCATCACGGACTGCTGACCGGCATGCCGGTCACCGACGTGAACATTACGCTACTGAAGGGCCGCGCGCATAAAGAACATACCCATGGCGGCGATTTTCGTGAGGCTGCCTTTCGAGCACTACGGCAGGGTCTGGAGAAGGCGGACAACGTGCTGCTGGAGCCTTATTACGATTTCAAAATCAAAGTCACTATCGATGAAATGGGCAGAGTACTGTCCGATATTCAGCGTGCTTCAGGTATTTTTAATCCGCCGCAGACAATCGGAACGCAAGCGGTGATCACGGGCAGGGTGCCTGTATCGACTTTCATGAACTACAGTGCCGAATTCGCATCCTTCACGCATGGACGAGGCAGTATCCGCTACGTGTTCAGCGGCTACGACCGCTGCCATAATACGGAGGAAGTTATAGAGCGGATGGGCTACTGCAAAGGGGCAGACCCACTGTATACCTCCTCCTCCATCTTTTGCGCCAAGGGGGCAGGTTACTCGGTGCCATGGGATGAGGCGGAAGCTAAGATGCACCTTGAATTAGAACCTTGAGTGATCTTTATTAGGAAACTAAGCAACTAAGAAATTATCGTGAGTAGTACATCTAATACTGTGCTACTTTTACAATATAAACTGGGCAGTTGCCGTTACTAGGACAGGTGTCCCTACATAGAAATAAGCTGATGAGAAAGGCTTATGTCATGAGCGGGGATGGTGTAAAGTAAATGGCACAAAAGTTGCAAAAGAAAAGTACACGATTAACCGGAAGGATCGTACTTCCGGGCAATCCGTCATACAATACGGCCAGAATGGAGTTCAATAGGCGCTTTTCCAAATTTCCAAGCTTAACCTCAACCATTGAGGTGGCTGCCAAGCAGGTAGGAACCATTGTATCTACTGGGCAATTGCTTGGCGGTGCAGAGGAGCTGCGTCGATTGATTAGACCGCTCTTGCGAGCAGGCACTCCGGTGAAGGTGATGGTGAAGACAGTACCTTTTATTAAAGCAACCCATTTTTTTGCCGAATCGGACCTGAATTTAGAACCAAAGTTTAAAATAACCGGGGCCTACGGATTCCAACCTTTGCCGCCTGAAGGAGTACGAATTATACGCGACTTTTTAGCCAAAGCACCCAACCGGCATTCTAGCGTGTGGAGTCAGAGCTTAGGCGGTGCAGGAAGCGCGGTAAGTCGAGTATCGCCTACTGCAACGGCCTATCCTCATCGGAAGGCTGAGATAATCTACGAGCTGTCAGCCCGCTGGAGAAACAACGGGGAGCAGGAGCGGAATATTCAGTGGGTGGAAAGGTTCCGCAGAGCGTTGCGTCCCTTTGTTAAAGGGGATTATGTGAATTTCCCCGATCTGCAGATTAAGAACTGGCCCAAGGCGTATTATGGCGAGAACTTTGGCAGATTGAAGCAGGTGAAACGAAAGTACGATCCTCATAATGTGTTTCGTTTTGCTCAGAGTATTCCGGTGGGTAAACAGGTCAGAAAATAACAATACGCACACCAGATCGAATTAAAACAAGGAGCTGCCGGCGGCAGCTCCTTTAGCAATTTAGCTGATAGCGACAATAAGCTGAACCGTTCCTAAGAGACGCCGAAAAAGTTGAACTTTCGCAAGCGATTTTAGACTCCTTTGGTATGTGAAAAAGTAATTTCCCAATACACTTACCAACTTAGAAGGAAGATTACATAGTTTGTATATGATAAATATATTTATGTTTTATTTACAGATTTTTTGAATGAGGACTCTTAGGTCAAGAGTATTACTTTTAGCCAATGAAAGGATCCTTGAACTTAAAAATATTAAATTTTAATTAATAAAAATCCGATAAATAAGAATGGTCAATCTTACCATACGCAGTCTATTAAAAATCTCATAGTACTGGTGGATGCAGCATCAGAGGGAGGTAATATGAGAAATGAAGAAGGGAGGAATCCATGTCTAGCTTACCATGTATAGTTCCTTAGACTTGGTATCAAATCGGGTCTAAAGTCTGGCAATTGTTTAGAATTTGTCTAGGTCTCTATATTATAATGATCGGACACGCCATATAAATATGGCGAATTTGGTAACTTTCTGTTGTAAGCGGCGAAGATGACCAAAGATGAAGGGAAAAAGTTACTGGCCGCTCCCAAAAAAATTTAGAAATGGAGGAGATTTTCGTATTGAAACAAAAAAGCAGTTTAGGTAAAACTATGCTATCTTTCTGCCTGGCAGTTTTGCTTGTCTTGCAGACAGTGGTATTCCCTGCTGCTGCATATGCGGATGACGAATCCGGCTCGCAGAACGCGGCTGAATCGCCTTCGGTATCTGAGGCGGTGTACGGCGCGCCAGGTCAACCGTCGTCGGCAACTGAGGCGGTGTACGCTCCGCTGCTCACTTTCGCGGCGTTGACGGCAAATCTGACGGACAAAACGGCGGTGCTGGCGAACGCCAATCCGACGTTCAAGCTCACAGTGAAGCAGGGTAACCCTGAAGCTGTGGTTCCGACAGGGGGCGAGATTAACGGCCGGGAGAACTTTATCCTTGAGCTGGATAGTATCGCTGTGCCGACCAAGGGCGACGATCTCAATGCTCCGCCCGAAAGTGTGATTCAGCAGGGAGATTATGCCGTCCTGGATAAGGCAACCTACTTCCCTGGTGTGAATTTGGCGCCTACAGGTCCTATGCCAATCAATCAGGGCGGACTGAAAATTGCTACCGTCCAGTTTTTTGCCGATTCTATCAAAATTACGTTTGATGGCGCAGGGGTATATGACGGCAGTAGACGCGACGTCAAAATCGGCTTTTCCGCTGCTGCTAGAGCGGCAGATCAGACCCCTGGCGGTGGCGGGGATACGACCATTTTTGGAGATGGCTATAAGTTTAAAAACTCGGATTTGGTGCCCGAGTATACCATTACTGTAAGCTCCTTAAGCAACGGCGGCTATGACAGTGGGATTAACAGCCCTTCTTTTCAAGAGGGTACCATTACGTGGCGAGCGGTAGTAACTGCAACTGACACGGACGATAAGACCATCCCCATGCGGCTGGACGGGTTGACTTTCTCTGATGAGCTTGCGAACGTCGGTGTATATGTGCCTGGGTCCTTCACTGTGGATGGAAATGCGGCAGATCCTGATTATGCTGCTGATCGCACACTTTTCTATAAGTTCCCAGACGCATCCACTGTAGATAACGTCAAAAGCACGGCGACTATTACTTTCAAAACGTGGATTCCTAAGAATAGTTATTACTACGAAAAGAACGGCAATTTTGCTGATCAGTATGGATGGAACCGCATTGATAATACCGCAAAGCTTTTGGGTGACGCTACCGATGTGAAGGCTTCATCAAATACCCATCGGATTGCTATACGTCCCAACTGGATTGCGGCGAGCGGCAAGCCGGGCAAGAGTGGAAACGATACGCTCATCACGTGGACGGTTGAGGTCAACAAAAGGATTAACAATAACGGTGTACTGTCCAGAACCGGCTTGCAGAACGTTAAGATTACAGACGTCCTGCCCGACGGGACGGAGTTTGTTTCCGCAACCTATAAGAATGGGGACAGCGGTACGGATACCCCAATTACCCGTAACGCCGTAGGGGAGTACGAGATCGGAACCGCCATCGGCGGGAATCTGGACGGGCCCCTCTATATGACAGTTGTGACGAAGGTGACAGACAGCAGCAAGTCAATCTTCGATTACAAAGCGCGCGCAAACTGGGAATTGGATGTGAAGGATGGAGGAACTGCCATCCAGAACAACGATGCAACCGGCTGGGTCGCTCCTGCTGCCGTTGTGGACACTGCACAGGTTAGAATTGGCGCACATGCCTTCACAAAAAGTGCGACCACAACCACCGCGCTGCACAACGTCGCAGGCACCAAGTGGACGATAAACTTGACGCTGCAGTACAATCTGGATGCTCCAGTCGTCTATGATTTGCTGGTTCACGGCGATTCTCTCGATGTACTGAATAATCTGGATGCCAATCCTAAGGTAACGTCGACAACTCTAGAAGCAATCAAGAGCCAGATCGACACCAAGCAGCTTTGGCAAAAATACCGCGAGAATACGTTGACTGTGAGCAATGGGTTGAATGGTGAAGTGATCCCCTTGACGGTGAACGGCGAGCGGGTGGCGGACCTTATCAAAGTGACCGGGTACAAAGGAGATGTACCAGGGAGCGTTTCCTTTGAGTCTGTCACTACCAACCCGGATAACCTGTTCCGCCAGGATAACGCTGGAAACACATGGAGCAACCGGGGACTGCTCTTCGACGGTGACGATTATGTGAGTCGCGCCGAAGCCAACACCTCGAACCTTGTGCGGATGCTGAACAAGGAGATGCTGTATGCGAACACGGCGGGTTTAGAGGGGGTTGCAGCCGATTGGAACCGAAACTATTCAGGCCAATGGAGCGACAGCATATGGAAAAGAACGCCCGTGGCCAGCGACCCGAATTGGTATATGGACAACTCCCGTCCTGACAATTACATCCTGGCAGGCTATGACCGCAAGGATAGAACGGTCACCTTCCGGCTGGCGGTGAACATGCCAGGATTTAATACGGAGGAGATGGCCAAGGATGGCGGCACCCGTGTAGCCAGCGACATCAAGCTGGTGGATGTATTGCCGGAAGGCTGGGAGTTTGTAGATTATGCTCCGGGCGAGGCTTATAGACTTTATAAAGGTGGTACCGGCTATAGAACCGATGGTAAAGGCGGAAGTGGTAGATATGCACAGGCCATTTCAGTCATTGCGCCGGGTACGCCTCAGCATGTGGTGAGCTTTACCAAGGATGGCAATGAAGGAACCTTCACCTTCTCCAAGCTGGAGAGCCCCTACGTCATTTTGGTGAAGGCGCGTCCAACCAACGCCGCGCTTGCCAATTACAAGCTAGGCAATAATAACGCCGGGGAGAATCAGGCTATGTTCTCCATGAAATGGGGAGACAAGCCGTATAGTGCTACCGAAGCTCACAGAATCATTGTACCTGTGCAGTCTCTGAGCAAGACGGTGCAAAAGCCTGTTTCTGGTGTACAGGAATGGACGGTGAATTACACACCTCCGTTCGAGATGAAGCCGGGCGTTTATCTGCTGGATACTCTCGCCAAAGGTCTGAAGCTGCGCCAAAATGCGGAGGGTGGCCTATCCCTCGAACCTTCCGACATCGCTGTCTATCCCGGCAAGTTGAAGCCGGATGGCACTTTGGAGCGTAACGGAGGACCGCTGAATCTTGCGGATCCGAATAGTGAGGTGAAAGTCACCGTAGGCACAGACCCGGCAACCGGGGGATCGACGCTTAGGTTTGATTTTGTCGATCCGAACAAGTTCTATCAGATCGTTTACCAGACCGAATCCCAGGGCATGCAGCCGGGAACAGCTGGGAATTCCATCAAGCTGATGGGCGATGATTCCCTTCCGCCGATCGGAGCGCAGAGCAGTATTATGCTGGACGCGAACGATGTAGCGGGAAGTGCCAATGAAAACGGCCTGCTCTTCCTTAAAAAAGTCGGTCCCGACGGTATAACACCGCTGAAGGATGTAAAGTTCCAGTTGCTCAATCCTGACGGTACACCGGCTAGGGATAAAGAAAATAATGTAATGGTGGAAAAAACGACGGGCACGGACGGCAAAACGAATTTCATTATTCAGGTGCCAGGGGATTATTTGCTCAAACAGACATATATTGATCTCCTCACTTACTTGCCTACGACTACGATATACCGGGTACGTGTCATCGATGCGCCCGGCAAGCCTGTCCTTGTTGATGGACAGAAGGTGGAATCGAACAATCCGCTGATCGTTCCTACACCGGCCGAAGGCAAGCTGACCATCAGCAATAAGGTGGAAGGCAACGGCAGCGATCCGGACAAAGAGTTTGAGTACACCGTGACCTTCAACGGCGAAGGCAAGGACGGAGAGTACACCTATAAGAAGCCAGATAATACGTATGGCAAGATCAAAAGCGGTGACAAGATTACCCTCAAGCACGGACAAACTGCGATGCTGCCGATATTGCCTGCGGGTCTGGTTTATACCGTAACCGAGGGCGATTATACGACCGTTGACGGCTACACGACTGATCCGGAGACGAGAGAATGGTCCGGGACAATTGTGAATAAAGGCGACCACAAGGCGGACTTTGTTAATGAACGGGTTGTCAACAAGCTGACCATCAGCAATACGGTCATGGGCAACGGCGGCGACAAGGCAAAAGAGTTCGAATACACCGTCAGCTTTGCGGGTGCAGGTAAGGATGAAAGCTACTCTTACGTGAAGTCGGACGGCGACAAAGGTTCGATCAAGTCCGGCGGTACGCTCCGGCTCAAGGATGGAGAGACACTGGATGTTTTGGACCTGCCTAAGAATCTAACTTACACAGTTACCCAGAAAGACTACACAACCGATGAATACATGACTACTCCTGGGGAGCGGTACTATACCGGAGTCATGAAGGGTAAGGATGAAGTTGCCCCATTCAAGAACATGCGAGTCATGACGGGGAGCCTGCTAATCAGCAACAAGGTTCAAGGTAATGGCGGTAACAAAACGAAGGCATTCAAGTACAAGGTCACCTTCACAGGCGAGGGAGCAAACGGCTCCTACTCCTATGAGAAGTCGGACGGCAGTAAGGGCACCATCAAAAGCGGGGATACCTTTGAGCTTAAAGATGAGGAATTGTTCATTGTGGAAGGACTTCCTACGTATCTCCAATATACGGTGACCGAAGATAATTACACGGACGACGGCTATGTGACAGATCCTGCTAGTCTCATTCGCACGGGTACCATTCCGGTGAAAAGCGCGGCTGAAGCACACTTTGTGAATACCCGCCAGCTTCCAGTTCTGGAAGGCGTACTGCGTGACAACAACACAGGAGAAGTCATTCCGAATGCGTCCATCACAGTGACCAATCTGAAAACAGGCGAGAAGCAGACGATTCAGACGAATGAGAAGGGTGAGTATTTGGTCATTGCCGAGGCAGCTACCGACTACACGATCACATTTACGAAGTGGTATCCGGTAGGCGGAAAGGATGTGCCTGTCGAGTTCACGCAAAAAGCAAATGTGGACAGCAGTGTGACGGACGAGACCGTTCCGGCTGATATTACGGCGGTAGGTATTGTGCTTCTGAAGCAGCCTGAAGGGCAGACTTCGCTGCTGGACAGCAAGCTCGCTGGCAAGATGCACATCTACTTGCGGGATGCCAGCAACCAGTATGTAGTGGATAAGAATGGCGCTCCCAAAGCGTTCAACCTAGAGTCGAACGGCGTCTTCTCAGCGGACGGTTTAGCCGCGAAGACTTACAAAATGGAAGTGCGCTACGAAGTGGCGCCAGGTCAAGAATTAACGGTCCTTCAAGCGGATCTGGATGTGAAGGCCAACGGGGAATTGAATATTTCCCAGGGGCTCGTTGACCCGTATGGCATCATTACGGATGCAACAACCGGCATGGTGATTGAAGGCGCTGAAGTGACGCTATATTATGCTGATACGCCAGGAAACACAGCGAGCGGCATCGTGCCGGGCACGAAAGTAACGCTGCCAGTGATTCCGGGCTTTGCACCGAATGATAATGCCAGCCCAAGTCAGAACAGTGACGTAAACGGCGCATATGCATACATGGTATTCCCGAACACGGATTACTATCTGGTTGTAACCAAAGCCGGGTATGATGCGTACACAAGCCCAACTATCTCGGTCGGAAGCGACATCGTACGCCACGATATACAGTTGAAGCCGATAAGTTCCGGCGGCGGTGGTGGCGGCAATAGCGGCAGCAGTGGCGGCGGAACTGGGTCCGGCAGTGGCAGTAGCGGTACCGATAACAGCGACGACGGAGCAGGCAACGTGAACAACGGAGCAAGCAACGTGAACAACGGAGCAAGCAACGTGAACAACGGAGCAAGCAACGTGAACAACGGAGCAAGCAACGTGAACAACGGAGCAAGCAACGTCGACAACGGAGCGGGCAACGTGAACAACGGAGCAAGCAACGTCGACAACGGAGCGGGCAACGTGAACAACGGAGCAAGCAACGTTAACAGTGGAGCAAGCAACGTGAACAACGAAATCAACAAAGGCAACAACGCAAGCGGTAGCGTCGACAATGAAGTCGCCAATGGCGATTACGAGCTGGACGATGCTCCGAAAACAGGCGATAGCAGTCCATCGCCAATCTTCTATATGGTTTTGGCGCTGATATCCTTGATTACGATTGGATTCTGTTTACTCAGCGGCAAGAAGAAAAAGCATATTCAGTAACCGGAAAGGCGGTAAGAAAATGAGTAAAACTAAAAAAGTTCTTATCGCCGTTTCCTTCCTTGTGTTGGTATTCTCTCTCGCCAATATAGCGAGAATTTTCCTGTGGGGTTATGCCGATCAAGTGAAAATTGAAGAGTTAGCAAAAGTTTGGGAGGAACAATCGGACAAAGGAGGAGGGGAGGCGATCCCCTCCCCTTTGATTACGAAAGCGAATGAGCCGGTCATGCTTCCCGAATTTCGAGAGCTTTACGAGAGAAACCCGGACATCGTCGGTTGGCTGAAGATTAACGGCACCCGAATTGAGTACCCGGTTATGCAGAATCCACAAGATGAGCAGTACTATCTCGATCATGATTTCGATAAAAAGAAGAGCAAACTCGGTCTCCCCTTTTTGGACGAGCACAGCCGAATCAACGGTTCCGATATTTTACTGATTCACGGACATCATATGAAAAACGGCTGGATGTTCAAAGATTTGATGAAGTATAAGCAAGAAAGCTTCTATAAGGAGCATGCTACGTTCCAGTTCAGTACACTTTATGAAAAGGAAGAGTATGAGGTTGTTGCCGTTATTCTGTCACAGGTTTATCGCAAATCAGATGATGTATTTAAATACTACCAGATTGAGAAAGTAAGTACGCCCGTCGAGTTCGATTCGTATGTTCAGAACATCCAAAAACTTGCTCTATATGAAACGGGTATAACCCCCCGTTATGGCGACAAGCTTATTGTACTGTCTACGTGTGAGTACTCGACCGAAAACGGTCGGTTAGCGGTGGTTGCCCGAAAGCTTAAATGACGATGTTGAAATACGGAGTCAAGCTGGTTTATATCGCGTTCTCCTTTGGAGGACGCGATTTTTTTTTACGCTTCTTTTGATCCAGTTTAGCTGCCCTTACTTTTTCCGATGGACCCGTTATGCTGAACCTTAGGCAAGTTTTTGCTTGAGGTGGGCATAATAGATTCATTGTGTGTGAAAGGAAGGAGCGGCACGACAAGGAAATGGATCATCCCTTTGTAATTTTACCTGAAGAACAAGCACCCAATGTATAGAGCATTGTGAAATTTGCGGACTATCCAAGCAGCGGAATCGTGTGATCTGGGGTGAAGGAAATCCGAAGGCTCCGCTTATGATGATTCTGGATAATCCCGGAGCCCGGGAGGATCGGGAAGGAAATTCGTTTTTATGCGGTACCCGAGAAACACTACAATACGGCATGAGAGAGGCTGGGATAGACGTAAATGATGTTTATGTCACCTATTTGCTAAAATGCCGACCGATGCGTGCCTATAATAAACCCGAGGCTAGAGCGGCGTGTCTCCCTCATCTACAGATACAGCTTTTTCAGAAGCAGCCGCTTGTATTATTTGGATTTGGTAATGTCGTAGCGGGAGCCATATTTACAAATAAGGAGGGTGCCAGTGTCAAGGAGTTACGAGGCAGCTGGTATGAGTTGCAGGGTACGCCCATCAGCTTCACCTATCACCCGCTTGCAGTAAGAAGACGACCCAATTTATTTAGGTTCTTCGTAAAAGATTTAAAAGCTTTGAAGGAGAAGTGGAAAGAGATTCAGCTCAAGCAGGATATAGATTGACGAGAGCATTATAGAAGAGGGGCTGGTTGTGCCAGCCCCTCTTTCATTTCCTTTTCTCCAACTCTGTTTTTAAGCGCTTATTTCTAGGATTCAGGCAAGAAGTAGGTAGATTTAGGACAAACAATTTTTATAATGGAAATAAGATATATATTTTATGGGGCTAAGGGGCGAATGTCATGAAACCGAAGCAAGAGATAGAGGCGCTGACGGCAGAGATTGCCGATGTGGCTAGGACGTCCTTTCGCACTCTGTTTGAAAATGGCGAACGTTACTATTACTGCACGCTATTTACGACTGGAGAGGGACATGCGCCAAGCATCTCCGCCTGGTCATGGGAGGCCTTGGAGAGGGAAGCGGCCAGACAAGGAGAAGAAAGCGGCACGCCGGGATCAACGATTGCGGAACTCATCAAATGGTCCTATGCCGATTCACCCTACTGTTGTTTCAGGGATGAGAACTTCGATGATGTTAAACAATTGTTTATGGAGCGTCCTTCCATTGCGGAACTTGAAGCTGACGAATGGAATCGTGAATTTGATTCGAGGCTGAAGGCCATGGAGTTGGCGATGAAAAGGCTCGATGATGAAGGCATATTTGCCTTGAATCAACCGCGAGAGTCTGTATGCGTCCTTGTCGAGGTCATGCCGCCAGATGAGATCAATACCGAAATCGCCTTACGTTTGAATCGGGCGGAGTCTCCGGCTATGCAAGCATGGCTGGCGGAAGCGGCAGAGTAAGGGTATTCGCATTTAAGCACCTTGTTAAGTTTCTTGAGGGAGAGTTGTAAAATGCCTAATGAAAATCAAATGAATATTTTAGTTGAGAGAACAGACTGTATTCTTTATTATGCGGGATCGGATCTATCGAACGAACATAGTGCAGGCTGGATCGGTGGGAATGCACCTGAATGCTTTGATGATCAAGAAGACCTCATTCACGAAGGTAACCAAAAATATGTTTTTTACTTGAGCCTCGTCCATCCCTTTAAACCTGAGAGCATGATTTCGATCTTCATCCCTGAAGACTATGAGGAGTATTTGGAAAATAACATTTATCCTAATTGCTCGATCAAGGTGATTGAGCATCCCATTTCGACTGAAAGCGTTAAAGATATGTTTACTAACCCGGGACTTATAAAGCATACAATTTCAAACGGGGAACTAAGCCATGACGAAAAATCGATGGATCAGCCTTTTTTGATCAAAGTAGGCGGAAACCCGAGACTTATTCAAAATGAAGACTATTATTTTGCAAAGCTGAAGGAGGAATCATTCTCTTTTTTATTTCAGGTAGATGAAGATGGTTACCCCGAAACGTTGCTTCAAGAGGATTACAATTATCCTTTTGGTTTTGGATCACTATATATTTTCGCCAAAATGGGGATGACTGAGATACAATATCCAGTAGCAGGTTTTTGGCAATTCTCTTGATATAGCGTGGGGACCCTCGGGAGGACTTGAACGGCGGTGAGCCCATCAAACGATTTTCGGCGTGCGTATGCCCCATTCGCACAAGCAGGCAGCCCGCCCCTGGCGTAAACTGGATTATAATCAGTGAGCGAGGTGAACTTCCATGGCACAATCGAAAGAGATGCGTGCACGGGCTAAGAAGTTTCAGGGCCGTCCGGTCTGTGTCACCCTGCACAGCGGAGAGACTTACGTCGGCTACATCACTGACGTTAATCGTGGTGGGTTGGTACTTGCGAGTGCTGGAGCTCCCCCACGTGCTTCTTCCGGAAAGCAAGATTCCCGATCTCTCAAACGCAGAGCTGGTGCGCATGCCCCAGGCATCCGTCTCGGCAATCGGAGAAGCGGCGCAAGCAAACCATCTGGCCGTTCGCGCTCCCGCAAGCCGGATGCCAAGGTGTCGGCATTCCTACCGATGATGGGCTCGCTGTTCGGCGGACTTGGTGGACTTGGCGGTGCAACTGCGGGCGCAGGAGGGCTTGGAGGTATGCTCGGCGGCGGCCTACGGCTGTTCGGTATGATCCAGAAATTTGTCCCGGTTGTGAAGATGGGCTACGGTATGATCAAGTCCATTCGCCCGTTTCTCGGCGCCGTTAAAGGCTTGATGCCCTCGGCTAGTCCGACCACGCCGAATAACGAATAATCGTTAACCTGTGGACTTTAAGCTCCCTTTGAATGGTCAAAGGGGGCTAGTCCACAAACCATTATCACTACCACTGTCTAATCCAAATCGGTTTTAACTCGGAATAGCCCATTTCCTTTAGTGAATCCCAGGCATGATCCAGAACGTGAGGCTTCCCCTGGCCCCAAAGTTCTTGTCGTTTTGCTATCAAGTAAGAGATGATTTCAGCGATATGCTTGGGTTTACCCAGATGAATAACAGTTTCCATTCCATTAATTTGTGCTGAAATGTCATAAAAGGACCAAGAAGTGTGAGGCTCTTCTTCAGGAGGGTCTGCCTGGAAGATTAACGTAATCTTGATGTTTTTATTTTCTTTCGGAGATAGGTTTAAGATGAAGCTAGACCCGCCTGTATACCAATAAACGAATGCATAACCGTCAACCGTAATATTTCTTAATTGGCTTTTCATTATTTTCCCCCTCACTATATGTTGGTTAAAAGATGATCGGCACCTGCGAGCTCACCTTTGATTTAATTATGGCGTGGCAGAGCCTGAACATTACGAAATCGGATTTACGAGGAATCCGAAAAATGTAAAACGCTACTGATGTTCCGTTGTCAGTAGCGTTTTTGTATATTAGGAGTATTATTTTACTTTTTCTATTTAATCTTTTGAATTAGTGACTGATTGGCAACGTATAGTAATTAAATGCTTGATCCAACAAGGCACTGGCTTCTTGACGCTTCAAAAGCTGTTTGGAGCGGAAGTCTATGGAGCCGTCTACATTGATCTTGGTATTCGGGTCCATGATACCTTGGGAAACCAAAGCTGTGACTGCTTTAACTGCCCAAGCATCCGTTTCGCCACTCAATTTAACCTTAATTCCAGGCTCAACCTGTTTCAGGTTCTGGATCATTACCGCCGCCATTTGTCTAGTGATAGGAGAATTAGGCTGATAATTACGTAGTCCGGCCATCATCTGCTTCTTATTCGGTTCAATCATGAAAGGTTGTTTATACCACCCGTGGGCGCGCAGTAGCACTTCTGAGAATTCTCCCTGAGTCATCGTTCCTTTCGGATCGAAGAGGTTGGCTGACTTTCCGCTCATGACTTCCAAAGCATTAAGGTTGTTTATATATGAAATATATTTACTATCCGCAGGTACATCAGAAAATGGTGAATCAATGTTTACTTTTTGCGCATAAGCAACGAGGTCTGGGAGCTGCATGTAATACAAATATGCAATATGGCCTGCTTCATTTTTATTAAACGTCAATTTATTACCTGATTCATCTTCAAATAATAAAGGGTGGATCATTTTTAGTGTATGTTTGCCTGATGTTCCTGTCTCCATTATTAGTTTCCCGTCCGAATACGAAACCTTCGTCCTTAAGGCAGCGATACGCGTGTTTTGGTATAATCCCACGTAGTCTTGGGCCTGCTGCTTACTTAATGTCGCGTAGGTTGACTTTGGAACCTCTGATTTTCTCGGATAATAATGATTCATAAATTCTTCATATACGTCAAGACTCATCATGGAGTCGTTATTGTAGGACATGTACATCGCTGTATTCTTCTCGGGCAGAATAACAATCAAGGAAGAATGCCCTGTAACATTCCCTCCTTTTAGAATCACATGCTGATTATTCATCTTCTCTTTGAAGTAGCCTTCGAATCCAATTGTTGTAACCGGGAACTCCTTGTCAGGGAATAATTGGTATGTGTGCATTTGCTCTATGCTCTTTGGACTCACCACTTCTTTACCTTTGTACTTGCCTTTGTTCAGGTGCATAATGAGGTACTTTGCCATGTCATCTGCGGTTGAGACGATACCGCCTTCAGGTTTTTCCGTTGGTTTAAACCCGTCCAAGGGAATCAGTTCACCTGTTGGTCCATAGTGAGCAGCCATTCTGCTTAACAATTGGGGTGTAAACCGCACACTCGTCGAATTCATGCCTAACGGTTTGAAAATATTCTTTTCCATATATTTGGAATATGACATACCCGTTACGTTTGCTACTGCATATCCCGCTAGCATGAAACCAAAATTGTCATAAGTGTACGCTTCTCCTGGAGGCCTGACCACAGTTGGCATATTTGATGCAATGTACTTCTTCATTGGAAAATATTTGTCCGCGTATTCTGGATGCATCTCCATGAGAATATCTGGTTCATCAAATCCACTTGAATATGTAAGTAGATCAAACATCGTCAGTTTTTTTCCTGTTTTATTCGGAATCTTTATTCCTCCTAAATACTCTTGGATATCGTGTTTTAAATCCATTTTTCCTTTATCAACCAACTGCATAGCTGCCAATGCAGTGAATGACTTTGTAACAGAGCCGATTTGAAAAACGGTATTTTTATCAACAGGGATTTTTTTGCCTTTGTCGGCATACCCGTAACCTTTGCTTAGTATCACTTTCCCACCTGCGACGACCACAAAATTAGAACCCACGGTATTAAACTTTTTCATCTTGTCCGCAAAAACACCATCTGCAAAAGCCTCTAGTTCCTTGGCATCTCGCGGCCCCTCCAAGCTAGCCTTTTCAGATGCAACTGGTATGTTAACGGGTGCGGCAACTGACGCGCCGTTGGGTGCCATACATGCGGTAGTTATCGTAGTAGATAATAGTAGAACCGCGAGAATGGTGTAAATCATTTTTTCCATGAATGGTTTCTCCTTGAAATGTATTTTTGCCTTATTGTCCGGCAAAACCCAGTATGGCAAAGGATTTGTCATACCAACAAGTTACATTTCGTCACCCACCATACCAAATCACTCCAAAGTGTCATATGACAATTAGGCACTAGGTTTAAAGGGGCTATGAACCCCTTCAATTCAGTTTCTTCTTTACTGTCTCTCCTTCGATTAACACGGGCTGGTAATAGGTGTTGTTGCTTAGATCCTTTTTCCCTTGCAGTTTCTTAATTACCCAATCGGCGGCATCACGGCCCATTTGTTCCTGTGGGTGTGTCAATGTCGTGAGTTTGATGTTCGCATTTTTGGAAATATAGGAATTATCTTGACCAATAATGGACAAATCTTCGGGAACGGATATTCCAAGTTGTCTGCATACATGTACAACTTCTAATCCGACCTCGTCGTTATAGCAGACAATTGCGGTTAAATCGTCCCTTTGTTCGGTCAGGAATTTCTTCAAGTTGGTGGATAGGTCCTGCTTTGTCTCTGTATAGAATGAGAGCACTTGCTCTGGGTGAAACCGTAATTTGGCTTCTCCAAGCGCTTTGATATAGCCCTTCATTCGATACTTTCCTTGTAAATCGTCCATTTTGGCAATGATGCCAATCTGTGTGTGTCCGTTAGCGATCAATTCTTTGGTTGCCAGATAGCTGGACTGTACGTCATCAAGACAAAAGAAGGGCACTTCCAACTCTTCATAATAAGCATTAATCATGATGAATGGAACATCCTGTTCCTTGAACGTCAGGTAGTAAGCGATATTGGGATTATATAGATTGCTCTTTGTAGGCTCAATGATCAAACCGTCTACACCAAAGGACAACATCATCTCCAAAGCTTTCTTTTCCTGTGCGACATCATTATTGGTGCTCGCTAATAGTAATGAATAATTATCTTCATTTAATCTGGCTTCAATCCCGCGAATAATAGAGGGGAAGATGTAATCAGAGATGTAAGTCGTGATGACTCCAATGGTTTTATTACTGGAATTCCCACCGGTTTTTGATCGGAATTGGTTGCTGACATAGGTGCCAGATCCCTTTTCACTTCTTAAAAAGCCTTCGTTGGATAGTTCTAAAATAGCCTTGCGAACCGTCTGGCGACTAACTTTATACTTATCCTGCAAAGCCAATTCCGTTGGAATTTGTTCTCCTACGCTGTATGCTCCTGAAAGAATGTTGCTTTTTATATCCTCAAGGATAACCTGATACTTTGGTTTCACTTTATTCCTTCTTTCCAAGTTGTTCTAATACTAATTGATGCATCTATAATATTTGTATGTACATATTTTAGCATAATTATGAGTTTATTATAATCTATTGTCCTATCTGTATAAATACTAAAGATAAAATAGAAAAATACTCGGTTCATCATACTATTTGTAGGTATAACTATGTTTTCGTGTTGACAAATGTACGCACAAAAAATATACTAAGGCTGTAAACAAAAGAAAGCGCCTTCTTTGATTATTGCAGTTATAACAGTTGTTCAGAGAGAGGAGTAACGTGAGCATGGATCAAGACATTAAACAAGCGATTACTAAGGGAGAAACCTCACTTGGTATCGAATTTGGATCCACACGTATCAAGGCAGTACTGATTGATCATCGTTTTGAAACAATCGCATCTGGAAGCTATGAGTGGGAAAACCTCTTGGTAGACGGATATTGGACGTACAACTTAGAGACTATCATTACGGGTCTGCAAGAGGCCTATAGTGAAATGAAACAAGAGGTTGGACAAAAATATGGAGTCACCCTTCATACGGTTGGTTCTATAGGATTCTCTGCAATGATGCACGGATATATGGCTTTTGACAGCAAGGGTGAGTTGCTTGTTCCGTTCCGGACTTGGCGGAATGCGACAACCGGGGCTGCAGCAAAAGCTTTAACTGATAAATTCCAATTCAACATTCCTGAGCGATGGAGTATTGCTCACTTGTATCAAGCGATATTGAACGAAGAACAACACGTTCCTCATATTGATTTTATGACGACGTTGGCTGGATATATCCACTGGCTGCTGACTGGCAACAAAGCAATTGGTATCGGAGACGCTTCGGGTATTTTCCCAATTGATGAGACTACACATGATTATAACGAGTCGATGGTTAAGCAGTTTGATGAACTCATTGCAGCCAAAGGCTACGATTGGAAATTACAAGACATTATTCCTAAAGTTCATATCTCGGGCGAGCAGGCAGGTGTACTAACCGCAGCGGGAGCCAAAATCTTGGATAAATCTGGCGATTTACAACCAGGTATTCCGCTTTGTCCTCCAGAAGGTGATGCGGGAACAGGAATGGTCGCTACGAATAGTGTGAGAAAACGTACTGGCAACGTGTCTGTGGGAACCTCGGTTTTTGCAATGATTGTATTAGAGAAGGACCTTTCAGCGGTATATCCGGAAATTGATCTGGTGACCACACCGAATGGTAATCCGGTCGGAATGGTTCATGCCAACAACTGTTCAAGTGATCTCAATGCTTGGCTGGGCTTGTTCCGTGAATTTTATGAGGCCATGGGGCAAAAGACAGACCCGAATCAATTATTCAGTGTGTTGCTGAACAAGGCTTTGGAAGCAGACCCAGATGGCGGCGGCTTACTTAGCTACGGCTATTTGTCAGGAGAGAATATCACCGGAATAGAGAAAGGCCGGCCATTGTTTGTCCGCTCCCCTGAGAGCCGTTTCAATTTGGCCAATTTCATGCGCATTCATCTGTTCACTGCGTTTGCTGCTCTGAAAATCGGGATGGATATTCTGACAAAGAAAGAAAACGTCGCAATTGACAGCATTCTAGCTCACGGTGGTCTATTTAAAACCCCTATCGTCGGACAAAAGATTGTTGCGGCAGCCATGGATGTTCCGGTATCAGTGATGGCAACAGCTGGAGAAGGCGGAGCGTGGGGTATGGCTATTCTGGCTTCTTACATGATGAATAAGGATCAACAAGAAAGTCTGGAAGACTTCCTCGACCAAAAAGTATTCAGAGATGTTGAGGGACAAGAAATTCATCCTGACCGTTCCGATGTTAAGGGATTCGAAACATTCCTAGAACGCTACACACAAGGCCTGGCGATTGAGCAGGCTGCTGTAGATAATCTAGTGGAAAACTGGAGGAATTGACGTGTTAGAGCAGCTGAAAGAAGAAGTATATCAAGCCAATCTGGATTTGCCTAAACATGGACTCGTGAAATACACCTGGGGTAACGTAAGCGCGGTTGATCGTGAGCGTAGCTTATTCGTTATCAAACCGAGTGGTGTTAGTTATGACACGATGAAACCTAGCGATATGGTAGTTGTTGATTTTGACGGCAATGTTGTTGAAGGAGAGATGAGACCTTCATCGGATACACCGACTCATGCCGTACTTTACAAGCACTACGCAGAGATCGGCGGTATTGTGCATACGCATTCGACTTGGGCGACGATTTGGGCTCAAGCAGGCCTGGATGTACCTGTAATGGGAACTACTCATGCAGACACCTTCTATGGTTCTGTTCCCTGTGCTCGTTTCCTGACACAAGAGGAGATTGATCGTGGCTACGAAGCCGAAACCGGCCGTGTCATCATCGAAACTTTTGAGCAGCGCGGGCTGGATATTTTAGCAGTGCCGGGTGTCCTGCTTAAGGGTCACGCTCCCTTCACTTGGGGGAAAGATGCGAAATCCGCAGTTATGAATAGCGTCGTGTTGGAAGAAGTTTCGAAAATGAACTTATTCGCACGGGAATTGAATCATTTTGCTGAAGAATTGCCGCAGCGTATTCTAGATAAACACTATTTGCGCAAACATGGGAAAGACGCTTACTACGGACAAAAATAAGACCAACTAAACTAACAAATGAAGAAAAGAGGATGAATGTTATGTCAACAGTAAGTACAAAACAGTTCTGGTTTGTCGTAGGTTCACAACATCTGTATGGAGAAGAAGCATTAGCAGAAGTCAAAGCACACGCACAAGAAATGACCGATGCCCTAAATAAGAGCGGCGTTCTGCCTTATCCGCTTGTATTGCAGGATCTGGCAGTTAGTGCAGACAAAATCACCAGCCTTATGAAAGAAGTCAACTATCGTGACGAGGTTGCTGGTGTCATCACTTGGATGCATACTTTCTCACCTGCAAAAATGTGGATTCGTGGTACTAAATTGCTGCAAAAGCCGCTGCTTCATTTGGCTACACAGTATAATGAAAGCATTCCTTGGGCTACGATTGATATGGACTTCATGAACCTCAATCAGGCAGCTCATGGTGACCGTGAATATGGATTTATCAACGCCCGCTTGAAGAAACAGAATAAAGTGGTTGTAGGTTACTGGGAACGTGCAGAAGTGCAAAAGCAAATCGCAGAGTGGATGGATGTAGCGGTTGCTTATAACGAAAGCTTCAATATCAAAGTTGCCCGCTTCGGCGACAACATGCGTAACGTTGGTGTTACGGAAGGCGATAAGGTCGAAGCCCAAATCCAATTTGGATGGACTGTTGATTACTTCGGAATTGGCGACCTTGTTCAGTACGTCAATGCTGTGAAGGAAGAAGAAATTGATGCTTTGTTCGCGGAATACTCCGAACTCTATGAATTTGATTATGGTACTTACAGCAAGGAAGCTTGGGAATCCAGCGTAAGAGTGCAAGCAAGCTATGAAATTGCTATTAAGCGATTCCTGGATGATGGCGGCTATACTGCCTTCACAACAAACTTTGAAGACCTCTATGGTATGAAACAGCTTCCTGGTCTTGCCGTTCAACGTCTGATGGCACAAGGATACGGATTTGCTGGTGAAGGCGACTGGAAGACTGCAGCGCTCGATCGCTTGCTTAAAGTCATGAGCCATAACCAATCCACTGGCTTTATGGAAGACTACACCTATGAATTAGCAGCGGGTCAGGAATCGATCCTTCAATCCCATATGCTTGAAGTTGACCCAACGTTGGCAAGCAACAAGCCTAAAATCATCGTGTCTCCGTTAGGTATCGGCGATCGCGAAGATCCAGCCCGTCTGGTATTTGACGGTAAGGCAGGAGACGGTGTAGTTGTTTCCATGGCTGACTTTGGCACCCATTATAAACTGCTGATCAATGAGGTTACTGCATTTGAACCAACAGTTCCTGCTCCAAAACTTCCAGTGGCTCGTGTACTGTGGAACGTGAAGCCAAACTTTCAAGATGGAGTTAAAGCATGGATTGAGAACGGTGGCGGTCACCATACCGTGGTTTCCTTGAATCTAACCACAGACCAAATTGTTACTTATGCAAAACTGGTTAACCTGGAATACGTAATAATTAAATAATTATAGTTCATCGATAAAAGCATTGGGTCAGTCCTCAAGACCCAATGCTTTTTATTGTTTCTCAGAGGATTTTTAATTCATAAGGACGTGATACTATGACAAATTTACCAGCTACAAAAACGAAATTGGTTATCGTTGAAGGCAACCTAGTGTCCGTGAGGCGATTGAGCGAGTGAAAACGATGAGGTCTCCAGAGTGGCTGGATTTTGTGATTTGGTACCATACAGAGCAGGATTATGGAAAGAATAAGGGGCTGCACGGGTACGAAGGATATATTCAGTTCCTTGAGTATCGACGAGAGCTAGAATTGCACATTATTGAGCAACTTCCTTTTCAATCCTTTATACTGGATAACTCCGATTATGATTGGGGGAATCAACCACAGACCGTTTCAAACATCATGATGAAGTGTTTATAATTACGGGAAACGATCGTTTAATTAGAGAGGGCCATCCTATAAGGGATGGCTCTAAACTTGCTATAGGTTTTTCACAACTTCAATCGAACAAAGTAACCATTTGCAGCAATACCGGCACTTATATATAGAATTTGCATACAGAGGAGGTGCAAGAGGTGCAGTGTTGGATTGAGGAAGCTCGGCTAGGCGATCAAAATGCTTGGAAGCAGATCGTGCAGCATTTCAGTGGGATGGCTTTTTCAGTAGCATATACGAGGTTGGGGGACTGGAGTCTGGTAGAGGATACAGTTCAGGAGGCGTTCGCTGAGGCTTTTGCCAATCTTCATAAATTACAGGAAGCAGAGGCGTTCCCTGGATGGTTCAAGATCATTGTCGAACGTCAATGTCATCGTATTCTGCGCCGGAAGAGGCCCACGATGATGCCGTTGGCCGAAACTATAGTAATGGATGTAGAGAAATATGATGTGGAACTCATCGCAGAGAGAAGGGAATGGCATCAAAAGCTTCATCAATCCGTCGAGGGTTTATCTGACAAGTTAAAACTGGCGGTTCAGCTGTACTATTTTCAAGGGTACTCAATCGGTGAAATATCAAGCTATCTAAGCGTATCTCCATCCGTGCTCAAAAAACGGTTGTTTGATGCCCGCAATAAGCTGAGAGCTTCACTACTTGTCACCGACTTTGTATCCATGTTTAACGATATTTATGAAGGAGGAGAGTCAATGCTACATATAGTTAATGGAGATCATGTCGGTGACAAGCTGAGGAAAGGGAACATTCGTGGAGATATCTTGGTCTGGAGAGAAGTGTATCCGGTAGGTCCAGTTTCCCTTGAAATGAGCGAGCACTCATCGAGAGCAGCTAGAGCAGAATATTTGGAGAAAACTCTCGGTATCCCAGCAGAAGACTATGTATCAAATTGCGAGGCTCAGGAGCAGATTTTGCATAATTTTCATAAATATGATGAAGTCGTGCTATGGTTCGAGCACGATTTGTTCGACCAGCTGATGCTAAGCTACTTATTGCACTGGTTTTCGACGCAGACCCTAGGTCAAACCAAACTGAGCTTGCTGTGTATCGGCAACTACCCCGGTATTGATCCGTTTAGGGGCTTAGGACAGCTTACAACGAAGCAGTTAGAAAAATTGTCAGGCACGTGGCAGCAGATCGGTCAGCAGGAGCTTGAGACGGGCAAAAAAATCTGGGAGGCATATACTTCCCCGGATATAACGCGGCATACTGACATTTTGCATGAAGACACATCTGCCCTGCCTTTTGCTCATGCGGCACTTGAACTGCACCTATCTCGTCTACCTTCCACCATGAATGGGCTGGGCATCGTAGAGCAGACAACCCTGGAACTCATCCAGCAAGGAGTAGACTCTCCACAAGAGCTGTTTAAGCAGATCGGGAACCGGATAAGCGGCCTAGGAATGGGTGATTTGGAATTTTGGTATCGTTTAAGGAATATGTCGGAACAACCACATGCACTATTAGAGATTCAAGGGCCCCACTCATTTCCTGATCATCAAAAGAAAACAACTCCATCCTTTGACCAATGTGTTGTTGTATTAACGGAAGTAGGGAGAAATATAACGGCGGGGGCACATGACTGGGTGAAGATGAAGGGAATAGACGAGTGGTATGGCGGCTTGTGGCTGCAAGGTGATTTAGCATGGCGCTGGGATTCAGAGAGAAACCAGTTGGTGTATACGGAACCGTATCATAAATGACAACAAGTTCTGGATGTAGAGCGGGCTTAGTTCATATCAAAAGCCCGGTTACATCCTGATACCCCATACTAACCAACAATTCATTACCATTTAGCTCATGCACTTTCTCCACTGTCACATCTAACTCCATACAAAGTATATACTGTAACACTTCAGCAACATACTTAGGTTGGTTAAGATTAATAGAATATTGTTTGCCCTCTCTCATCACCCGTAATCCCTCATTCAAAGGGCTACCAGTGACAATTGTATCTTTAGTAGTAAACAGAATTATAAATTTTATATCTTTATTTTCAGAAATAATAGTCAACTTGGATCTACAGTAAATATCTCTGACCGTTCTATAATTCCACAAATACGTATTTCCACTAACTACTATTCTCCTCATAGCACTCTAGTCTCCATTCCTACAAGGATGGCAGAATCATTGCGGATTCTGCTTCTTTAGCATTTCAGTCCGGAAGCCGTTCTTACCTGACAAAAAGAAAATGTTTCAAAAACAGTCCAGGTCATGGGGTATCTTCACCACCTGTCCCTTATTTTACTTGATTTCTACGCATTGTACAGTTGGCGTACGGGTCCTAGATGAATCACGTGTTAATTCTTGAAATCCCACATAACAATTCCTGGTTATTCATATACATAAACTGTTGATTTAATTATTGGGAAGCTGTAATCCACGGGAGTAACAAAAACAGCTAGGTTTCTTATAAAAAAACGGAGTTCAATTCTTATTTTCGCGAAGAAAATTCTCACTTTTTAGCAGAAATGATTTATAATTATCAGATAAAAGTAGATATAATTTTTAAATGATTATATTTAAGTTATAATGGAGATAGAAAAGGTATGTTCCTGAGTGGAGCCTTGCTTCTTGAGTCAGTTAAGCAGGAGGGCCTGCTCTTTTTTGCAAATATAAGAGATAAGGAAGGTTTTTATGAATAGTATTCAGAAAAATACAGACGTTATCTTAATTGGTGCCGGGGTCATGAGCGCGACTCTGGGATCATTGCTGAAAGAGTTAGCACCGGAATGGGAAATTAAAGTGTTTGAGAAACTGGCAAGTGCAGGAGAAGAAAGCTCTAACGAATGGAATAATGCAGGCACGGGTCATGCTGCACTGTGCGAGCTGAACTACACATCCGAAAAATCAGACGGATCTGTAGATATTCGTAAAGCGGTTAATATCAACGAACAGTTTCAGCTCTCAAGACAGTTTTGGTCTTTTCTTGTCAACAGTAATTTGATTCGTAATCCACAGGACTTTATCAGGCCAATACCCCATATGAGTTTGGTAATGGGTGAAAAAAACGTATCTTTTTTAAAAAAGCGCTTTAAAGCGCTTTCAAGTGTTTCCCTGTTTCAAGGCATGGAATTTTCCGATGACCCTGAAAAGCTAAAGGAATGGATTCCGCTGATTATGGAAGGTCGTACATTGAATGAACCAATTGCGGCAACCAAAATCGACTCTGGAACAGATGTCAACTTTGGTGCTTTAACACGCATGTTGTTTGACCATTTAAAAAGCAAAAATGTCGAGATTAAATACAAGCATAGTGTAAAGGATATTAAACGTGCGAGCGACGGCTCGTGGAGAGTCAAAGTGCATAATCTGGATAACGGAAAAATCGAATATCATACTGCCAAATTCGTTTTTATCGGTGGTGGTGGCGGAAGTCTACCTTTACTGCAAAGAACCGGCATTCCTGAGTCCAAATATATCGGGGGATTCCCGGTAAGTGGACTATTTATGGTATGTAACAATCCTAAAGTGGTCGCCCAACATCATGCAAAAGTATACGGTAAAGCGAAGGTTGGTGCTCCTCCCATGTCTGTCCCGCATCTGGATACAAGATACATCGGTAACCAAAAAGCACTGCTGTTTGGACCATTTGCCGGCTTCTCACCAAAGTTCTTGAAAACGGGTTCAAACTTGGACCTGATTGGTTCCGTAAAACCCAATAACCTCATTACAATGTTGGCAGCAGGGGCAAAAGAGATGGCATTGACCAAATACCTGATCCAGCAAGTGATGTTATCGAATGAAAAGCGTCTGGAGGAACTACGCGAGTTTATTCCCAACGCCAAAATCGAGGACTGGGAGATCGTGGTAGCAGGCCAGCGTGTGCAGGTGATCAAAGATACGGAGGGCGGTAAAGGGACCCTTCAATTTGGTACGGAAGTGGTGAGTTCGGCTGATGGTACAGTAGCTGCATTGCTTGGGGCTTCTCCGGGTGCTTCCACTGCTGTGCACGTTATGCTGGAAGTATTAGAAAAATGCTTCCCACAGCATATGGACGAGTGGGAACCGAAAATAAAAGAGATGATCCCTTCTTATGGGATGTCACTAGCGGAAAACCCAGAGCTTTACCAAGAAATCCATAATACCACAACAGAGACGCTGGGTCTGGGCGAAAAAGAACCGCTGCATCATTAATTTTTACATGGCTAGTAAATTCGATCATCCAAATATTTTTAATAAAATACACAGTAATCTTACGATACGTATTCAAGTCGTATAAGCGACAACGCCAAGCGGTGGGAAGCTCCCCACCGCTAAAATGATTATTTTACGAGTGCAAAACTTTGTAATGCTTCTGTGTTTATCGGTGTCTGCTATAGTGACTGCAGTAATTATGGAACGGGTTATAAAGGGAAAAACAAATAATTCTTTACCGACCGTTCCCAATATGTTAGGATAAAGCCAGACAGAGAAGAAAAACATATGCGATGACCAATGTAGAACGATCGTTTCCAAAAGGTCGATCCATTTAATCCAGACATATTCTAAATGGTCAGGGGGTAGATAGAATGGCCAGGAGCAAAGAATTTGAAGAAAACGTTGTTCTGGAAAAGGCCATGAAGCTGTTCTGGGAGCAGGGGTATGAGAAAACCTCGATGAATGATCTTGTCGAACATATGGGGATTCATCGAAGAAGTATCTATGATACCTTTACCGACAAGCATACCTTGTTCCTCAAAGTGATGGACCGATTCGGAGAGCGTATTAACGGTAGGTGGGCAGCAGGCATCAAGCAATCTCGGACGGCTAAGCAGGCACTTCAGTTCATTTTTGACTCCATCATTAACGGTGAAGAGGACGTACCGCCCGGCTGCATGTTCGTGAATTCGGCTGTTGAATTAGCGATTCGGGATGAGGACATTGACGAGATAGCGACGAAGGCCTTTGCAAAATCGGAGGAACTGCTTGCAGAAATCGTAACGTGGGGACAGCAAAACGGCGAATTTACACAGCAATACGAAGCGAAGGAACTGGCTGAGTATCTGCAAAATGCCTTAACGGGACTAAGGGTTATGGTGCGGACTTCCGTTCCGAAAGAAAAGCTGCAACGGATAGCTGAGTTAAACCTACGCATTTTAGAGACATAGACGATAAACGAAAACAAATTTTTTTCATTTTTCTAGAACGATCATTCCCATAAACTTTGAAATAGCAAAGGAGAGTTAGTATGAAAACATTAATCATCGTTGCACATCCAGATTTGCAAAGTTCCCGAATGAATCGAGCCTGGACGGAAATCATGAGGCAGCAGCCTGAAACGACCGTACATGTGCTGTATGAAGCCTATCCTGACCAGCAGATTAATGTCAGCCGTGAACAAGCTTTGTTGGACAGCCATGATCGAATCATTTTCCAGTACCCGCTCTATTGGTATAGTACGCCGCCATTATTGAAGCAGTGGTTTGATGAAGTGTTGGCATTCGGCTGGGCTTTTGGACTCGGCGGGGAGCACTTGAAGGGCAAGGAAATCGGCATCGCCATCTCGACGGCAGGAACTGCGGCCTCATATCAGCCCGGCGGCTACAACCTGTTTACGATTCGGGATATCGCGAAGCCGATGGAGGCGCTGGCCAACTATGTGAGTGCCCACTATCTGCCGCCTTTTGCTATCCATAATGCGAACCATGTGACGGATGAGCAGATTACCGCGAGCCAGGCTGCATATGTCCAGCATCTGGCGACCGTGCGTCATGTCCAAACATCTGATTTGATCACAATCAATAAATAAAAATCGAGGAGGAAATGAATCATGACAAATAAAATCGCATTAATTACCGGAGCAAGCAAAGGAATCGGACTGGAGGTTGCTAGACAACTGGGGCAGCAAGGTATAACGGTATTAGTCGCTGCACGTACGAAAACAGCAGCAGATGAAGCAGCCGCCGGGTTGTTGCAAGAAGGCATTCAGGCAGTCGGTGTGAAGCTCGAGGTGACGAATTCTGCACATATCGCAGAATTGGCCCAATTCATCAAGGATACTTACGGACGGCTGGACATTTTGGTCAACAATGCAGGCATTTTGGCAGAAAAAGCGGATTATGACGGGGATGCTTTCAGAGATACTTTTGAGGTGAACACGTTCGCACCCTATTTGATTACAGAAGCACTGTTGCCGTTACTGCTAAAGAGCAAAGCAGGCAGAATCGTCAACCAAAGTAGCGCTATAGGCTCGATTCAATTTCAGTTGACCAATGAACGGGTGCAGCGTCTTGCTACCCCGGCTTATGCGGCATCTAAAGCAGCTTTGAATATGCTGACGGCCTACTGGGCGCAAAAAAATAGCGGGACACATCTGAAGGTCAATTCCGTACACCCCGGCTTAGTCAAAACGCAAATGGGTGGGGAAAAGGCGGAGCTGTCGGTGGAGGATGGAGCAAAAACGGCGATCCGACTGGCAACCCTGCCGGAAGAGGGTCCAACAGGCGGATTCTATTACATGGATGATCAGCTTCCGTGGTAAAGCTTTATTTATTGAAAGAAAAAGATTTATATGACATCGTAACAGCAATTATCAATTCGTGTATGGTGAGTGCAGACTGATTGGTCATACCGAAAGATTTGCTCTAGAATTATAATTAATGGGAGGTTTCAGGAATTACGAGAACAAAACGATATCCTTTAAGGAGGCTATTTTGGAAACTTTCATTTACATGGTGAGACATGGCGAGTCACCAAAGACGGAAGGAAATGAAAGAACAAGAGGTTTAACGGATAAAGGTAAATCAGATGCTTATCGAATAACTGAATTATTGAAGGGAGAGGGGATCGAGGTTTTCGTTTCAAGTCCATATCAACGAGCAATTCTGACCATTCAAGAGCTGGCTCGGCGTTCAGGACAAGAAGTTTTGGTATTCGAAGATCTTAAAGAAAGGATCTTTTTGAATGAAGACCACCGAATGCCCGATGCGGAATTATTTCCTTTGTTAGATAAGTCATTTTCTGATCCAAACTTTGCTTTACAGGGAGGAGAGTCTAATACGGCTTGTCAGAACCGAAGTATAGCAGTTCTAAAAGAATTGTTAAAAACCTATCGAGGACAGAAAGTTGCATTAGGCACTCATGGGGCGATAATGACGTTGATGATGGGGTATTATGACAAGCAGTACGACTTGAATTTTCTACTACACACATCCAAACCAGATGTATACAGAATGAAGTTCAACGGTCAGGAGTTAATAGAAGTTAAAAGATTGTGGTATACGCCGTAATGTTACGGGAGAAATAGGTACGAAAACGTTGCTCAAAGAGAGACCGTCCTTAGTACAGGATAGTCTCTCTTCAAAACCTTTCTGTAACATCTATTGCAATGAAGCATTAAGCAAATCCTCAGCTATTTTAACCAAATCATCTTTGGTCAGCGGGCTGTCCTGGTTATCGGATATGTTGTAGTGTAAATGTCTTTTTTCATCGAGCCATCCCAGTCGATTTTTTCCTGCTTCCAAGGGCCTGCTTGCTTCACTTGCCCTGATGTAATAGGCCTTGGTTCCTTTGATTGTCAATTGCTCAGCCGAATCCTGTTCATTTTGCATGATGGTTGTCTTTGTGACTTCAGGAGTGTATTTGGTGACGGTAATGTTTACATAGTCGTTTCCTCTCGCATACCGGGCAAAGGAGGAGTCTGATTTGTTCCATCTCAGCTTTTGAATAAACAGATTTTCACCCTTCGGTGCAGCTTTGGCCTGTTGCATCAGTTTATCGGTTAAAGCTCGATATTCCTTTTTATTCATCATCCCAGGATATGCAGCGATTGGATAGACGTATCCGAATTCAAACTGATAGCCATCCGGTAGATGAGTGAGGTTGCTGAATAATGGAGCCTCAGTACGCTTGATTTCATCTTGTAAGCTGTTGAAACTTGAAAGTTCTGCCGGTTTGTACGCAAACAGGGCCAGATTAGATAGGTTGTTTTGATTCATAGAATCGTCTTTGACGTAATAAGCGGCATACTCTCCTGGTTGCAAACGGTTCTTCACCTCTTCGTTCCACCGTGTGTAGGTGGAGGAATACGTTTTGGAGGCGTCCGTTTCGGCAGGTGTTTTGGCGGTATTTAATACAACGTCGCCCTTACTGTTGCGGAATTCAAGATATTGTGAAGCTGCGTAACCGGTCACAGAGGCCCCTACTACAAAAAGCAAAATCATGATAGGGACGGTGATACGAGGCTGGAAATGGATTTTTCCTATATTCCCCTTTTCGAGCGTCGCCTTTTGGTAGACCTGTTCCATCACTTTGTCAGAGACGTCAAAAGCCTGGATTTTTAAGGCATTCTCTGGCTCGGTTAGCTTGTCCATGTTTTTGAATCCCCTGTCTTGCAGATCGGTGTATTTCAGGCTTTGTTTTTGAGTTCTGTTTTGTAACTCACGCATTTGTGATCCTCCTTTAGGGGCTCCATTATTTTTTTGAGCTTTGTTTTTGTTCTGCCGTATTTTTTCTTGATAGCTCCCTCACTTTTGTTCATGATTTCCCCGATTTCTCCAAACGTTCTCTCTTCAAAAATGCGCAGCACCAGCAGGTTACGCTCCTCCGCGCTCAGTTGGTCCAACGCCCGGCTCAGCGGTTCACTGAAAAGCTGACGTTCCATAACCTGCGCTGCACTGTCTGAAGTCATGTTAGTTGAGGTGAACAGGCTAAGTTTAAATTTGCGCTGTAGATTCTTCCTGCGAATCAGGTTCAGGCAGTGATGATAGGCCATTTTATACAGCCAGGAGGAGAAGCCCACTGTCGGCTTGTACCTGCTAATTCTCTCAAAAGCATTGACGAAAATATCCTGCACAGCCTCTTCCGCCTCCTGCTCACTTCCTAATAGCCTCCAGCAGTACACAAAAATCTGACGCTGATACTCCTTTACAATGTAGGCGTAATCCTGGATCTCGCCAGCTTGAACTTGTTTGATTCTGTATTCGATTTCCTCATTCAAAGATGTAGGCACCCCCTCTGATCAAAAAGAAAATTATATCTGTATAACAAACGAAGATGACCGAAAGGGACACTTGTCTAAAATTTTTTTAAGTGTTCTATCAACTCTCTAAGAGAATACGATAAAGCAGAACAATTATCACCCACGTGGTTAGTTTTATAGAATTAAAGGTATATTGTGGAAGTGAGGGGATGGTAAAATGAAATTAAGATATTCCAGTAATAGTAGGCCCATCTCGTAAATAAATAGGAGAGGACACAGTTTCTAATGAATGAAAATGCTAAGAAATATAATTTTGATAATGTGATGCTTTACCTTCATGATCAAATGAAGCTGCTACCTAACTTAGAATCAAAATATATTGGATTAACCATGCCATTTCCTCGACAAGCTGCGCTACGAAGTAGGATTATTGAAAGTATTGAGACATTGAAAGCATACGATGAGGACGTTTGTATTGCTGTTCATTTTAATCAATCTGATGCTGGGACTATTGAATATAAGAAAATAGTTTTTATAGGAACGGATTATTTGCATCTAAAGAAAATCGCTGATTTTATGAAAAGACAAGACATTAAACTGGATATCAAAGACACCTGTATACTCTATAGAGAATGTACTGCTGACTTGAATATAAATTTAAAAGGCAATCATTCCAGAATAACAAGTTTAAATGACTTATTTGCTGGAGTTGAAATTCATATTGATCATTTAGAGGCTGGAATGGGATATCAATATGAAAATAAACAAGTGAAAGAAGATATTATTCATTATTGCTGTCATAAAGACGATGAGGAAGGTAAGGAGCTTGGATACCAATTATTTGTAAAATCGTTGAATTACTTCTCCAGGAGATTATTAGCTGAAGGATTTGTATTAGGGTATCCTGCTGTAGATTCAAAAATTAAAATAATGAAGGCCTCTTGTTCAATGTGTTTTTATCGAGATTATTATTACATTAATGGAGCACATGTATCGCTCAAAACCGCTATGCTTGAGGCAGATTGGCAAATATGCGAACCATTGATGCAGGTCCATATGACCTGTAACAAGCTATATTTCGAAGGGAACTCCTTTTTTAGAGAGGTAGAAAATCTATATATACTCAAAGACGAAGATGATTGTAAGCTGTCTTTTAAATCTAGACTTTCCACAATCATAGGTGTTCTAGAAGAGATGTATGATCACAAACAGGATGTTTTGGACTTCCATATGGAATTGGACAGCTATGTGCCAGTTGAAGATGTTACTCAGTTAAAAGAGAAATTCAAAGTGATTAATAATATCGATAAATGGAAAGATGAATTAGAGGAGCAAGAGATGAACTCGGCCATCCCGCCTGTATAGCTTACGAAAGCCATCGGCCGTACTGAACGGGATTGCCTCACTCTTTTTTATACAGCGTACCTTCTACTTATGCCCTTTGCGTACCTTTAAAAGCTTGCCCTTTACGGTAGTATTCTTCATAATCTCAAGCACCAGTGGGCCCTTGCCATTCAGAATCTCAACATCTGTCACATTATCCAGAATCGTAATGATCCCGATATCATCTGCCGTTACCCCGTCAAGCTTAGCGATGGTACCCACAAAGTCGACAGCTCTAAGTTTCTTTTTCTTACCGCCGTTAAAATTGAGCTTCATAATCTGTTGGTTTAATTGCTCGCGTTTGTCGTTTTTGAGTACAGTTTTCACATGTAGTTTCCGCTCAAAATCTTTTCTGCGTAGATCAACAGCCTCTTCTGAGGGGGCCTTTACTTGCGGAATTGCAAATCCGATATATGCTTCGATATCAGCTAATCGTTTGCTATCTTTAGGAGTGATTAGAGTAATGGCTTTCCCTGTTTTGCCAGCACGTCCTGTACGTCCTGTACGATGAACATAGCTTTCCTTTTCAAGGGGAATATCGTAGTTGATGACATGGGTGATATTCGTGATATCAATCCCTCTGGCGGCTACATCAGTTGCGATCAAGTAACGGAATTGTCCCCTTCTGAATGCGTTCATTACCTCAAATCGCTCATCTTGCTCCATGCCGCCATGGATGCGATCACATGGATATTCGAGGTCAGCCAATGCTCTGAATAGTGTATCTACATGTTCCTGCGTACGACAGAAAATGATGCAGCTGTCAGGGTTCTCAACAATGAGCAGATCCTGTAGCAGAGCCAGCTTGTCCGCCTCCCGCACCTGAATAAGAGAGTGATCAATCGTGGCTGTGGTTATACCTGTCGCCTTAATCTCAATTTCCACAGGATCGTTCATATATTTACGTGACAGTTTGGCTACATCTTCGGGAAAAGTAGCGGAAAACAACATCGTAACCCGGTCATTAGGCAGTGCCTGAATAATCGACTGAACCTGCTCGATAAAGCCCATATTTAGCATCTCGTCAGCTTCATCAATCACGAGATAGGCAATTCGATTTAAGGATAGCGTGCCTCGTTCAATATGGTCTAGTACACGTCCGGGCGTACCTACAGCCACATGTGTCCTTTGTTTTAGCTCGGCCTTTTGTATATGAAAAGGATGTTTCCCATAAAGAGGCGTTGCTTTTATCCGCTTAAAGCGTCCAATATTCGTGATGTCTTCAGTAACCTGTAATGCGAGTTCACGGGTTGGTGTCAGGATTAAAGCTTGGGGTTTATTCTCATTCCAATCTACTAGCTCACACAGTGGAATACCATATGCTGCTGTTTTGCCGCTGCCTGTTTGCGATTTGGCCACAAGATCCTTCTTCTCAAGGGCAACGGGAATAACCTCCGTTTGAATTTCTGTTGGCGTCTCATAGCCCAGGCTATTCAGAGCCCTCACAATTTCTTCACTTAATGGGTAATCTGCAAAATGCTTTTGACTCATTCTCAACCTCTTCTGCGCTGTATTTAAGTACCATTACATATATCATGTCATCGTGTATCGAACTTATACTCAACCAGTATACTCTATTCCAGCTACACTCTAATACATATCAGCGATTAACTTGCTGTTTTCCAGTAAGGCAACTATACTTTTTCTGAGACGAAAAAACACAGTCTGGTTGGTAGTCCAGGCGCATGGACGACTCTATAATTGCAAGAGTGCCATGTCAGTAACCTTCCCCCCCTCGGGATGTCCATCGTTTCGATTTAAAATGAGGGGGATTCAAATGAAGCTTACGATTTATCATGATGGACAGTATTGGGTTGGAGTCATGGAGGAGCAGGACCAAGGGAAATTGAAGGCAGCCAGGTACATTTTTGGGACAGAGCCTAAAGACGAAGAAATTCTCCATTTTATCCGTGAGGAAATGTGGGAACTTGTTAGTCGGCTTTCACAAGAGGTGGCTATAAAGTGGTCTGAAACGAAGAAGGTCAATCCGAAGCGGCTAGCAAGGCAGGCAGCGTATGAATTAAGGCGGAAGGGAGTCTCTTCCAACGCACAAGAGGCTTTAAAGTTAGAGTATGAGAAGCGCAAGTTGGAGAAACGTACCTACTCTAAACAGCAAAGGGAATCTATGAAGGCACGGATAAGGGAATTAAAGGAGAAAAAAGCGAAAGAAAAACATCGCGGACATTAATAAAACCTCCCTCCCTATCCGCCACTGTAACGCATGTTTTATATCTGCATATGTGAAAACATGTGTTACACACACAAAGGGCACCCGACTGGGTGCCCTTTAAACTGTCGTATAGAGATTGCTATCCGCTAAAATGAATCCATTCCAAATTACTTAAGCAATGTGAGTGTTACTTCTATTGTATTATCAATAAATGATCGCTCTGGACGAGACTTTATCATGACGGTCAGACCAATTAACGATACAACTAATGCCTGTGATACAGCCTTCGCATCTAGTCCGATCTCAAGCTCACCTGATTGTATACCTCGTTCAATGGTTTCTTGAAAAATGACCGCCAGGTACATTTGATGCTCCCTTGTAAGAATTTCAAACTTCTCATCATGGGGCGCAAGTTCAACCATTGTATTAATGCAAAAGCATCCTTTTCTAGGATTTTCCGCAAACTCCTCTTCAACCACACCCTCAAAAAAAGTACGAAATGCTTCTTTTACAGATGGAATGCTTTGAAGTTTGGTTCGGATTAAAGAAGCACGGGACATCGTGTATTTGCGTAGCGCGGCTTCGAACAATTCTTTTTTGCCCCCAAAAGTGGAATATATACTGGGGCGTTGAATTTCCATTCTGGAAGTTAAATCACTTAATGAGGTGGCTTCATATCCCTTTTCCCAAAATATTTGCATAGCTGCATCTAAAACTTTCTCTTCGTCAAATTCGCGGGTTCGTCCCATAACAATACCTCTCGTTACTCATGATTTTATTCTTAATGGCTCCATGTATCTGATTATAATGTTCAGTGACATTCATTTGATTACCAATTAGTACGTTATTATCTTATAATTAGTCCTTAAAATTGTCAAATGAAGGTTGGTCTTTCCCGAAAAGAGGAGGTGAATATGAAAGAATAATCAAAGTGGATTTACTATGACTGTTGACAGTATTCTTTTTTGTGAGTTATATTTACTGGGGAAAATAACATACCGGTTGGTATGATATTTATTGTTATTCAATTGGCACACAAAGAAAGCTATTAGAATGGGAGAGATAGACCATGGAGATAGGTATTACCTCGTTTGTAGAGACAAAGCCTGATGTTCAGACAGGCGAAGTGATAAGTCACGCACAGCGGTTGCGTGAAGTTGTCGAGGAAATTATCCTTGCTGATCAAGTGGGACTTGATGTGTTTGGTGTAGGTGAGCATCATCGAAAGGATTATTCGGCATCTTCACCAGCAATGGTGCTGTCCGCGGCTGCAGCGCAGACGCAACGGATCCGGCTAACCAGTGCAGTGACGGTGCTTTCTTCAGCTGATCCGGTGCGCGTTTTTCAAGACTTTGCTACGCTGGATGGTATTTCAAATGGACGTGCCGAGATTATGGCGGGTCGAGGTTCTTTTATTGAGTCTTTTCCTCTGTTCGGCTATGACTTGGATGACTATGATGAGCTGTTTGAACAACATTTGGAACTTCTCCTTAAAATACGGGAGTCCGAAAAGGTAATCTGGAAGGGCGGTCATCGGCCAGCCATTAACAATTTGGGCGTGTATCCCCGGCCAGTTCAGAATCCTTTACCAATATGGGTAGGTAGCGGGGGGAGGCAGGATTCTGCTATTCGTGCAGGTCTGTTAGGACTGCCCTTGATGTTGGCGATCATTGGAGGGAACCCGATAAATTTTGCACCGCTTGTCCAGCTTTATAAGAAGGCAGCAGCGCACGCTGGTCATGATGAATCGCAGCTTAGGGTTGGGTCGCACTCGATAGGATTTGTCGGAGAGAATAATGAGCGAGCGGCAGATACATATTTCCCCTCTACGATGGCAGGTATGAATAGATTGGGCAGGGAGCGAGGATGGGCGCATTATGATCGTTCCAGCTATGATGCCGCGCGCAGCTTTGAAGGTGCGCTGTATGTTGGCGATCCCGAGACGGTTGCCCAGAAGATCATTCATCTTCGCAAGCATGTAGGTGTTACACGCTTTATGCTGTATGTTCCGTTAAGCACGATGCCGCATGCCGAGGTGATGAGAGCCATTGAGCTACTTGGAACAGAGGTAGCACCCCGAGTGCGGAAGGAAATAGCCAAGTGGGAAGCGGAGACGGAAAAAAGACTATAAAATAACCTAACATAGGAGTGATTCGCATGGATTTTGAAAATCGTTTATTACCAGAATTAAGGTCAGTAATTGCACAATTCCCCGGTTTCCAACTAGAGGAGAATTTAGAACTGAGCAGAAGTTATTTGTCGAGTCCGCCTATTGAGCAGTCGGAACACGTACGCACGACAAGCCGGATGATTCCAAGCGTTGCAGGCGAGATATTAGTCAAAATCTACGAACCTGCCCAGCGAACTGACGTTAAGCTTCCGGCCATGCTGTGGATTCACGGGGGAGGCTATGTAATGGGGCATCCTGATATGGACGATGCTTTGTGCGAACGCTTCGTGCAGGCGGCTAATTGCGTCGTCGTATCGGTCGATTATCGACTTGCTCCCGAGCACCCCTACCCAGCTGCCATCGATGACTGTTATGCCGCTTTGACGTGGATGACCGATGAAGCTGAGCTGCTGGGCATCGACTTGGACCGGGTCGCAATTGCTGGTGCAAGCGGGGGTGGCGGTCTAACCGCAGCACTTGCTTTAATGGCTCGTGACAAAGGCGGACCAGCCCTTATCTTCCAAATGCCGCTATATCCGATGATCGACGACCGCAATGTTACGGCATCAAGTCATGAAATTACGGCCGATAATGCACCATGGAGCCGGAAGAACAACTTGACGGCCTGGAACATGTACTTGGGTAATCGTACCGAAGATAGCGAGGTCTCCCCATATGCGGTGCCGTCGAGAGCAGAAAGCTTGGCTGGTCTGCCGCCGACCTACACGTGCGTAGGGCAGCTCGATCTATTCCGAGATGAGACGATCGAATATGTGGCACGCCTTGCCCAAGCGGGCGTTGACGTCGAATTTCATCTGTATCCCGGCACATTCCACAATTTTGAAGGGATGATTCCTCAAGCAGAAGTAAGTCAACGCGCCAGCCAAAGTTATGTAGACGCGATTGCAAGAGCGCTTAATCCTTAAATAATTAAGGAGCGGTCTTCAGGTGATATGCTCCCAAGAAGATAGACAGGTTGAATAATAAAACCTACTACTGTGAAGGGGGTATATCACTTTTCGCAGCAGCCTTTTCTTTTCGTTTCAGAGTTGTTTGGGATTCGTGTTGTGGCTGTTCTGCAATGATGTAAGATTTTTCGGGTAAAATCTATACTTTCACATGTAGCAGAAAACAACTATTCATTCTTATAATTGGAAATGTAAGCGCTTAAATTATTGAGGAAGAGTATTATCAAATTATACGTGTGAGGAGGAGATTTTATGTTAAGAACTAAAGTGGGCAAGCTGGTGAGCAGTTTGGCGTTGGCGGGTGTGTTGTTATCATCTGTTCTGGTCAACCAGGCTGATGCTGGCCTGGCAAATGGAAGCAAATTTCTGGGGAATATCATTGCGGGCAGTGTCCCTCCTAGTTACGGGACATACTGGAATCAAGTGACGCCGGAGAACTCGACTAAGTGGGAATCGGTTGAAGGCAGTCGTAACAACATGAACTGGTCGCAGGCGGATACCGCCTACAATTATGCCCGTAGCAATGGTTTCCCGTTCAAGTTCCATACGTTGGTATGGGGTGCCCAGGAGCCAGGATGGGTTAAAGGACTGTCGGCTGCTGATCAGAAAGCGGAAGTGACTCAGTGGATTAAAGCAGCAGGTCAGCGCTATCCGAATGCGGCGTTTGTAGATGTGGTGAATGAGCCGTTGCATCAGAAGCCGTCCTACCGCAATGCCATTGGTGGTGACGGGTCGACCGGATGGGATTGGGTCATATGGTCGTTCCAACAGGCCAGACAAGCTTTCCCGAATGCCAAACTGCATATAAATGATTATGGTATTATCAACGACCCTTCTTTAGCCGACCAATATGTCAATATTATTAATCAGCTCAAGAGTAGAGGCCTGATTGACGGTATTGGCATTCAATGCCACCATTTCAGTATGGACAACGTCTCAGTCAACACGATGAATACTGTACTAAATAAGCTGTCGGCGACCGGGTTACCGATCTATGTGTCGGAACTGGATATAACTGGGGATGATAATACTCAACTTGCCAGATACAAAGAGAAGTTTCCAGTCCTTTGGCAAAACCCCTCAGTGAAGGGAGTTACGCTTTGGGGGTATATCCAAGGACAAACTTGGAAAGATGGTACACATCTGCTGAACTCTAACGGCACGGAACGTCCTGCGCTCCAATGGCTGAGACAGTATCTGAAGAGATAAGCTATAGGTGGCACTTAAAACCCAACAGATGCGGACTTTTGCTAAATATCCGGGCTGGGTAGTTGTTTATTTAAAGAAGTCTTGGCTGAAATGTTACACGCCCAAGGCTTCTTTTTATTTAGCTTAAACGTATCTTTTGATTGAAATAAAACCGTCTGGACGGTATAGTAAAATAGGTGGTGATCAGAATGAATACAACTAAAAAAACATTAAAAAGAGAATTAATCCTTAAAGCAGCTTCTATAATTGTACAAGAAGAAGGAGTAGAAAAATTAACGTTAGAAGCGGTGGCTAAGAAAGCGGGAGTAAGTAAGGGAGGATTGCTTTACCATTTTCCGAATAAAGATGAATTGATTCTGGGGATGGTTGAACAGCTATCGACCAGCTTTATCACCGAATTTAATGAAAGGGCAGAAAACGATATGCATTCCCAAGGTAGATGGACTCGCGCTTATATGAATACGTCATTTTCCGGGGATCAGGATGCAAGTGACCTGTATACCGCTCTCTCAGCAGCACAATTTACGAACCCTCAAATGCTCAAGCTGCTTCAGGATGAGTATGCGAATATCCAAAATAAAATCGAAAACGACGAATTGGACCCGGTCCGTTCTACGATTGTCCGATTAGCTATAGACGGTTTGTGGTTTGCCGAAATGTTCGGACTCGCTCTTCCTAATGAAGAATTGAAGCAAAAAATTATAGAAGAATTAAAGACATATATAAAGGAGAATGAATGATGGCTTATTTTTTCTTGGCAATCTCTATTGCTAGTGAGCTTATTGGTACTTCAATGCTTAAAGCTTCAGAAGGTTTTACGAGACTGTATCCGACTCTATTCACGATTGTCGCGTTTGTAATCTCTTTCTTCTTTATTTCACTAACCCTCAAGACACTTCCTCTTAATATGACGTATGCCATTTGGTCAGGGGTGGGGGCTGTTGCTACAACGGTGATTTCAGTATTGATTTGGAAGGAGAAAATCAATACAGGGAGTATCGTAGGGATTGCTTTAATTGTTATTGGCGTGGTGGTATTGAACCTATTTGGTGCAGGACATGGTGAGGCCAAAGGAACAACAGAAGCAACCAGTTCAATCGTCCAAAAATGAAAAAGTATAATATCACTCCAGTTTGTAAAGAGGCGGTAGATCCTCACTTATCGACTTAGAGATTCTAAGAAAGATAGGTGGGGGATCTACCGCCCTGAAATCATGGTTTATACGAATAAACTTAGTATTAAGATGAATCCTAATCCGGCTACAGAAATAATGGTTTCAAGCAATGTCCATGTGGCAAAGGTTTCTTTCATGCTTAAACCAAAATACTCTTTAAACATCCAGAACCCGGCATCGTTAACATGTGAAGCTATTAAGCTACCCGCTCCCGTGGCAAGCACGACTAAAGCAAGATTAACGTCAGATTGTCCTAACATCGGAATTACTAAACCAGCGGTTGTTAAGGCTGCAACAGTCGCAGAACCTAGGGAAATACGTAAGATTGCAGCGATGATCCAGGCCAGCAGGATGGGTGATAATGTAGTTCCATTGAATAAATCGGCTACATAGTCACCTACGCCGCCATTAATGAGTACTTGTTTGAAGGCTCCGCCTCCCCCAATGATCAAGAGCATCATCCCAATATGAGTAATAGCAGTTGTACAAGATGCCATTACATTTTTGATTGGAATTTTTCTTGCGATTCCCATGGTATAGACGGCAACCAGTAAGGAAATCAACATAGATGTTGATGCATCACCAATAAAACGGATCGCTGCCAGTAAACTATTATCCTCAAATCCCATTGTTTTTTGAAGCAAAGTAATAATCGTAGCAATCGACATTAAAATGACAGGAAGCATTGCAGTAAATACACTGATTCCGAATCCAGGAGTTTCCTCAGACTTAAATACTTTCTGTTCACCTAAAGAGGCAATATTACCGGTTTTCGTAAATGATGCAGGTACGAGTTTTTTGGCAAGCTTCGTAAATACAGGGCCAGCCAAAATAACGGTTGGGATAGCAATAATGAAGCCATAAAGTAAAACCTCACCAAGGTTGGCGCCATATTCACCAGCAATCACGGTTGGTCCTGGATGTGGAGGTAAGAAACCATGTGTGACGGATAAAGCAGCGACCATCGGAATACCGAGATATAAGATAGAAACCTTTAATTCTTTTGAAATAGCAAATACAATTGGGATTAATAATACTAACCCTACTTCAAAAAATAACGCAATCCCGATAATGAATGAAGCAGCTACGACCGCCCATTGAATATTTTTTTCACCAAATTTGTCAACGAGGGTCATGGCGATTCTTTGGGCACCACCAGAATCCGCGATCAACTTCCCTAACATCGCTCCGAGTCCAAAGATTAACGCTAAGTGACCCAATGTTCCGCCCAATCCAGCTTCAATGGTTTTAACAATTTCCTCTAATGGCATTCCAAGGGCTAAGGCTACACCGAACGATACAATGATTAAGGAAATGAAGGTGTTTAATTTGAAGCCCATGATTAAAACGAGTAATGCTAAAATTCCAATCCCTACAACGACTAATGGCATTGTAATTACCCCCTGTATTTATCCTTTTAGTGTTTAATTAAGCCTCTTTGGTAATGAGCAATCCGTGTATAATCGTCTTCCAATACTCTGGATAGGTTAATGAAAATCGGCAGCAACTTTCTATATTCCTTGGTTGCTTCTTCTTTGGGTGCATGTTTGTTGGTACTGCCAATCATTTCAGAGACGACTTCAAATGATTGGATTTTTCCAGTGGCATACAAGCCTAAAATACAAGCTCCTAGACAAGAACTTTCGTAGCTTTCTGGAACGACGACTTCAGATGCGAATATATCAGACATCATTTGCCGCCAAACATCTGACCTTGCGAAGCCTCCTGTAGCTTGGATTCGGGTCACGGGACCATCCATGCATTCGGTTAGGGCCAAAAATACGGTGTATAAATTGTAAATGACTCCTTCTAAGGCTGCGCGAATCATATGTTCCTTTTTATGTGACATCGTTAAACCGAAGAATGAGCCACGTACGTCTGGATTCCATAAGGGTGCACGTTCACCAGCGAGGTAGGGGTGGAATAACAATCCATCAGATCCTGGCCTTACGCGTTCAGCAATTTTAGTTAACACATCATATGGATCAATTCCTAGTCGTTTCGCTGTTTCTACTTCTGATGAGGCAAGCTCGTCACGAATCCAGCGAAGGACCATCCCGCCATTATTTACCGGCCCGCCAATGACCCAGTGCTTTTCCGTTAACGCATAACAAAATATTCTTCCCTTTTCGTCTGTTTGTGGCTTGTCTATGATGGTTCGAATGGCACCGCTTGTCCCAATGGTGACGGCAACTTCGCCTTTTCGTATCGCATTGACACCTAGATTAGAGAGAACCCCATCGCTGGCTCCAATGACAAATGGTGTTTGTGGATCGATACCCATCTCTTTTGCTAAAACTGAATTACAGTCGGTAAATATTTTGGTTGTGGGTACGAGCTCAGATAGTTGGGAACGGGTTATCCCCGCAATTTTTAAGGCCTCTTCATCCCAATCCAGCTTTTCGAGATTCATCATGCCCATGGCTGAAGCCAGGGAATAATCAACAACATATAGATCAAAGAGCTTTTTGAAAATATATTCTTTAATTCCGATATATTTTTTAACCTTGATAGCGATTTCAGGAAGGTCATTCACAATCCAGGCTATTTTAGTTAAGGGTGACATGGGATGAATGGGTGTTCCTGTTCGTCTATAGACTTCTTGGCCGTTCAACTCATCTTTTATTAGATGTGCCCACGCTTCGCTGCGATTATCTGCCCAAGTGATACAAGGTGTAAGTGGCCGGTCGTGTTCATCCATTGCAATGACACTATGCATGGCACTGCTAAATGAAACAAACGATAGCTTTTTTTGTGAGTGATGTTTCATGATATTGGAAGTCGCTTGTAGGACTGCCTGAAAAATCTCCTCGGGGTTTTGTTCAGCTGTCGCTATATCTGGTGTATAAAGCGGGTACCCAATATTTTCTTGTTGGATGACCTCGCCTTTTTCACTAAATAAAACGGCTTTTGTACTGGTGGTTCCGATATCTATACCTAACATATAGTTAGTCATTTTGTGGCACGGCTCCTTTAGACAGCAGTTGTTGGGACATCCATAAGTCTTCTACTTTACCTTGAACATCATCAAAGTTTACATGTAAAGACTTAATCATAAGGTCTCTATCTTTTGCCTGGATTGCTTCAATATAAAGCTCATGATTTTTTACAATCCGCGTAAAGTCTTCATACTTTTCTTTGAAACGCATACGCATCGACAACAGAATAAGGCTTTCCATCACGGGCTTTAAATTATTCCAGATCATCAGGATATATGAATGATTAACTGTACGAATAATCGTTTCATGGAACAAGACATCTTGATATGAAAATTCATCGGCATCACTGTATTTGACCGCGACCTTCATCATTTCGAGTATTTTACTAAGTTCCTTTGCTAAATCATTCGTGTCCATCTTTATAAGACGTTCAAATACGAAGGATTCTATAAGTAGACGAACATCATAAATTTCTTCTATTTCTTTCTCTGATAGCCCCATAACAACGGCACCCATTCTTTCTAAGCGGATGATATTTTCGGAAGCCAGTATTTTTAACGCTTCACGAATAGGTGAGCGACTTACAGCAAAATCAGCAGCCAATTTATTTTCAGATAATATGGTACCGCTTTCAATTGCACCAGAAATGATGCGCATTCTAAGCTCGGATGTTACACGATCACCAGCAGAGGCTTTTAGAAGCCATTTGGAGGGATATAGGAATTCACTGGATTGAACCATAAATTCACCTTCTCATCAAGCAAGTATACTTGTATACAAGTATTATAATCTAAAATTTTAAATTTGCAAGCGTATTCATTAGATTATTTTTGTAAGCCAGTTCGGTTTTTTTGTGCAAATGCACAATCAATTTCGTCTGTTCTTCAATATAATTCACACTCTGCAATCGATATAATGAAAGCGTAATCAAAAATTGCCCGGGGGGTTAGACAGATGGAAGGGTTAACGATCAGTTGGATAGGAGCTCTGGCAGGGCTGGCTATTGCAATTATTTTGATATTGAGAAAGCTGAATCCGGTTTACGCCTTATTTTTGGGAGCTATTGTAGGCGCTTTATTGGGCGGAGCCAATCTGGAGCAAACGATCAGCGTGTTAATTAGTGGTACGCAAAGTGTGATGGGGACGGTCATTCGTGTGCTCGCGGCCGGTGTATTAGCAGGCGTGATGATGGAGTCTGGGGCAGCGGAGACGATTGCACAGGCTATTGTAAAGAAGTTTGGCGGCAGTAAAGCGATCCTTGCCCTAGCGTTAGCGACGATGATTATTACAGCAGTAGGCGTATTTATTCCCGTCGCAGTGCTAATCGTGGCACCTATTGCTTTGTCGGTTGGGAACAAAATGGGGATATCCAAGCTGGCTCTCCTGCTGGCCTTGTCTGGAGGCGGAAAGGCGGGAAATATTATCTCTCCAAATCCCAATACGATTGCGGCGGCGCGTGGGTTTAATCTGGATTTAAGCCACGTTATGTTGGCGGGTGTGGTACCTGCGATATGCGGATTAATCATGACGGTTCTGGTAGCGTCTATGTTGAAAAACAAGGGCGTGAAGGTATCCGAACAGGATATTATGGATAGTGATGTCGATACGTCGAAGTACCCAGCATTGGGACGGGCAATTGTAGCCCCGGTGGTAGCCGTTATTTTGCTGATGATTAACCCGATTGGTTCCATCTCTGGCATTGAAGCACTGTCGAACTTCAAGGTCGACGCGATGTACATTTTGCCGATCGCCGGGATTGTAGGTATGCTGGCCATGGGACAAGGGCGCAATATACTGAAATATTCGGCTTCCGGTTTGAATAAAATGACGGCAACCGTGCTCATCTTGATCGGTGCAGGTGGGATTGCGGGTCTGATTTCTGCGTCTAATTTATCTGCTCAGGTAGTTGGCTTGATTGAAGCTTCGGGAGTTTCTGGCACATTTTTGGCACCGCTTGCAGGGATTCTGATGGCGGCCGCCACAGCATCGACTTCAACTGGCGTTATTTTGGCGACTGGCTCGTTTGGGGAAGCCATTCTGAACATGGGAACAGCCCCGTTAGCTGCCGCTGTGATGGTGCATACAGGAGCTACCGTCATTGATTCCTTACCACAGGGAAACTATTTCCACGTTACGGCAGACAGCATGAAAATGAGCATTAAGCAACGGATGGGATTAATCCCTTATGAAGCTATTGTGGGCGGAACTATGGCGATTGTAGCAACAATCATATATGGATTTATACTTTAATATTCACGATGGGGTGACAAAATGAGAGAGAAAACATTTGTACTGGCACCGGACTCTTTTAAAGAAAGCATGACGGCAAAGGAAGTGTGCATCGCAATGGAGAAAGGGCTGCGCAAGGTCTATCCGACAGCCCATTATGTCCACGTTCCGATGGCAGACGGCGGTGAAGGAACGGTACAATCACTGGTGGATGCGACAGGCGGACAGCTTCGTTACATGGAGGTGACCGGACCGCTTGGAGAACCTGTAAATGCGGCATACGGCTTGCTGGGAGACGGCACCACTGCGGCAATCGAGATGGCATCTGCCAGCGGAATCCATCTGGTTAATAAGGGCAACAAAAACCCGTTAAAGACAACAACCTATGGTACAGGCGAGTTAATTCGGGAGTGTCTGAACCAGGGAATTCGAAAAATTATCATTGGCATTGGCGGAAGTGCCACGAATGATGGCGGTACAGGTATGGCAGAAGCGCTGGGCGCTAGATTTCTGGATGCAGCAGGCAATCCTCTTCCACGCGGCGGCGGCAGTCTGGGCGAGCTGGCCAGTATTGATATTTCATCACTGGATGACCGCTTGCAACAGGTGCAATTGATTGTAGCCTGTGATGTGACAAATCCGCTCTGCGGAGAGCATGGGGCATCCCGTGTATTCGGCCCGCAAAAAGGGGCAACGCCAGAAATGGTGCAGCAATTGGATGCCAATCTTGCCCATTATGCGGATGTGGTGAAGCAGCAGCTGGGCAAGGATGTACGCGATCTTCCGGGCGCAGGTGCAGCAGGTGGCTTGGGTGCGGGCTTATTGATTTTTACTCAGGCGACGCTGCAAAAAGGCATTGAAATCGTGATTGAATACACTGGCTTAAAGCAGAAGCTAGCCACGGCCGATATCGTATTGACGGGGGAAGGCGGCATTGATTTCCAGACCAAATTCGGTAAAACTCCGTACGGAGTAGCTCAGGCAGCCAAACAATCCGGCAAAAAGGTCATTGCGATCGCAGGTTATATCGGGGAAGGGATCGACACGCTGTACAAGGAAGGAATAGATGCAGTGTTTGGCATCGTGCCGGGAGCCTCGGAGCTGGGTAAGCTGCTGGCCGAAGGACCGCAAAATGTAGAGCGTACGTGCGAGAATATCGCAAGAGTACTTCAATTCAATGAGAAATGAACGGATTCTCGCGTGATCCGGCAGTTTATTGATACAGCGCCAATAAGCCGTGCGTAAGCTCAAAAAGCTGAAGGAGATTCCGGGGATCTTTGCCAGTTAAGGTATGGATGCGCTTCAGGCGGTATTGCAGTGTATTTCGGTGAATGTTTAATTCATCTGCGGTGAAGGAGACACTGCCGTTATGGTTAATAAAGCTTCGCAGCGTATCCAGCAAATCCACGGTATCTTCCAGCTTGCTAACCAGATGAATCGTGTTGGTCAGGTTGGTTTGGCTTAATTTGACCAGAAATTCGACTTCAACAAAAGAAACGATCTGCACAGGCGGACGCAGTGCTAGTAAAACATTCATAGCGGACTTGGCTTGCATATAAACATTGGCAATGCTGTGTTCTTGTCTGCTGATGGCAAGCAGCACATCGGGATGGCTGCGTACAAGTGGTTCCAACAGTTTGGCGGTTGGTTCCTGATTTTGTATCAGGATGAGATAACTGTCTTCCTCCATCCGAAAGGATGGGTGCTGCATCAATATATTGGATAACTCGGCCAAATGAGCAGGATCTGAAGGAAGATGCTTTACATATACAGCCGAAGTTTTGAGAAGCAAATCAATGTGATATTGAGCAGCTTCTTTTTTTATTTTTTGGGTGTAGGCTCCCTGATGATTTAACAGCATTTCCAGTACGGATTTTTTACGGTTGGCCTCGTGGGCCAAATGCTCCAAGGAAATGCGCTGTTCAATGAGAAGAGATACCGTAGTTTTAACAATATTGCAAAAAGGACGCACTTCGTCAGGATTGCCTGAAATACCAATGACACCGACTAGCTCATGATGAATGACAATTGGTTCATTGGTTCCCTTTTTCTCGTAATGTCCGTCCTGCCACACTTCAATCATTTTCCCGGTTTCGAGCGCCTGAACAGCCCCTTGGTGAATGGTTCCGATTCGTTCACTCTCGCCGCTGCCAATGATGATGCCTCGTTCATTCATAATATTGATGTTGTATGGAATATCCTTCATCATTTTGTCTACGATGTCTTGGGCTTGTCTTTCGGAGAGCGGAAACAAATCAGGATTCCTCCTTTATCTAGTGATGTAAGGTGTTTTACTATATCGCATTTTTTGAAAGGGTTTTCAATTTGTTGTGCATCTGAACAATATAATAAAGCAGGGCGCTGAACATGTCAGCCTATTTTATCATAGATATCAAGAGTAGTTGTATGCAAAAAAAACAGGGCTCCAAGGAGCGCCTGTCTTTTGCGTCGTATTCTCTCATTGCCAGTCATGTTGCCTATGGTCGAACCTCACGAAAGCTATAGGTAATGTCATGAAGTTCTTTCTTTAAACGGCTATATTTTGATGCAGGTGTATAACCGATGATCTGATAGAAATTATTTTCAGTTTCAATAATAGCTACATGGGTGACATAACGGTCTACATCTTTCTGTCCTTTAATCGTGAACTGAGTGGCAGGATATCCTTGAATCGTGGTGTTGGATGAAGGTCCTACCGTAGAGAGATTAAACTCTTTGGTTATATTGTTTTGGATTTTCTTTGTGTAGTACTGGCGCGTTACATTACCCAATTTCTCCTTCGAATTGGATCGTACGATAACAGACTTTTGAATGTAGGGATTGAATATCGCAATATCTGCTTTTCCTTCCCAGTCCGGGTCTGTTGACCAGTCTAACGGGGCTGAGATTTGAAATCTTCCATCTCTACTTACATAGCTCTGTTCCTGCTTGCTTACCGGAGCTTCATTGGACTCGTAACTGTTTGCCAGTACAAAAATAGCATTTACAAACGAGGCTCCCAAAATCACCATTGCGGTAAAAAATATAAAGAGCGACCATCTCATTACCTTTTTGCTAATCGGCTCTAAATCCCGTACCTTTACCACATATGTACCTGCAGCTAAATCACCAATTCGTTGTCTTGATGCAGTTACTAACACGCTGATACCAGCAGGTAGTGAACCCATTAGCAATGGATTGGTGTCTATTAACCTGAGCAGCGTGCGAATGAGTGATTTAAGAAAACCAGGAGGGTTTCCTTCTCCGTTAACCACCTTAATACGAAAAACGAATTTGCCAAGCGTATAACCTGTGTAACCTTCCAAAAGCAAATAATAGCAGAAGAAAGCTATAATCAGAATGCAACGGGAAGCAATCGCTAAAGGCAACAACCATCTATCTGTTACCTGAATGACCGAGATGAAAAAACAAATATAACCAATTATAAAAAATATGAAATCAAAAATCGTTGCTCCCCAACGTCTAAACAAAATAGACGAACCGTAGGTTTTTGATATTTCAGCCATTCTGTTTGTTTCTCCATAGTTTTGCCCATGCCGAATGTAACTCTCTCTTGCTGTTGCCTGTGAATTCTGTGATATGTGCTGGTCTTCCAAATCGTACACCTCATTTTAATATTCCATAATTTAAGACACACTCCTTATATAACGGTCTTTTTATCATCCATGTTTAGGAAAACATTCTATAAACAAAGAACTAATTATAAATATCCCTTTAGAGGTATTCTTTCGATTACTTTATAATTGGAAGAAGAAAGTAATGAAATCGAATATTGAACTTAGGAGGCGTAGGTATGAATGGAAAGCTGGCGAAAGTGAACAAGGGGACAGGGGTGAGAATATGAAAGGTGAGTTTCCGGTTATAACAACCGAACGTCTTGTATTACGGAAAATGGTAGCGACGGACAGCAAGGACATGTTGGAATACTTTTCAGATGAGCAGGTGATGAAGTTTTATGGAGTGAGCCCATTTGAGTCTGAAGAAGAGGCACTGGAAGAGATCCGTTGGTATGATCAGATTTTTGAGACAGACCAGGGAATCCGCTGGGCTCTTCAAACGAATGAAGGTAAAATCATCGGTTCTTGCGGATTTCATAACTGGGATCAACGTCATCACCGAGCAGAAATGGGTTATGAATTGTCCAGAGCCTATTGGGGCCAAGGGTTAATGTCAGAGGTACTTGCAGCTGTAATCGACTATGGGTTTCATACCCTCCTCTTGAACCGCATTCAGGCACTAGTAGAGCCGGAGAATACGCAATCCTTGCGTTTGCTTGAAAAAGCAGGCTTTCGGCAGGAAGGAATCCTGTCCCAGTATGAATTTACGTTGGGGAAATATGATGATCTTTGCATGTGCGCACTCGTTAAATCAGAATATATCAATTATCTATGAAGGGGTATATACATTTCATATTGCTCAATAGGGTCCTTAGAGAAGCCTACCTTTTGGATAAAGCCTTCAAGAGAGTTATTGTCGGACAGGCAGATATATACCTTCTCGGCCTTTTGGGTTTCTGCCGCTTTATGAAGTAAGGTACGTCCAAGGCCTTGGTTTCGATGTTTGGGATCGACCCAAAGAAAGTTGATTTTACCTTGAGCACCCATAGCAATCATGCCGAGTCGGGTTTGATCGACTGCATAGATGCCGAGAAAAACTTCTTGTGTGCTGTTGGCGTAATAAGGTGTGTCACTTTGCCAATGGATGTGACAGTCGGTGAGGGTTGTACGGAAATCTGCGACATCATCAAACATAAGTTTTTTAAGAGTGTACGAAGATGAAGGAGCGGGAGAGACCGATGGGAGCATAGCGTTATAATATTTTAGCGTATAGCGTGCCTGATAGCCGTGCTTTTTATAGAATTGGACAGCTCGGTGATTATCTCTGATGACTTCGAGCCATAGCTGCTGGCAGCCCGCAGAGATGGCCGTTTGTTTATGCAACTCGAGCAACCTGTTGCTAATACCCTGGCCACGGTAAGCTGGACCGATGCATAGCGTACCGCAACGCATGGTCTGGCACCCGTCAAACTGCCTGATACCGCCTAGAATTAAGCCAATTGGCTGATCTTCATCCATGGCAAGGAAAGAGTGGCTCCGTGAATTACCCTCTGGACCGAAAAAACGTGCCGCGAAATCGTCCTGTTCCATGGTCAGGCGAATGGAATAGTCTGAGAATCCGAGCGAAAATGCCTGGAAAATGTGCTCCATGCTGACTTCATTGCATCTCAAATAGGTGATCACTGTTCTTCCTCCTGAAAATCCAGTATATTGGGATTGTCTTATTATACACTCCGTATGTTGCTGTAGGGTTACAATTAGTATATCGATAAGCTAATATAAAGTTAATATAAAGCTAACGAAATATAAACCGATATGCCTGAACATTCTTTATTTTGGAAGATAGGAGATTGGAATGAACAAAAGGCAAGTAGAAATTTTCCGCAAGTTGTTAATTGAATCGAACCGACTGTGGTTAGTGCAGGATCTGGCCGATCAAACGGATTGCTCAGAAAAGACGATTCGAAACGATCTAAAAGTAATTGAAGAATACCTAGTCAAGCACTCCGATGCAAATCTGGTGAGAAGACCGGGACGCGGTATTTATTTGGAGATAAGTGAAGCGGAGCAGGCTGATTTATTTCACCGCCTGTATGCAGGCGAGAGTACAGCCCAGCATGAATCGGATGAGGAGAGGGTGTTACATCTCGCTTATCGGCTCTTGATGGATGCCAAGCCTGTAACGATACAAGATCTGGCCTCCCAGTATTATGTGAACAAGACGGTGATCCGTAGAGATATGGAGAAGATTGATGACTGGCTGCACAGCTTTGATCTTGCCTTGGTTACCAAGCAGCGCGTAGGCTTGACCATTCAAGGCACAGAGAAAAACAAGCGGATCGCTTTGGCGCGGATGAATCAGCTGATTGATAGTCCTGAGTTAACGGGACAGATGATGCGCAAGCAGTTTGAGCCGCACGAGATTGCGACCATCAATTATGAATTAAAAGCATTTCAAAAGCTTCATGAACTCAGCTTTACTGATGAAGCTTTTGAGGGTTTAATGCTCCATATTCTCTTAATGGTCAAACGAACCAAGCTGGGACAGCCCATCTCTCTCTCCGAGCAAGACATTGCCTTTTTGCAGGAGAAGGCCGAATTTACATGGGCTACTTCGTTTTTACGGCAGCTGCAAAAGCTGTTTTCCGTACCTTTTTCCAAGGAAGAAACGGCCTATCTAACCCTGCATTTGCTGGGCGGAAAGTTCCGTTACCAGCAAGAGGATAGAAAGGGCAAACAAAGCGATCTGGCAGACAGCAATCCGCTTTTGCCTAAACTGATTGAGCAGTTAGTCCGGCGGATGTCGGAGCTGAATATGATTGACTTTTCCAAGGATAAGATGTTGCTGAAAGGGTTGAAGGTCCATTTATATACGACCCTGAACCGGCTTCAATATGGTTTGACGGTGTCCAATCCTATGCTGACTGAGATTAAGAAGATGTATCCTTACATGTTCGACCGGGTTATTATTACGCTGGAAGAGGTAGGGGATTTGGTCCGGTTATCGTTCCCTGAGGAGGAAGCGGCGTATTTAACGCTACATTTTCAGGCTTCTGTGGAGCGACTTCACCAGAAAGAGAGTCATCCTCAGAGAGCCATCATCGTGTGTCACATGGGTATCGGTATGTCCCAGCTACTGCGCACAAAGGTGGAACGTAAGTTTCCGGCTGTACATGTGGAGACAACCCTTTCGAAGGCTGAAGTTCAGGACTATCTGGCAACCCAGGAGGTGGATCTCATCATTACAACCGTAGCTCTTACAGAGCTGAGCGTTCCGCACATTCTCGTCTCTCCATTGCTGGATGCCAAGGATGAGCGTCAACTGGAACAAGTGATCAGACGAATGGATGAGCCGGAACCTAGAGTCGCAGATGAATCTGTATTTTTTAAGTACACAACACCTTTTTTAGTATTTCCCCAGCAAGAAGTGCAGCGTCCGGAACAATTGATTTCCAAGCTGGCGCAAATACTGGAGGACAAAGGATATGTGGAGACAGGATATGTGGACAGCGTATTGGCGCGAGAAAAAATGTCAGCTACGACGATTGGGGGAGGCATAGCCATCCCGCATGGCGGCTCAGAGTGGATAAGGCAGTCCTCCATTGTAGTCGCTACTTTAAAGAAGCCACTTACTTGGGGAACCGAGAAAGTAGAGCTTGTCTTCTTGCTTGCGGTAAAACAGGATGGGCGGGAAGAAATGCGGCAGTTATTTAAGGAATTATCCCTAATCAGTGAGCAGCCAGCTCTAGTCCATGCTTTATCTAAGGAGACCGATGCGATGAGACTATTAGGGAAGCTAAAGGGATAAACTAAAATTAAAAGCCGTGCTGTGGAGCAGGACTTATCTATAAGTCCTGTTTTTTTGTCCGTATTATTCTATTTTTCCGAAAGTTCCGGTAAAAAGTTCGCCCGATAACAGCAAAAAAGGCGGTTATACTATCAATGTAAGCGGAAACATCAGAGAGAAGGGGAATGACTATGAAGATATTAGCGATAACCTCATGTCCTAACGGAATTGCACATACGTATATGGCAGCTGAGAATCTGCAAAAGGCAGCAGCCAAACTGGGTATCGAGATGAAGGTCGAGACACAAGGCTCCATTGGAGTAGAAAATCAACTAACGGAGCAGGAGATCCGTGAAGCGGATGGCATTATTATTGCAGCGGATAAGACGGTGGTCAAAGACCGCTTCGTCGGCAAGAAATTGCTGGTCGTTGGAGTACAAGATGGGATTCGCCGTCCGGAAGAATTGATCCAGCGGGTGATGAAGGGGAATGTGCCTGTGTACCAGGCAGAGTCACGTGCCTCCGAAGCTAGCTCACAGGAGAATAAACCGAAGCAAAATCCTATCTACCGCCACTTGATGAATGGTGTATCCTATATGGTGCCCTTTATCGTCATTGGGGGATTGCTCATTGCCATTGCGTTGACGATTGGCGGTGAGAAGACACCAGGCGGTCTGGTTATACCGGACGGTTCATTTTGGAAGACGGTTCAGGATATCGGTTCGGCTTCGTTTACCTTTATGATACCAATCCTCGCTGGATTCATCGCGATGAGTATTGCGGATAGACCGGGGCTTGCACCGGGTATGGTTGGCGGATTCATTGCTGCGAACGGCAGTTTTTATGGAAGTGAGGCGGGAGCCGGATTTATCGGCGGAATTATCGCTGGTTTCCTGGCGGGTTATGTTGCACTGGGTATTCGGAAAATGAAGGTTGGGCGAGCGTTACAGCCGATCATGCCTATTATTATTATCCCTGTGTTGTCATCTTTAATTGTAGGATTAATCTTTGTCTTTATAATCGGTTCTCCAGTCGCACAATTGTTTGAAGCTTTGACGGGTTGGCTTGCAGGTATGCAAGGTACAAGCTCAATTCTATTGGCACTGATTTTAGGTGCGATGATCTCCTTTGATATGGGTGGTCCAGTCAATAAAGTAGCATTTTTATTCGGCTCGGCCATGATTGGTGAAGGAAATTACGAAATTATGGGACCGATCGCCGTTGCGATTTGTATTCCACCGATTGGAATGGGACTTGCAGCAATGATCAACAAGCGTAAATTTGCATCAGCAGAACGCGAAGCTGGGAAAGCGACATTCACGATGGGATTATTCGGTATTACTGAAGGAGCGATTCCCTTCGCTGCACAAGATCCATTGCGTGTTATTCCTAGTATCATGGCAGGATCTATGGTCGGTTCAGTCATTGCGATGTTGGGAAATGTAGGAGATAAGGTAGCTCATGGTGGACCGATTGTAGCCATTCTTGGTGCAGTGGACAATGTGTTCATGTTCTTCATTGCTGTTATTGTCGGCGCAGCCGTCTCGGTTATCCTGGTGAGTCTGCTGAAAAGGGATATTGCAACTGCAAATCTGGCTGTTGCTGGAGAAGAGACATCTGGAATGACTACGACCGCCGCCGAGTCATCAGCTTCAGCGATTGCATATAACGAGCCCGAGGTATCTTCGCAAGCCATTCACATTGAGAAGTTGACAGATATTGTAACGATGGATCTGATTAATCTGGATCTGGAAGGAACGACACAGGATGCCGTGATTGATGAAATGATCGGAGCACTTGAGAGAAATGGAGCCGTAAGTTCTGCCAGTGGTTTTAAACAGGCTATATTGGACCGAGAGAAGGAAAGCTCCACAGGCATTGGAATGAATATTGCCATTCCTCACGGTAAATCGGAAGCTGTTCTGAAGCCAAGCGTGGTCTTTGGGGTGAAGCGGAGCGGAGTGGACTGGAAAAGCATGGATGGAAGTGAAGCGAAACTGATCTTCATGATTGCTGTTCCGCGTAATAGCAAGGACAATGCCCATCTGAAGGTGCTGCAAATGCTGTCTCGTAAGCTGATGGACGACCATTTTAGAGAAGCGCTTCTGGCGGTTACGACCAAGGAAGATGCATATCAATTACTGACTCAGGTGCATTAATTCCATGCGCTAAGCAGAACATATTGTAATCACTAGCGGAACGCACTGCAACGATAGTAAACGCAAGAGCAGTCTATCCTCATCTAAGGATAGACTGCTCTTTTATAGTAAAATATTGTTTTTCATAAATTAAATATTTCTACGAGGATTGAGCCACACGTACTAGCATGTGGGCAAGCGCGTGCTGCTGCTCTTTGTCCCCTACCTTCCACAATTCCTGAAGAAGCTTCTCCTCGCTATTACGCGGTTCTTCCTTGGCTGCCAGATAGCCTGCGATCTTCTCAGCTGCTTTTGCCATCACTTCTTCATTCAAGCCGATTTTTTGAGCCATTTCAATTTTGTCGCTCAAATAACTTTTGAATGAATCAAAGCTGCCCAAGATGTCATCCTTTTTGCTGTCGTCTATCCGATTTAATGCGTCATCTACCTTGTTCAGGGCCACTTCGCCTTCCTTATTCACAACATGATTATGTTCTGCCATTTCTAACGCCTCCTCAAGATTGTTTTCTAGGATAAGGACTGCTTGCGGTACAGTAGTACTTACCCGGGCTAACCAAAATGAAAACGGTGAGAAGCAAGCAGAGTATCGTGAAGCGATGAAGAAAAACATATTGTTACATAAAATCGAAAAAATAACGAATCACGTGAAAAAAGACGGGCGAGGTGTAGGTCAAGCTATCCACCCGGCTTAAATAGCTTTTTTTCAAAGCATCGAACTTATTATCATCGCCGATTAATAAATCTCGTTTCAGCACGGAAACCGTTAAGCTCCCGAAGAAACCGCTCAAGCTAATCAACATGCCCATAATAATCCCAAATTTCAGATCAAACGGCGTCAGGTACGGATAGATTAGATAGGAAGCCGCTATGGTTACGGGAAAAGCAAATGCAAAGCCTTCCCAAGTTATATTGGGATTGGATGTCGGGACGATTTTCCGTTTGCCGAAATAGAGTGATGCCAGATAATGTGCGACATCATTGAGCTGTGTCAGTACCACTAGAAAAAGTACAAGTTTCGCTCCGTATTGCGGCGTAGCAAACTGAAAATAAGCCAGGTGACTCAGTCCAAAAACCATCAGCATGAGTCCCCATTGAGTCGAGCTGACGCTGCGCAAGAAACCAACGGTTCCTTTATTGATCAATCGCGGGAGCGGTAGCAGCAAGAATACATAGATAGGGATAAAGACGATAAACATCCCATACCACCCGATATAAATCCAATAAAACTGTACAGGAATCGCCAAGTATGCCCATAAAAACAACCTGCGGTCAGCTTTTCTGGATCTAATCATGGAGAAGTATTCTTTTAGCGCAAAGAAAGTAAGCACCATCAAGGAAAGCAGTGAAACGATCGGATTGAAAAGTGTTGCCAGGCAAAAGATAAAGAACATGCCCCACCAGGTCTTAATGCGAAGTCCAATAGCTGCATAGTCTTTGTTTGGCTGTGTTTTGACTACCACTATATAAATTAGATGGATGATTAATAAGGCTATACAAATGAGGGTTAACGTTAATAACGAACTGTCCATTGCGACTCACCAACTTATAGCGAAATAGGATTCCCTGAAGGAGGTCCTATGTTATTATGAAGGAATAATTCAAACTTGATAAGGGGAAGTTTCGTAAATGGTAGCTGATCAATCGGTTTTTATCTTGCTTACGAATACGGGAACGTTTCTGACGAGAGTCATTAAAAGCTATACAAGAGCACCATACAATCACGCCTCCATTTCCTTCAACCGAGAACTTTCGGAGTTATACAGCTTCGGGAGAAAGACCCCCAGTAACCCTCTGGATGGTGGTTTCGTGAAAGAGGATATTAAGACAGGTACATACAGCAGATTTCCGAATACAACATGTGTCATCTACGAGCTTCAAGTAACCGACCGTGAAGTCGAGAAAATGAAGAGAGTTTTACACGTTTTTATCCGAAGTCGGCAAAAATATATGTATAACTTACTGGGATTAATTGGCGTTGCACTCAAAGAACCAGTCGAGTTCAGTAATTCTTATTTTTGTTCGCAATTTGTCGCGGAAATTTTACAGCGATCCGGCATCAAAATATGGAACAAGTTGCCCGCCCTTATTACACCAGACGATTTTCGGCAAAGTGACCGATTCCATCTGATCTACGAGGGGAAATTGAGCGAGTATGAGCCTCAAGCCTGAGGATAAGCACTTTATTACTTAGACTCCTCAGGCACAATCACCTCGATGTGACGCGCTAGAATACTAAGCTCGATAGGCAAAGAGGGTCCTTCCTCACCATCTACATTCGTACTGACCGGTTCTGCAGAGCTGACACTTACATGCTTTGCAGTAAAGTAAACGATATCACTATGATCTTTCAGGTTGCCTAAAAATAAGCTTATGCTGGCCGTCACCGTGTTCAATATATTAAGGTTTTTGAAAATAAAGCAGTGAAGCAGGCCATCATCAACAGCCGCCCCGGGCGCCAGTTTCTCAAATCCGCCAACTGAGTTGGTTAAAGCAGCAAGAAAGAGTGGGGATTCGCCTTCCCAAGTCCTGTCATCATAGCGGACGATAAGCGGATGGACAGGATGATTGATAAGTTCTTTCAAACCTTCTTTAAAGTAGGCAAATGTACCAAACATGGATTTATCGTCTGACGACACAGCGGATAGCGATTCGGCAAGCGAGCCAGTGGCAACAACATTGGCAAACATTCGACCGTTTAAGAGACCCATATCTACGGCTTTCACGCGAGCAGAAGTGAGTGTACGGATCGCCAGTTCAGGACTTAGCGGAATTTGTAAGGCACGGGCAAAATCATTGACGGTCCCAAGCGGGATGACCCCTAGTTTTGGACGATGGGCTTGATCCATGAAACCATTAATGGTTTCGTGAAGCGTGCCATCTCCACCGAGGGAAACGACTAGATCATAAGTCTCCTGACATGCAGTGACGCAAAAACGGGTGGCATCAAGTTCTTGTGCCGTTTCTTCGACTGTAACGGCGTATCCTTGCTCACGTAGAATTTCTTCTACGTTTCTGACATGTTGGAGGGATTCCTCTTTGCCAGAAGAGGGATTTACAATGACCATAGCTTTCTTCATATACATATTCCTCTCTTTGGGGAAAGTCGGGGTTACCAACCCTTACCCGAAAAGCATACCTTTAGACTCTAAATTAGACATGTGTCATATTTTTAGTTACTATATAAAAGTAAATAAAATCTGAATGGAGGATTTCGTATGAAAATCGCATTAACAGGAGCAACGGGGCAACTGGGTTCCATTGTGGTAGATACATTGCTTGCATCCGTCCCGGCAAAAGACCTTATTGTTAGCGTAAGAAATCCGGAAAAAGCAGAGGGGTTACGTAATCGTGGCGTTGACGTTCGTCATGGCGATTTTGACAAGCCAGAAACGCTGGATCAGGCATTTGCTGGTGTAGATCGATTGTTGATTATATCCGCAGACGGGGATAATGATACTAGAATTCGTCAGCATAAAGCGGCTGTTGATGCTGCTGTGCGTGCGGGAGTAGGGTTCATCGCGTATACCAGTGCGGCCAATGCCGCTGACAGCACTCTATTCCTTGCACCCGTACATCGTATTACGGAGGAGTTCATTCGTGAGTCAGGTATTCCTTACTCCTTCTTGCGTAATAATTGGTATCTTGAGAATGAAGCAGGCACGATCCAATCCGTACTCGCGGGAGCTCCATGGTTAACCTCAGCAGGGTCCGGTAGAGTAGGTTGGGCTGCCCGCGCTGATTACGCGCAAGCGGCTGCAGCCGTGTTGTCTGGCGAAGGACATGAGAATACAATCTACGAGCTCTCTGGTAAGCCGATTACCCAAGAAGAGTTGGCAGCGATACTTGCTGAGGTCCTGGGTAAGGACGTTCCTGTACAGCAGGTAGACGATGCTGCGTATGCCGAGATCATGCTCGGTGCGGGAGTACCGGAAGGTGCCATCCCTATTGTGGTAGGCATTCAACAAGCGATTCGTGAAGGAGCTTTGGATGTCGTAAGCAACGATTTTGAGAAGCTGTTGAAGCGTCCCCTGACGCCGCTTAAGCAAGGAATTAGTGAACTGGTCAAACAAATCCAAGCATAATAAACATGTCGTACAAAACGGATGCTGCCTAGGAAGGTTAGCATCCGTTTTAGTTACATTCATAACTGGAACCGCGACTGATTATCCAATATACTTGTAGGGAACTCCAAGGTAGCTTGGAATAGAAATAAAAATGAATGGAGTACATAATACCATGTCTAATTTGCCAAATTGTCCTGAGTGTAATTCAGAGTACACTTATGAGGACCGTAGTCTGTTCATTTGCCCGGAATGCGCCCATGAGTGGTCTGCCGAGTCAGAAACTGAAAGCAGTGAAGACGTAAAAGTCGTCAAAGATGCGAATGGTAACATTCTGAAGGATGGTGACTCTGTAACTGTCATCAAAGACCTTAAAGTGAAGGGAAGCTCTTCCGTCTTGAAAATTGGCACCAAAGTAAAAAACATCCGTCTGGTGGAAGGCGACCACGATATTGATTGCAAAATTGATGGTTTTGGAGCAATGAAGCTAAAATCGGAGTTTGTTAAAAAGAATTAGAGTATATAGCAGAGAAACTGTTCAGTTCCATGAGGATAAAAAGGAGAAGCCGAGGCTTCTCCTTTTTTATTAGCATTGGGCATCATTGGGCTTCCAATGCTCATGCCCATATAGATGTCATAGTGGTGCCAGCCACACGGTTCCTGTTCCCCTGTATACATTAACCAGCCCTTCGCCGGAAGCGGCTGAGCCCATTTTGGTTTTCCCCGATTTTTCAACGGTGAACTGTAGGGTGTTGGACCACATAAGGGCAAAGTTGCCATCCACCTTAAGCACATCATTTTGCAATTCTATAACGACTGCTTCATCAGAAGGGATCGGCGCTTGAAGTGCCAGCACTCCTTTTCCACGGGCGCTTAAATTAAATAACCCTTCTCCGCCCAGTGCAGCAGAGGAAAGATTACTACGTGCAACGACGGATATGTCGAGTGTGGTGTCGCAAGCTAAAAACAATCCGTCTTCGATGGCAATGTCATCATTATCGACATCAATAAGCCAGATATATTGATAGGTAGGCTCCAGCATGATGGTTCCCGTGCCTTTATAGTGCGGCTTAATGGCACCTGTCCCTGTTACAGCACCGGATACCAAGTTTCGCATTAAGCCTCCGACGCCTTTTACACCGGTAGTCATTTCCATGCTACCTACAGTATATTGCATGGCACCAGCCCTCATCATAATCTCACTATTATTGATTTCGATCATGAGCTGCTTGCGGCGCATGTTACTTTTGCTCATATAGTAATTGTCTTTCGCAGCCGCAACCGAGGTGCAACTCAAATCTGTTATGTATTCCAGTACCGTAAATCCACCTAATTGGTCAGTGATGGCAACATTGCTGTTATCCTTTAAATTATTAATAACAAAAGCCATAAATGTATGCGCCTCCTTGTTGTTTTCATGGTGTGGGGATGGAAATCTTATTTACTCCATACCATAATTCGACAAAGAGACTGCTTTTCCTGCGCAGATCTCGGCACTTTTCTCGCCTGATTTTCAAACTCAGAAAAGGAGAGCTTGAAAAAGATATAAAAAAGGTTCAATATAAAGATATCGGTTTTTAAAATGATTGCTTCGAAAGCAACCGAATGAAAAATGAAACATACAATAGGGGGTAAGACAAGTGGAGATAGGTATAAGTACGTTTGTAGAAACAACACCGGATCCCCAAACCGGTGAGGTTATCAGTCACGCACAACGGATACGTGAAGTGGTCGAGGAAATTGTACTTGCTGATCAGGTAGGACTGGATGTGTACGGCGTGGGAGAGCATCATCGTAAAGATTATGCGGCATCTGCTCCGGCTGTTATACTGGCTGCTGCTGCGGCACAGACCCAACGAATTCGCCTAACCAGTGCGGTTACGGTGCTTTCATCGGATGATCCGGTGCGTGTGTTTCAGGATTTTGCTACGCTGGACGGTATTTCGAATGGACGAGCTGAAATTATGGCAGGCCGAGGTTCTTTTATCGAATCGTTTCCGTTGTTTGGGTATGACCTGGATAACTACGATGAGTTGTTTGATGAAAAACTGGAACTTCTATTGAAAATACGTGAATCCGAAAAAGTGACCTGGAAAGGCGGACATCGGCCTGCGATCAACAATTTAGGCGTGTATCCGCGTCCGGTGCAAAATCCTTTGCCTGTATGGATCGGGAGTGGAGGCAATCAGGAATCTGTGGTTCGTGCGGGCTTGCTTGGATTGCCGTTGGTGCTTGCCATTATCGGAGGCAGCCCTATGCAGTTTGCACCATTGGTGGAGTTGTACAAAAAGGCAGCTAAGCACGCAGGTCATGATGCATCGCTGCTTCCAGTTGCATCCCACTCGCATGGTTTTATCGCGGAGACCACCGAGCTTGCAGCTGAAAAGTTTTTCCCTTCCACTCAGCAGAGCATGAATGTGCTTGGGCGTGAACGCGGTTGGGGTCCTTATACTCGTTCCAGCTTCGATGCCGCGCGCAGCTTTGAAGGAGCATTGTATGTAGGCGATCCCGATACAGTTGCCAAGAAAATCATTCATCTCCGTAAACAGGTAGGCATTACACGTTTTCTGTTGCATGTGCCCGTCGGCACGATGCCGCATGATGATGTCATGAGAGCTATTGAGTTATTGGGAACAGAGGTAGCGCCACGGGTGCGTGAAGAGATATCCAAGTGGGAATCTGAGAGCAAATAAGCGGATTGACCTCAGTATAGAGAAAAGAGAAAGGAGCAGACCGTGTAAGGAGGTCGCTCCTTTTTGGTTCTAAATAGTCTATATTGTTTCTAATTAATCTGTATAGGTGAGTTCAGATCATTCTTTATTTTGTCCGTTTTTTATGAGTGATGCGTTTCTGTAATTGAAGTTTCCCTTGTTGTAATCTCTTAGGTTTGGCAGGAACTCTGCGCAAGATAGGTTTCTCTTGGGTTGCTTTGGAAGGCAGCGTCATGCGGAGTGTGGTTGAGGCAGGTTTTCTTTGACTGCTGCTTCTTATAAAGTCGATAGTATAGTTCAAGACGAACGGGCTAACCGCAATTCTCCGCAGTCCCACGTTTCTACAAGTGGTACAGCCTGTATCCCAGCACCAATCGAAGGCATTCTCAGGAACTTGAGTGAAGTAAGAACCCTGCCATGTACGTCCAAAATCATCCTCGGCGTAATAGAAAAACGTATTACCTCCGGCGAAGCCGCTCCATACTTGAATAGTTTGACCGGGGTTCACGCGATACCAGCCTGCTTTGGAGTAGTTAACAGGAGTACAGCTGAAGTCCGGATAGGCAAAAACTACAAAGATAGCCGCATTGGTGCTGTTGCGAAAATTGAGACCCATTGTCGCCCCTTCTTTCCTCATATAGTAATCTTACAGTGTAGCTTATGAGTATTTTGAAAGAAGGAAACAGACAAGAGTCTCTTAATTGCTAAAGTTGAACCATTTGCTGATGTCCATTTTGTTATGTTCATTCATAGATCGCCACTCGTTGGATTCCGGTTGATAGGTATAATCTTTTTGCCAGGTTGTTATGTTTTCCACGATAGCCCGTATGGAAGAGACAATATAGGAGACTTCCTGATTGGTCATCATGGGATGAAGCGACAGACGCACCCAGCCCGGCTTTCGAGATAAGTTTCCCGCATGAATCAGGTCTGTCATTTGCTTAGATGCTTGCTGGTCGATGCCCAGCAAATAATGTCCATAGGGGCCTGCACATGAACAGCCGCCCCGGGCCTGAATGCCAAATCGATCATTGAGTAGTTTTACAATCAGGTTATAGTGAATATGACCAACAACGAAAGAAACGATTCCCAGCCGATCTTGGCTGCTCCCTCCCAAAATGTGTAGACCTGGTATGATGCTCAAGCCTTTTAGCAATAATGAGGTCAGCTCCTTTTTACGCTCCCACATGCGGTTGTATCCCATTTGTTCCTTCAACTGAATACAGAGCGCGGTTCGAACAGCCTGTAGAAAAGGAGGAGTGCCTCCATCCTCGCGGGCCTCAATACTATTTTTATACTCGTATCCACCCCAAGGATTGGTCCAACTTACCGTGCCGCCTCCGGGCTGATCGGGAGCACAATGGAGACACAGCCGCGAATCCATAATGAGAACGCCGCTTGTGCCGGGGCCACCAAGAAATTTGTGAGGAGAAAATACAATCCCGTCCAGTTTCTCAAGGGGATCTGTAGGATGCATGTCGATCTCCGCATAAGGTGCGCTTGCCGAAAAATCAATGAAACATACGCCACCATGTTCATGCATTTTGCGGGATAGTTGGTGAATTGGCACTTCGAACCCTGTAACATTGGAGCAGGCGGTAAAAGCGCCAATCTTGATCGGGCGATGCCGAAATTGATGCAGCAGTCGTTCGAGATGAGCTGGATCGACCATTCCTCCGGGGCCCGGAGGGAGACACACAACGTCTCCAATGGTTTCTGCCCAGGAAATATGATTGGAATGATGCTCCATGTGTGTAACAAAAATAACGGGGCGGTCTTTTTCGGCGATGGGGTAGAGAGGCTTTAATTTTTCATGTATTTTTAATCCTAATAGTCGCTGAAGCTTATTCACCGCACCTGTCATCCCAGACCCGGCGAATAGAATGATATCATGTTCGTTGGCATGAACGTGGTTCTTAATGATTTGCTTTGCTTTTTCATAGGCTTGGGTCATCAGAGTTCCTGTCAAATTAGACTCCGTATGCGTGTTCGCCACAAATGGACCTAATTCATTAGCTATTTTCGACTCGATGGGTCCATATAGACGACCGCTGGCTGCCCAATCCGCATAAATCAGCTTTTTAAGCCCATATGGAGATTCAAAGGTCTGGTGATAACCGATTGTATTTTCGCGATACTTTTGGAAATGAGCCTCGTTAGAAGGCTGATACCTACAGTTACTACTTCCGATTCGAGCCATGAGCATACGGCGCCTCCCAAGTCGTTCTGTCTTCTTAGGGTACGTAGGTAGGCGAGGATAGGTTAAAATAATTAGGCGAATGTCATCATTTAGTCAAATTAAAAAGCCTCATCCAATAGCAGGATAAGGCATGAGTATATATTAGATAAAAAGCTGCATATCCGACTCGAGGGCGTCTTTTAGATACGTTTTGGCCTCGATAATTTCCAGTTCAGGGATGAATTCTTCCGGTTTAAAACCCATAATATCCACCGATAGCTTGCAGGCATAGAATTTGACGTTTTTCTTCCGGGCTCCCTTCAGGAAATGGATCAACTTCGGTGCCTCATTATCTTCCAGCATTTCCGTCAGCATCAGCTTGCCCAGACCGCTAAAATTCATATGGGACAGCGGCAAGGCCTCAGGTCCTTTGGGAGTCATCAAATCCATAAGTTTCTCGTAAATGGTCTTGTCCTCAAGCGTCATTTTATCGGGATCACGAACCAATGATAATCCCCAGAATGCAAAAAACATCGTAACTTCGACATCCAGCTCCCGAGCTGTATTGGCCAAAATCAGTCCAGCCATTGCCTTATCATAATCGCCGCTGAACATAAGCAGATTCATCCTTTTGTTCACGATCTTCCGCCTCCATTACCAACAGATATATTCAGTATGGATTTGGAAATGAGAACTATGCCCAGTTCACATATTGATCACAATTGTAGAGGGGATGTAAATATTGAAAACTGGTATTTTATAAAAAACCATTCCAGTTGCTAGTAACCAGTATTAAGTACCCATTTCTCGTCAACAGACGAATGATTTGAGGGCAGGAAGAGAATAATTTAAAGGCAACATTGTTTTCAATCCTAAATGACTATAAAGGTTTTGTTCAATATACAGGTTAAACTTTAAAAAAAACAGAAAAAATCATTTCCTTAAGCTCGAATTTCGATTAAAATGTAGGTATTCTTCATACCTATGAATCGGAGCGATGGATATGGATATGGATATGGATAAATTCAAATTTAATTCCAAACACAATAAAATGATTGTTGATGCTATCGTAGATGGATACCGCGATTATATTGAGCATCGTAAAGATCGAAAAGCAAAAATGAAGATCAGTTCAGCTTTTGCCTGGACCAAGGGTAACTTTATCGAAAGTAAGATCGCAGAAGAGTGCGTTGATTACGGTTTTACATATAAAAAATCGAAGGCTGGATTAACGTGGGACTATCTCCAATTTATCCACGGAGATTCTAAAATTCTTTTTCTTATTAAGAATGCGGCTTATTTCAATGAGCAATGCTTTTCACAGGCAAAGCTACCTAACAATTACGGGAGGAAAGGTCCACGTCGTACCTATCTTCATGAACTTTCAAAAATTAACAAAGATTTATTGTTTTCCTCTACTCAGCAATCCTCGAAAACAGGGGAAATACCGGAACAACTTTCCTTTCTGATTTTAGAGAGCCAGGTAAAAGATGAACTCGAAAGCTTTAAATCATCCTATAATGAGTTCCATATACTCACATACGCACTTGATGAGGCATATCAGATATCTGAAGTAATGCATTATTTACCCAATCCCAATGATAATATCGCTTACCTGATAGAAGACCTCTCAAGCCTTATTTCTGGAGCTGATTTAACTGAAGAAGATCGCGAAGTAGTGGCGCCAGAAATGAATGAAGATATTATGGACCCAGCAGCTTTCGATATCGGGATATTGGAAGAAGAGCAACACAACTAGATAAACAAGACGGGGTTAGTCAAAATAAGGGGGGAGCAGCATGTTCATAGGTGAAAATTTGATCAATCTACGGATCATGCATGGGTATTCAAGAAAACAGCTCTCTGAAATGTTGGGTGTTACAGAACAAGCAGTCTGGCAGTACGAGAATGCATATACATCTCCTAAAATGCAAATTGTGAATGAGCTAAAGCGGATTTTTAAGGTGAAAAGCAAATATTTTTATACTAAAGACATGCTCGCACGGAATACGACACCTGCTAACGTAAACGTAATGAACATCGCTTATCGTTCAAAAGTTTTGAATGTTATCTCTAAGACGCAGGCGGAAGCGAAGCATGTTGAATATTTAGATGCTTTTATTAACTATATTACAGCCAGAATTAGCCTTCCTACCCTCAAAATTATTAGTTTAAGGGATGAAGTTATCGAATATCTGAACCATTCAGATGACGATAGATCGACTCAAATCGATAAAGTTGCTCATTTGGCACGTAAAAGACTAGGCCTAGCGCAAGATACAAATGACGATCTTATGTTTCTAGTCGAAAAAAGTGGAGTATTCGCCTTTGAGAAGGCAATGGGTGAGGAGACTGATGCTTATAGTCTCTGGACTCGAAACGATCGTCCTTATATCATATTAGGGAATATGAAACGATCAGCTGTTCGGAGAAATTTTGATATAGCACATGAACTGGGGCATCTACTGCTTCATTATCGTCTTGAATTTGCTAATTTAGATAGAAAAGAACACAAAATTATTGAGAATGAAGCGAATATGTTTGCTGGAGCATTCTTGTTACCTGAAGATGAATTTACACTTGATATGCAAAATGTGACCCATATCACAAATCCGGATAATTACTTGGATTTGAAAAAAAAATGGAAAACTTCACTGCAAGTGTTGGGATACAGGGCAGCCCATTTGGGACATCTTAAACCAAAAGATCATCGAAACTTCTACGCAGCTTTGCATCGAAAAGGTTATTTGAAGATTGAACCGCTCGATGAATTAATTCCGATTCAGAAACCAACGAAAATCAAAACAATTATCGATCTTGTTTCTAAAAAGGGTGTCGTGAACATTCATCAAATGGTTGAGAATGATTGGAAAACTGAAGTATCATTCTTTTATCATATGACCGGAATTGTCCCTGATTTTTTTAATAAATATTTGGCGAAAAGTCTTGATTTCGGTCTGCAAAATGTCACGGATATATCCAAGCGTATCTCAGATGTAGCTAAGCAAGTGTAACTATAATTTTAAAAAACATACATTTAAGGCTTTTAAGACTGTCGAGAAACCTATTTTTTTAGATGCAGGTTTCTTTTTTGTATTAATTCAAAATGTCGGAACTCCATTTTCACCGTTACCAATGTCATATCTACAAACCCCTCTCATTCTGTATAATCTCAAGGGAATTCAAGACACAAGCCTGAGATCGGGAGGATTATAAGAAATTGAGTATAGAGAACAAATATAAAGCACTTGAACTGGAAAAGCCGGGCATCTACGAGCTGGAGGGACTGGAAGTCGGGGTCACCTCTAATTGCAACTTCAAGTGTGATTACTGCTGTGCATATCGGCGGAACGACGGACAATGCATCAGCAGCAAAGAGGTCATAGGTATTATTGATGACATTCCAACGTTAAAACGTGTGCGACTTTCCGGGGGCGAAGTAACCTTAAAGTATGACGATTGTCTGGACATCGTGGCTCACTGTTCGAGCAAGGGAATTGCAACCCAGCTTAATACCAATGCGAGCTTGCTTAGCCCTGAACGAATTGAGAAACTGCGTGATGCAGGGCTTTCCAATATTCATATCTCCTTTAACTTCACGGATGCCGATAAATATGCAGCCTATTATCATGTTCACCCTCGTATGTATGAGAAAATCGTTCAAAATATCCGTTTGTGTACCGAAGCCAAGCTGGAAACGGTGCTGGAGACATTGTTATTTGAAGAGACGCAGAACAACATGCCAGCGATCAGTGAAAAGGTTTACGAACTCGGTGTACGCATCCATGAAATCCAAAACAGCATCGTGATGGATCATACGAATTGGAACGCGATCTCCACCAAGGAAGCACTTGTCCGTTCCGTTCATGACCTGATTGCGCATAAAAAAGACGATACTGTGTTGTATTTTACCTGTATGGACCGTTTTGCTGAGGCGCTGGGCTTCAAGGAGCAACCGGGGGTATACTTTTCCAACTGTGTTGATGGTAAAAAACAGCTCCATCTGCACGGGAACGGGGACATCCTAATCTGTGAACTATGCCATCCTGTAGTCATCGGTAATATCTATAACGGAACATCCTTAAAGGATATTTACAAAAATAAGCCGAAGCAGCTTCAGGAGTTTCTCGACAAACTGCCTTGTCCTGCATATGATGCGCTTTTCCCTGAAGGAAGCATGGAGTAGGTATGATTTGAAATGATGAGGTGACAAACATCTACTGCCCTAACAAGTAGGGTGGTAGATGTCCTTCATGTAACTCCAAGAGTCCTTTATTATTTGTTTTAATGAAAGGGTTTACATGTTAAGATATATAAAAATGCAAGCTTCTTATGAAAGAAGGAGTAGATATGAGATATAGAAATGTAGGCAACAGCGGTCTTAAAATTAGTGAAATCGGACTGGGGAGCTGGTTAACGTACGGTACGGCCGCCGAACAGGAAGCAGCTCATACCTGTATTGCCAAGGCCTTTGAACTTGGGATTAATTTTTTTGATACCGCGAACGCGTATAACCGTGGAGAAGGCGAGAAGGCTATGGGAGCCGCATTGAAGCCTTATCGGAGAGAGAGCTATGTGCTTTCTACTAAGGTATTCTTTCCTATGGATTCCGGTCCCAATGACAGGGGGCTGTCACGCAAGCATATTATGGAGCAATGTGAGGCGAGTTTGAAGCGGCTCGGCACGGATTATATCGACATGTACTTCTGCCATCGTTATGATCCAGATACTCCGTTGGAAGAGACACTGCGGGCGCTAGATGATCTTCAGGCTCAAGGCAAGATCTTGTATGCTGCGGTCAGTGAATGGAGTGCCGCCCAGCTCACGGATGCCTATGGTATCGGAAAAAGGCTGAATCTGCGGCCGCTGATTGCCAATCAGCCGATCTATAATATGTTCGAGCGTTATATCGAGCATGAGGTTCTTCCCGTATCCGGGCAGATAGGCATCGGCCAAATTGTATTTTCACCTCTAGCCCAAGGCATCCTCACGGGTAAATACAAACCGGGACAACCTATACCGACGGGGAGTCGCGGGGCTGATGCCTCTGTCAATAATGTCATCAGCAGTTACATGAACAATACCGTTCTCAACTGCGTTCAGGAGCTGGACAAGCTGGCGAAGGATTTGGGTGTCACCCTGTCACAACTCGCGCTTGCCTGGATTCTGAGAGAACCGGGTATCAGCGCTGCACTGATTGGGGCTACCAAACCGGCACAAATCGAAGAAAATGTGAAAGCAGTCGAGGTGACTTTGCAACCGGAGACCTGCGCGGAAATTGAGCAGATTCTGAAGCAAACAGAGGGATTTGAGCCTTTGCGCTAAGCATTCACACGAGCCTCTATAGAGGGAAGCCATCAATAACAAAGTCTCGCTCTTCCTGTCCTTAACAGAGAAGGGCGAGACTTTTTAACTTGCTTCAAGCATCGCATAGATGCCTGAAATCATACTAAGTGCAATCCCGCTCACTAAAACAAGGATTTGCTTCTTACTGAGATCCAGCGGATCAAAAAAGATGGGCAACAGCCATTTTAGACTGATGACAGCCCATAGACCTTCCACCAACCCCAATATCAATACCTTTTGCCCCCAGTGAAGCTTCATCTGCGGTGTTAGCGGACCTTCAAGAAACAGGTCACCTGAAGTATGAATATTCCAAGAAACGATAACTACGAATATCACAAGCGTTAATAATGTTGACATAATATAAGTGATATCTTTTTTAGCCTTTTTCGTGAGTTTGGGCGATTTTTTAAACTCAGGGAAGCCGATCAGGAAAAAGACGATTCCTACGATAATAGCCACCCCTACAGAGGAACCGAGTATAATATTCGCTATAATGCCGATGCCATTGATGAGTAATAATAAAATATGCTCTCCCCCTTTGGGGCTACGATGATAGTTATTTTATTGTACACGCAGGAACGAAAATGCTCAAATATTTGGAAAAGCCCCTGGCACTTTTTTGCCAGAGACTTTTGGGCGTATGACTGATTATAAAGCTGCTTTAATGACCTTTTTATAGTACAGAATGGATAGAACTCCAAAAATGGAATATAGGGCAGTGTATAGTACCATTACGATGATCATAGGCATCCAAACTTCGGTTCCAAACAAGAACCAGCCGGATTGGACGGCGAAATAGCTGTGTGATAGGCCAATCACCAACGGAATGCCGAAGTTAAAGAGTTGTTTTATTTTAATGCCTCGCAGCAGGTCACTTTGGGTGAAGCCTAACTTTCTCAATACAGTATAATTGGCCTTTTCGTCTTCGCTCTCATCCATCTGCTTAAAATAAAGGATACAGCCTGATGTAATGAGAAAGGTCAGTCCCAAAAAGCCAACGACAAACATGATCACTCCCATATTTCTCTTCTGATTGTTGCTCATTTCAAGGCGGGATGATTGTTGATCATTAAAATTCGAAGCTGCAAAGAGGCGATCAGCTTCTTCAATCTGTGCTGCATTAAGTATATCAATTCCAATATACAAGGATGACTTCTTTTGAATCTCTGGATTTACATCTTTCTTTAACCGCTCAAAGATGGTTTCGTCTACAATGGCAGTGGGTAGTCCCCCGGCTGCAAAATAGTAAGGAATTACATAATCCTTTTTTAGACCCACATATTGTTGAGGTATGACTTCTGTTTTTCCCTTCAAATCCAAGGGTCCAAAGTCTTTCAAGGACATGAATTTCTGTAACATATCATTATAGCCCGTTAAAACCGTTTGGCCTGGAGATACATCCGTACCCTCCACAGATTGGTCGCTGATGACAGGCAGTGTCATGGAATCCGTACCATCATTTAATGGTTCCATAGGAGTCTCCATAATTTGTGCTGTCTTCACACTGACTTGAATGACTTCAATTTTCTTTTCTCGATACTTTATATCATGTTCATGAAGTAACGCTTTGAATTTCTCCGCATCCGGCACATTCGTCATGGCAAAATGGGAAGGTACATTGTCCTCAGCTGCTTGATCCGCAGAATAATAGGCGATATAGCTTAAGGATAGTAAACCGATAGCAAGTGCCGATACTGTCGTAATAATGGTTAACAACAAAGCATTGGATTTCATGCGGAACATAATGGATGAGAGGGACAGCACCTCATGGATGTTTAAATAACCGCCTTTGCTTTTTCTGATGATATTGGAAATAAAGCGGATGGATCCTTTATAAAAAAGAAATGTCCCGATGATGACAGAGCCCAAAATAAACACCATCGCCATAAATAGTTCATTTAAGGATGTAAAATCTCCACCAAATAACCTGGAGGAAACATAGTAACCTAAGGCGATAAGCGAGATGCCAATGATCCCGATGATCATCTCAAAGATCGTTATTTTCTTGATTTTCCCTTCGGTGGTTGAGGTCACTCGGAACAAAGACAAAATACTTTGTCTTTTGATAAAAGAATAATTCATGATCATGATCAGTAAGTAGATGACAACAAAAACGATGAGTGTTTGAGTCAGTGCTTGGTTAGAGAAATATAGAGTGGCAATGGCTTCGACACCCGTCGTCTTAAATAAGATCATGATCACTAGTTTGGAAAAGGAGAATCCAACCCCTATTCCGACGAAAAGCGAACCGAAGTATAAAATTAAGTTTTCAGCACTTAGAATGCGAAAAATTTTGTTTTTAGTCATTCCAATCAATTGAAATAAGCCAATTTCTTTACTGCGTCTTTTTATAAAAATATTATTAGCATACATAAGGAAAATGCAGACAATAGCGACCAGTAAAACAGAAGCTGCCCGTATGGAGGCTGCACCTTTAACAGAACCCTTCACTTCATCCATGGAGGGATCGTACTGTAATGTGACGAAGGAGAAATAGAGCGCAACACTGAAAATGAGAGCAAAAACATAGAGATAATAATTGCTCAGATTTTTTTTCAGATTTTTAAGAATGAGTAGATTAATGTTCATGTTGAACCCCGCCTAAGACCGCTTGGGTTTTCATGATATCCTGGAAGAAGCTTTGTCTCTCCTGCACGCCTTTATGAAGCTGCGTGTACATTTGCCCATCCTTGATAAAAATAACGCGGCTGCAATGGCTGGCTGCAACCGGATCGTGCGTGACCATAATAATGGTTGCCTTGCGCTTTTGGTTCAGCTGACCCAGCTTGTTTAATAAATCGGATGCCGACTTCGAATCAAGCGCACCCGTAGGTTCATCGGCAAAAATAATAGTAGGCTCATGAATAAACGCTCTAGCCGCAGATGTACGCTGTTTCTGCCCGCCCGAGATTTCATTGGGGTATTTGTCCTTGAGCTCATAAATCCCCAGTTCTGTAGCGACTTCCTGAAATCTTCGGTTAGCCTCTTTTTTAGGCGTTTTGGTGATAGATAGCGGCAAGAGGATGTTTTCCTTCACGGTGAGCGTATCCAGCAGATTATACTCCTGAAAAATAAAGCCTAAATGCTTTTTGCGGAATTCAGCCAGTTGCTTTTCTTTCATTTTCGTCATTTCGATATCATTGATCTTAATGGAACCGTGGCTCACTTTATCAATGGAGGAGAGGACATTTAGCAGTGTGGTTTTACCTGAACCGGAGGCTCCCATAATACTGACAAATTCACCTTCTTCAATAACGATATCTATTCCCTTCAAAACCTCCTGCATATTTAGCTTATTACCATAGCTTTTGTGAATCTTATGGGCTTCTAAAATATTCACTTCGATGCACTCCTTATTGTTCTTGTAGCCTTATTATAAAAATCGTGCCGATGATTTTCCTTTGATTGGGCGAACAGTATATAAAAGCATGTGACATCTCTGTCACATGCTCAGCATACTTACGAAATCATTTCGTTTGGGGAAAATTAAAGTGAAGGTAGTACCCATGTTCGGTTTGGAGTGCACATCTATATGTATGAGCAGGGACTGCGCTGCCTTTTTCGTTAAATATAACCCCATGCCCGTCGAAGTATGATCAGAATGTTGGGTCGTGGATGTAAAACCTTTCTCGAAAATACGAGGTATATCCTTCGGATCAATACCGCGCCCAAAGTCTTGGACCTCAAGCTGTATTCGATCCCTTTGTTCATAGCTGTGAATGATAATATCGCTGGCATCGCTATATTTGATGGCATTGGTTAAGAGCTGTCTGATGATAAAAGCCAGCCATTTGGCATCACTTAGCACTTCCATTTGCTCAAGTCGGATGTCAAAACCGATCCCTTTTTGGATGCACCATGACTGTAATGCTTTGATTTCTTTAAAAACCAGAGATTTTAAATCCACTTGCTCGACATATAGATCATTTTCAATAAAAGATATGCGTTTGTGATGGAGCTGTTGATCCAGCAGTAAGTGAATTCGTAGCCATTCATAGGTTAACTGAGCTTTTAGGGACTTGTCGTCCAACCGCTCAATCATCAAATGCATGGTGGTTAAAGGTGTTTTTACCTCATGAATCCAGGATAGTAGTTCATCTTTTTCATGTTCAAGTGTCAGTTGATTTTGCGAGATGATCTGTTGTAACCGTTCGGTCTGGTCCGTGATTTTTTGTTCAATGATTTGCTCAAACGGACTCTCCGGTTCGCCTATACCCGTTAGTTCTAGAGGGCTCTCCCATTCTTCTAATGTGGTATAGAATTTAGTTTCCTTGAGATAGCGAATGATTAAAAAAACCAAGAAAATCATCATAGATAAGAAGACGATATAAAGGATCGGCATTAATGGAATTGCTGCATCCACATAAGCGATGAACAGGATCAGGAATTGCTGACACACAAACAGTAGAATCCAGCTCAACCTTTCCCTCAGATATTTTTTAATCATAGGCAGGTGCCTCTTCTGTAGCCATGTAGCCTTGCCCCACTTTCGTTTCAATGAAACGGCCCAAATCCAGCTCGTCCAATTTTTTACGCAGGCGGTTCAAGTTGACGGTCAGGGTATTGTCGCTGACAAAACGCTCATCATCCCAGAGGCTTTTAATTAATTCCTCTCGTGCGACAATTTTATTTTTTTGTTCAATCAGCAGCTTCAAAATAAAAATCTCGTTCTTGGTTAATTCGATGGAGCCAGCCTCATTGGCTACTACATTTTTTTCATAATCGACCGTCGCTCCACGCCATGTTTTCAGGGAAACAGGTTCTGTATTGTAATTGTATACACGGCGAAGTGTCGCCTGTAATTTTGCAATCAGTACGTCAAAATGGAAGGGTTTTTGGATAAAATCATCCGCTCCAAGCTGCATTGACATCACTATATCCGTAGGGTGATCCCGCGATGATAAGAAGATGATCGGGACGTTAGAGTGGGATCGAATCATTCGACACCAATGAAAACCATCAAATTTCGGCAATTGAATATCAATCACGACCAGATCAGGCTTTATCGTTGTGAATTCTTGAATGACTTTACTAAAATCCTGGATACCGTACACATCATAGGCCCATTGAGTTAACCTGTCCTTTATTTCATGGAACAAAGTTTCATCATCTTCAATCAGCAAGATTTTAAACAACGATTTCACCACTTTTTACTTTTTTATATAAAGTGTATAGCAAAATTTGTTTATGTGCTATATGGGGTTGAATCAACTTGATATTGCGATAATCTGCTGTTAATAGTTGAGGTTTATAGTTGGTTTATATCTACAATCTCATACCGTTAAAAGGATGGATGCATGGATGGGGATTCACACCTATTTTCGATCGCTAAATGAGTTGGAAAGAATTATTCGTTGTCCGGGCAAGTTTAAATTCGAGGAACATAGTGTATCGGCTCATTCCTGGAAAGTAGTACAATATGCCAAAACGCTAGCTGATATTGAAGAGAGAAACGGTGTCTGCATTGACTGGAAAAAGCTATACGAGATTACCAGCAGTCACGATTATGGGGAGATTTTTATTGGAGACATTAAGACGCCTGTTAAGCATTCCTCCAAGGAACTCCGGCTATTAATCCAGCAGGTCGAAGAAGGTATGATTGAGTATTTTATTGAAGAGAATATTCCCGAGGATTTTAAAGCGATTTTCCGCAAACAGCTAAGAGAAGGTAAAGATGATTCTGTTGAAGGTTTAATTTTAGAAGTAGCGGATAAAATGGATCAGGTGTATGAAGCATTTGCCGAGCTTCAGCGGGGAAATACGGAAAAAGAATTTATAGTCATGTACCGTAATGCACTTGTAAAAATCAAGAATATTCAATTACACTGCGTTGAATATTTTTTGGAAAATATCCTACCAGATATGGTAAAGGAAGAAACGCCTTCATCCATTGATATCAAAAAGATTACGGAAGAGGCCTTAGCTCTGTAAATAAATTTCCTTACCATCTTTCAGAAGCTGTGAAGCGCTTCTGTTCATACATAATCATAGGCTTATTTGTAATAAGCAGCTCCTAAGTAAAATTAAAGAGCCAAAGCAGCAGTTGATTGAACTGCTACTTTGGCTTCTTTTAGATTGAGAAGCACGGAAGAGCTATGCTTATTTTGAAAATGGATTCGGGAAGTTGGTTTTAGTGGCTGCATTTTGTTGCTTGGTATTGCCAATTCCCAGTTCACCATTTCTATTAAATCCCCAGGACCAGACCGTCCCATCGGCTGTCAAAGCATGGGAGTGGGTTCCTGCTGCACTGAATGCTACTACATCGGTTAGTGGCGTGTTTGTGTCATCTACAACTTGGGATGGGACTTTAACAGAAAATACATCGGTCCCGTCACCTACCTGTCCTTCATTATTAGTTCCCCAACCCCAAAGAGTTCCGTCATTTTTCAGCGCGAAAGTTTGGGTTTTGCCTGCCTTCAGTCTATTTACGTCGGAAATGTTGATCAATACAGGTGATCTTCTAAAGGTAGAGGTTCCATCCCCCAGCTTACCAGAAGTATTGCTACCCGAAGCGTATACTTCCCCGCTGTTCGTTAATACATAAATACGGTCAGCTCCAGCGGTAAAGGTTTTGATATCATCAATTCGGTATTGAACAGGGGTAAGCTGGTTTTCTTTATCGTCCTGTCCCAGAGCGCCATCATAACCACGCCCCCATACCCATAACTGATTATTTTTGTCTAGAGCTGCGCCAAAACTGTCACCAGCGTCAATGGCTACAATATCTTCTAAGCCTTGTACCTGGACAGGCTTAACGGAAAAGGCGGAAACTCCTTTGGTGCCAATGCCCAGTTGCCCAAAGTTGTTTTCTCCATAAGCCCACACCGTACCGTCATTTTTGAGGGCAAGTGTAAATTGACCTCCTGCTCTCACTTCCTTAACATTATCAATATATTTGTTTTTAACAGGGACTCTTGCCGTATCCCGCTTGTTCCCTGTTCCTAGTTCGCCGTAACTTGCAAAACCCCAAGACCAGATCGTTCCGTCTTTTTTGAGCAAGGTTGAGTGCAAATCACCAGCATCAATCATAGCGATGTCAGATACATCTGCTTGCATCGGGCTTGTTTTATTATTCCCTCCGCCAGCGCCCACGCCGAGCTTGCCATTGCCGTTACTTCCCGTTGCGTAAAATGAAGATCCATCTTCCATAGCCAAGTAAGCGTTAGTGGTCCCTGCTGAAAGCAAATGGTCGTAATTCACGGTAGAATCGGCGCTTGCCGTAATGGAGCTCCCCACTAGAAGTGTTGATGCGGCAAGAGCGGTTAGAGCGAGTTTTTTTAACATATAAACTACACACCTTTCGAAATGGTAATGGATGAATACATGATGAAAGCAACCAAATTGTTCCTGTCACGTCTTATTAGTAAGTCGCAAATGATAAACCAGATTAGGGAGGATCACTGATGAGAAAAGGAGTTTTTGTCCTAGTCTTACTTGTATCAGCCTTATTGTCGGCATGTTCTAAAACGGAATCGGCGTCGCCAGTTAAACAACCTCATACAAATGAAGTGGTGGCTCAATCCATTTTTGATTTAGAACGCCTGGAAAGCACAACGGTATACATGGGACGTGCTAAAATTAAAAGCATCGAAAAAATGGATAAAGAGATCGAACAACCATTGGCAGCCCCCAGCATGGATTATTTGATCCGATTTGAACAGCCGGTTCAATTTGCTCAAGAACTACCTCAAAGTGAAGATCCAACGGAGAAGCCTATCCAATCGGTCTATATATCCGTTCCAGACACACATATTTATAAGCAGATGGATGGTCAGCGGAGGCAATTAATCCGTCCGGCAGAATTACAGGTGGGGCAATCCATTGAAGTCTCCTATGTGTACCCTGTAACACCTGTTTTCCTAGCATTGGAAGTGGTCGTGCTGGATGATTTGTAGAGGAGGCCAGTAAGGCCTCCTTACTTCCTATGGAAGCACGTCATAAGGCTTAGGTGATGTTAATAAGTTTCACCATGTTGTAGATATAACGTGTTTGCTCATATTTGACCATAGTGCCTGCAGAATTTTTGACCTGAATGCCGGACGAGCCTCCACCATCCAGAAGAATGGCTTCGAAGCAATCCTGCTTGATAAAATAGTTGCGAAGTTGTTTCAGCGTCGCATTTTCATGAACAACCAGGTAGACCTGCCAAATGTTATTGACGACTTTGAAGCCCAAGCCTGTCCGTCCGATGGATTCGGTGTATCGCAAGGTTCCGTTCAGATCGAAATTTTCAATCTCTTTCAGCTCCTTGAGCCATACTTCTTCCTCATTCTTCAATGATAGACTACCGCCGCTAATAATGGATTTGTACTTAATGGCCGTTCCCATTTGTTTTTTGAGATCCGCCACACTTGAAGTACGGGTAATCCCTATTTTTGTTTTGTTGCTTTCCGTAAAAATAAATGCAGTACCTCGACTATTCTCTTTGGCATTTGCCTTAATATCGTGAGTGTTATTAGGTGTCACCGCAATGGATAAACCTTGAGTCGGCGGTTTTGTGGTGCTGATAGGGTAAAAGAAGCCCCCATTAATCCCGTAATCGGTTTGCTGTGTGATCCGGCTTCGAATATTTTTATTTTGGATATTCGAAGCTGGCGTAATGATCACATGGAAACCATCAGACGTTTTGGTGTAAGAGTAGTTTGCTGGCATGGGAAACCTCCAATTAGATGATTTTGAAACAGAATCTCGCGCGATAATTCGTTTCTCATATATATAGGAAATTTACAGCTGTCTTTTACAACCCGGAAATCAAATTTTTCTAAAAAAATTTGAAACATCATATACAAGAAACCACTTGACTTAAAGTTAACTTTAAGTAGTAACATACTGGGTGTGACGTGGTGATTAGGAAATACGTAACTATTCTGACAATTTGGGAGTGATAGAATTGAAAAAGAAACAACTGGGTAACAGCGAGCTTCAAGTATCTGCACTGGGTCTGGGCTGCATGGGAATGTCCGAGTATTATGGTGAGTTGGATGATCAGGAATCGATCAAAACGCTTCATCGTGCGTTGGAGTTGGGGATCAACTTCTGGGATACAGCCGATGTGTACGGTGTGGGGAAAAATGAAAAACTGATCAGTCAAGTCCTGCGCAGCTACCGGGATGAGGTAGTGTTGGCTACCAAATTCTCCATTATGCGCGGAGAGGATGGGGGATTCCTGGGTGTCAGCGGTCGTCCTGAATATGTAAAACAGGCATGTGATCGCAGCCTGCAAAGATTGGGTGTAGATGTCATTGATTTGTACTATCAGCACCGTGTTGACCCGAATGTGCCTATTGAAGAAACAGTAGGGGCGATGAGTGATCTGGTTCAAGCGGGAAAAGTCCGCTATCTGGGGCTATCCGAAGCGTCTCCTGCACTGATCAGACGTGCTCACAAGGTACACCCGATTACAGCGTTGCAAACAGAATACTCCTTATGGAGCCGGGAAGCGGAAGATGAGGTTATACCCACATGTAAGGAGCTGGGCATCGAATTTGTGGCCTACAGTCCACTTGGCCGCGGCTTTTTGAGTGGGCAAATTCAGAAGTTTGATGATTTTGCAGAAGATGATTTCCGTCGCACGGTGCCGCGTTTTCAGCCTGAGAATTTCCAGAAGAATCTGGATCTCGTGCAGCATGTTAAGGATCTTGCGGCTCAAAAAGGGGTCAAGCCTTCTCAGCTTGCTTTGGCCTGGCTGCTTGCGCAAGAGGGAATTGTACCGATTCCCGGTACTAAACGGGTCACGTATTTAGAGGAAAATGCAGGAGCAGTGAATGTGGGCTTGTCCGCAGAGGAAATGGAGACTATTAACGCAATCATCCCCAAAGGAATGGCAGCGGGCCTTCGTTACCCGGCAGAGCGGATGCCAAATTGGCAAGCGGAATAATGAGGACCACGAAATAACCCCCAAAGTCGTCTTTAACGCCAATCAGCGTAACGGACGGCTTTGGGGGCTTTATATATACGCAAGAACGTGCTTCGTATAATGCCGAAGGCATCCTTTTACAAAACAGGAGCTTGCAATGCAGTATTGATATTTTGCAGATCCATCGACAGCTGCTCGTTTACGTTCCATGGGTGATACCAGCCGCGTTCGATCATGTACGTTGAGATTTGCTCATGCATATCAATAGCTTCATCCAGTTGTTTTGTAAGCATAGCTTTAATTTCTGGAGTTCCCGCTTCCGTTACAGCCATGGCGTAATTTCTCACACCGCTTTTGGCGGTGTTTAAGAAATCGGCAGCAATCACTTGGTCGGTTAAAATATTTAGTCCGGTCAAATGCTCCAAGAGTATGTTCATTGTTTTACCTCCTGTGATGACGAGGCTTGATTTAAAATGTTACCCAACTCTTGCAATTGCCGTGTTGTTAGGTCAACATCCTTTTGCAATATAGCTTTGAGGACCGGATCTGAGATCAATGCTTGCATTGTTTTAGATTTGGTAAGGCACACTGTTTTGAATGCTGACAATTCATGGACTTCAAGTGTTTCGTGCAGGCCATACACCATACGACATTTGCCTCCAGTCCAATAGATAGTTAAGGTTTAAGTACAACTTTGATGCAATTGTCTTGTCTGGTATCGAAAATTTCATACCCCCGTTTGGCATCGCTTAGCGGAATAACGTGTGTGACAACGTCCCCCGGGTCAACCTTCCCCGTATCGATCAGCTCATACATATAAGGCATATAGTGAATCACAGGAGCCTGTCCAGTACGCAAATTAACATTTCGCTGAAAAATGTCTCCCAGAGGAAAACCGTTATATCGACCGCCGTATACCCCGGTAACTTGAATGGTGCCGCCTTTGCGGACAGCCTGTGTAGCTATGATCAGCCCTCCTAAAGCTCCACCGTGAAGCTTAAGCCCGGAAGCCAAGGACTCCAGCGGAGACATTTTGCCGCTCATGCCGGAGCAGTCAATAACTACGTCCGCGCCTCCTTTGGTTATTTCCTTGAGGTAGTTGCCGACGTTTTCTTGCGATTCCACATTCACGATCTCCACGTGATTGGTGCGCTTCGCGTGTTGCAGACGATAATCGAGATAGTCTGCCGCAATGACTCGTTTAGCCCCTTTGAACCAGGCGAACTTTTGCGCTAACAGACCTACCGGTCCACAGCCGATAATAACGACGGTATCCCCATCCTTCACTCCGGCATTATCGACGCTCCAGAATGCAGTAGTCATGGCATCAGCAATCAGGCAAAGCTTCTCGTCAGGATGTTCACAACTCTCCGGAATTTTGAAATGAGTGAAATTGGCAAAAGGTACCCGTAAATATTCAGCTTGTCCACCCGGATATCCACCGGTTGTGCCGGAATAACCAAAAAAAGCACCCATCTCTCCATTTTCATTAGAATGATCACATTGGCTTTCCAATTGGTTTTTACAGTAAAAGCATTCCCCGCACGCGATGTTGAACGGAATGATCACGCGATCTCCCTTTTTCAAGTTAGTCACGCCGCTGCCGACTTCTTCTACAACCCCCATCGGCTCATGTCCAATGACATAATCCTCTTGTAGATTCGGAATCATTCCATGAATGAGATGCAGATCTGAACCACAAATAGCGGTTGTTGTCAGTCTGATAATCGCATCATCGGCTTTTTGAATACTCGGGTCCGGAACATCTTTAACCACAACGTTTTTGATACCTTGGTAGGTCACTGCCTTCATGCCTGACTCCCCCCAATATGTTCATCCGGCGTGCGATCAAACATACCTTTGCGGGTGGTATCGTCTGGGAACAGTTTCATATTGCTAATGTCCACCGTCTTATTGGCTGACAGTTGATCCAATTGATATTGCTTTTGCAGATCATAGGGATGAAACCATTTTTTTCGTACCATAAGATCGGTAATTTCCTGATGAAGCGCAATGCCTTGATGCAGTTGATTACGTAATAGGGTTCTGGCATCGGTAGAGACAGTTTCTGTCAAAGCTATTGCTGTGTTCCGAACCCCTTCCTTGACGCGAACCAGAAAATCCATTGCAAGTGTCGTGTCTGCCATTTCCGGCATATTTAATGAGTTTTTTGGGTCCACATAATCCATTTTAGCGGACTGGGTCTGGTTAGGTGTCACATCATTCACCTCAATTTAAAATTGGTGTTGGGCGGAAGTCAGGAACAGGCGCTTGAAACGGTGCTTTAGCATAGATTGCTTGCAAATCGGCAATAGCCTGAATAGATTGCTGAACATCTTTTTCCATTAAATCCTTTAGCTCTTGATCGAATACTAAGCCCTGCATTAATTTGGACTTCGCTAAACATAAGGTTTTGAAGTTAAGGACTTCGTGGATTTCCAGGGACTCATGTGCCGCTAATGTAGGCTGTTGGCTTGTCATAGGATCACCTTTCTTTTATGACTCTCGAAGGTATTTTGTCCAGCATAACTAGGTTTATTCCGAAAGGAAGGATCGTGCTATTCGGCTTCAACCTTGCCAAGTGCTTTTTTGGCCGGTCCTTCAATGACTTCGCCTTGATATGAAAAGCGTGAGCCATGACATGGGCAATCCCATGTTCTTTCGGCCTCGTTCCAGTCAACTTCACAGCCCATATGGGTGCACGTAGTGTCCACCAGGTGCAGTGCTCCTTGTGGATCTCGATATGCGCCCGCCCTTTTGCCGTTTACCCGGACGACTGCCCCTTCGTCTTGCTGGAGTTCTTCGGCTTTTTTATAGCTGATTTCCAGCTTACCAGCAATCAAGTGCTTCGCCACATTCGCATTTTGAGTTACAAATGTTTTAATGTCAGGGTCTGCATGAAATCTTGAAGGGGAGAAAAGATCCTGATACGGGCTTTCCTTTCTGGTTATCAGATTCGTATTTAATAAAGCTGCCGCGACACTTGTCGTCATCCCCCATTTTCTATAACCCGTAGCAACGAGGATGTTAGAAACATCGGATAATTCCTGCCCGATATAAGGGAGCTTGTCTAACGAGTACAGGTCCTGTGCCGACCAGCGATAGACGATTTCCTTTAATCCAAATGTTTGCTCTGCAAACTTTTCTAAAGCTTCATAGTATTGAAATGTGCAGATTCCTTGACCCGTTTTGTGGCCTTCGCCACCGACGATGACCATCGGTTCACCGTTTATTAGTACAGAGCGAAGCGAACGTTTGGGGGTTTCCGCACTTATGTACATACCACCCGGATAGGTTTTGTCCGTCTTGACCGCTAGTACATAAGACCGCTCGGCATGCAATCGCGCAAAATAAAGACTGTTTGGATCATTGAACGGAAAATGAGAGGAGGATACGACATAGTTGCAGGTAATCTTGTGCCCGTCGCTTGTATTAATAATAGAGGGGGTTCCTTTATCCACACCCACAACGGTGGTCTGTTCATAAATCTTCCCGCCTTGCCGGATGACTTGATTGGCTAGATACCTTAAGAAAGGAATCGGATTAAACTGAGCTTGGTTTTCCATCATAATAGCTGCTTTAGTTGAAAAGGGCAGAGGCGTTTGTTCGACATAACTTCCCGGGATGCCAAGTTCCTTGTAAGCTTTATATTCGTCGTTGATTTTTTCCACATGCGTATCCGCACATGTATAAACATAGGCATCTTCTTCTGTGAATTGACAATCGATATGATACTCTTCTACCGTTTGTCTGATGAATTCAAGAGCATCGCGGTTAGCTTCATAATAGAGTTGGGTTTTCTCTTTACCAAAATGTGAGAGGAACTCGCTATAGATCAAATCATGTTGTGCGGTAATTTTGGCGGTGGTATGGCCCGTTGTTCCATGAAGTATCCGCCCTGCGTCAACGACTGCGACGTTTAGTCCTTTTTTAGAAAGTAAATAAGCAGTGGTAATACCGGTGATCCCCGCACCTACAATAGCAACATCCACCTGAATATCTTCATTAAGCTTGGGGAAATTGGGGACGTCAGTTGAAGCTAACCAATACGATTCTGGAAATTGCGGGAAGGTCGTACGACACTCGTCTTGTTTCATTTACAAAACCCCTTTGATTACAATTTATGTATATTGTTGTCATTGTGGATTTTTATATTCACTAATTCCGGCATTATAAACGAACAAAGCCGTCCTTAACGCGGATCGGCGCGAAAGGTGGCTTTGGGGGGCATACATATGCAACTAAGGACGTGGTTTGAAAATGCCGAATGGCCGTCCTACGGGCAGGAATGTACGGCCAAAATGTGCATTCAGAACGGCAGCTCCTGTACCGTACAGCGAGAGTAGACCAATGCCCATTTCAGCATAAGCAGCGATGGTGTGGAACACCTCTGGGGCGATGCCGAATGCATCGAAGCTAAGGCCGAGGAACAGAAAATCAATCAACACAAAAATAAAAAATAGAACCTTGTGCGTCTCCATGGCTCCAATGGTCATGAAGAGCGTAAAGATGAGATAGCCGGCAAAGGCAACGCCGAGCTGCCTACCATCCACCGCTGATGCCAGCTCTGAGCCGAATACGCCCATTTTAATCATCCAGCTACTAGCTACGGCTAACCAGAAGAAGGCGTAAGCGCCAAATGCCGTCATGCCAAAGGTGTTGTTATGCTTTGCATCCTGAATGCAGGCAAACAGCTGTGCAAAGGCACCCAGGAAGATAGCCCAAGGAATAATAAAGCTCAAGCCCTCGGTGAGACCAAGCTTTTGGGATGAAGCTACAAGCGTTACAATGGCCAAGCCAAACAGGCCGATCGCGCTCGGATCGGCCGTTATGATTTTTACGTTAGAATGAGATTCATTTTGCATGAAAAAATAGAAGCCTCCAATAATATTTAAGTACGTGTCAATCTGCCGATGCCAGAATCACACTGACATATTGTAACGGAAACCAACCTACTCCGCATAGTAGGGAAATCATAAAATTCCTCCCGATCTGTTAGTAATGGGGCAAGAATTTATGGAATGGTGTTACCTTCATCTTTGTGGTAATATTTACACCTATATAGAATGAGGAAGTGACATAGTGATTAATATAACGATTCCAACTCCGGATATCACAATTACCAAACAGGTTAACCCTGAGCTCAGCCATATTTATGGATTTACAGATTTCCACCTGATTCCTAGAGATAAGGCTGGTATCTTTATGTTCTACAATGCACAGGAGGAATTACTGTTCGTTGGTAAAGCAAGAAAGTTAAGACCCAGAATCAAAAAGCATTTTGAAGATAACGTATCGCCGATCAAGGCTAATCGGAACGAAGTGGCGATTATTGAGGTCTGTATTGTGGAAGATGCGGTAGATCGTGAAATTTATGAAACCTACATCATCAATTCGCAAAAGGCTAAATATAACGTTGAAAAAGTGTTTTTTAAGTAAAGAAGCAACTACGTCTTATAAAAAAAGAGCAATAAGCCGCAGTCGTGCACTGCCCTTATTGCTCTTTTAAATTCGTGCATTTAGATCCTCTCAAGGACGGGGCGATATAGTATGAACAAAACCGACCGCTTGCTGGCTATCTTGCTAGAGTTACAACGTAAGGATATTATACGGGCCGAGGATTTAGCGGCGATTTTCGAAACGAGTGTGAGAACGATCTATCGGGATATTCAGGCTCTCAGCGAATCGGGCGTACCGATTGTAGGAGCACCGGGTATTGGATATTCTTTGATGGAGGGATACTTCCTGCCTCCTGTAAGCTTTACTGTAGAAGAGGCTGTAGCGCTGCTAATCGGAACAGATTTTGTCGAACAAAAATTTGATACAGACTATGGCATGAAGGCGCAAACTTCACGCAGAAAAATCGAAGCTATTTTACCAGAGAGCGTTCGCAGGGAAGTTGCCCAGGTGCGAACGACTATCAGACTGCTGGCGGTGGGTAAAGGAACAAACCATACAGAGAAAGCCTATTTGGAAACGCTGCGCATCGCTGTATTGGCTAAACAGAAGGTTCGGTTTGGTTACTCCAAAAAAATGCCAGAGGCTGACGGGAATCGCCAAAGTGTGCGTGTGGTCGCTCCTTATGGTCTTGTACTGCTGCATGGTTCGTGGGTTTTGATTGGACAATGCGAATTGCGGCAACAGCTGCGCCATTTCCGTTTGTCGCGTATGAACGATCTGATCATGCTGGAGGACGGTTATCAGTTGCCTATTGATTTTAATTTGCAGGATTACAAGCAATCCGATGACCGCCACATAAATGTTCACATACAAGTCCGTTCGGATATTGTAGATAAAGTGAAGGAAGCGAACCATTTTTACATGGAGTCCATGGAGGAGCGTGAGGATGGAATCCATGTATTTTTCCGTGTTAGACACCCAGAGGAATTACTATCATGGATACTTGGTTGGGGCGCAGATGTGGTAGTGCTGGAGCCTGAATCGCTTCGCGAGCGTGTCCGGACAGAAGTGGAAAAAATGTTGAAATGCTACTGACATAATGCTGTCAGTAGCATTCTTGTATAGTAAAGCTACTTTGATAGAGAGGGGCATTTACTATATGAATACAAGCGAAACATTACAGCGTTTTGAAGAGACGGCACAGCACTATCTTCTTGAATTGGACAGCTTTAGCCTGGAGCAATTGCAGTACACACCGCAGGAGGGACAATGGTCGCTTGGACAAATGTATCTTCATTTGGTGAACTCTGCTCTTTATATGCATCTTAGGAATATAGATCTTTGTCTACAGTCTAATGGGGAAAAAGGGACTAAAACGGAGGCGGGCACAACCGCATTTAACTTGGGAAGCTATCCACCCATACGTATTCAAGTCCCACCATCTCCGCAGTATACTCCCCCCCAACCGACGAGCAAAGAAGAGATTGCAGAAGGATTAAACGTGGTGATCCGTAAAATGAGAGAGATTGAGCCAACCGTTGAGAAATCAACAGGGTCGTCTACTTCTCCTCATCCCGGATTTGGCGCGTTGAATGCGGGAGAGTGGTTTAGACTCATCGAGATGCATTATCGTCACCATCTTTTGCAGATGGAGCGCTTGAAGCACGCAATAGTCGGTTAATTGTCTCCCGGCGTAGCCCGATGAACTGCCCGATTTCCTCCTGCGTCAATACGTCTGTTAACGTAGCGGGTGCGATGTAGGAGTGGAACCAGCGTTGAAGCTTCCGAAGCTTCTCGGCAGGCGATACCTCTGTGAGCTGGTCAATTCGTTGCTGCATCATGCGTAGCTTATCCTGTAGCTGCAAAGCGATGGCTCGACATTGAGCCGGGTCTTGCTCCAGCTTCAGGTACCATTCTTTTTGCGACAGAACCTCAATCTCTGAGGTGACCAGCGCCATCGCGGTACCATAATAGGGATTGGGACTGATGAGGGAGTGGTGCGGGATGATTTCATCGGGCACAATTACATTAACTAAAATTTGCGAGCCGTCTTCATGGACTCGGATAATTTTTAACAGGCCGCTTTTTAAGTGATATAAAGGGCCAGTTTCCCCTTGTCGAAATAAGGTCTCGCCTTTGTGTAATATCATGAACGTGTATAGCCTCCATTTCATGTATTCCAGCTTTTAGATGAACCCGCCATTGACGCGGATGGTCTGTCCGGTAACCCACTGCGATTTAGCGCTGACCAGAAACTCAATCACATCAGCGATATCTTCCGGTTCACCGAGACGACCCATAGCATTCATTTTCTTCATGCCTTCGATCTGCTGCTCTGTTTTTCCTGCTTGAAAAAGCTCTGTGTTGACAGGGCCGGGAGCCACGGCATTGATCGTAATTTGCCTGCTTCCGAACTCCTTGGCTAGCTGACGGGTAAATTGCTCCACCGCGCCTTTCGTACCCGCGTATACGCTATAAGCCGGAAACATTTGTCCGATCACGGATGTGGAGAGGTTTACGATTCTTCCGTAGTTCTCCATGTATTTCATCGCTTGCTGACAGGCAAAGAAGGTACCTTTTACATTCAGCGCGAATTGTTGGTCAAAATCAGCTTCGGTCACCTCAGCCAGAGGTTTGGTAATCATCAGCCCGGCGTTGTTAACCAGAATATCTACTTTGCCGAATTCAGCAATCGTATTGGTAAATAAGGCTTCAATATCGCTCATCTTGCTCAGATCAGCGTGAAGAGCTTTGGCTTTTCCGCCTTTTTGAATAATGCCTGCTACAACTTCTTTAGCTCTATCCGGACTGTTGGCATAATTGACAACTACAGTAGCACCTAGATCAGCCAGCTGCTCAGCAATGGCACGTCCAATTCCCCTGGATGAGCCAGTGATAATTGCTATTTTCCCATCCAAATGCTTCATATGTGCTCAGCCTTCTTTCTATATATTTTTAAGAGATCCCTTTTTCTAAAAGCATCCACACATCTGAAAACTCCTGATCAATTGTCGGACTCTTCCATTCGTAAGCATGTGCGGGATGATGGAAACGGGCTGTGGCATAGAAAAGCGTACGCGCCAGTTGGGTCGGCTGATCCGCTGTGATGCCCCCGCGTGCAATAATGTCAGCGAGCTGACCCACAATGTGGGCGATATGCTGGTCGATTAAATCCGCGGCTTGCTCGGTGACCCGAGTATACATCCCGAACATTTCCTCGTCATCGCGGGCATAATACTGCTTAAGCTCGATCAAGGTCTGAATATATCGTTTTAAGTGCGGTATTCCTAGCACAGATGAATCCTGACATATCTCCGTTAACGGATCGATTATCTTTTCATTTAGCCATTTTTCGGTCACGCCTTCAAGAAGCTCGGCTTTACTTTTAAAGTGTCGGTAAATGGTGCCGTGACTTACTCCTAATACTTTGGCAACATCCGTCACGGAGCTTTTAGCTACACCAAAACGCCTAAGTGTGTCTTCTGTAGCAATGAGAATCTGTTCCTTGGTCAGTATATCTGAGGATTTTTCCATAGAGACACGGTTAACTTACCGTGTGAGTCACCTCCTTGAAGTCAGGATAACACAATGAGTATCAAATGACAAATATTCGTTTTTGTCATTTGATACTCATTTTTTTAAAAGAATCCAAAGAAGTGACCAGAAAAACTACAATAGCGATTCGATCACAGGATCAATAGCACAGGGCGCTGTTGTTACTTCAAATCTGCCTTTTACATGGCCATCGCGATTAATCAGGAATTTGGAAAAATTCCACTTGATACCGTCGCCGACGTATATTTCTGGATATTTATCCCGTAAGAAATCGTCCATCCATTGACCGTCTTTGGTCTGGGTATCAAAGCCTTGAAAAGGTGACTGTTGGGTCAGATATTGAAATAAAGGATGAGCAGATAAACCTCTTACATCCGTCTTCTCAAATAGTGGGAAGGTTAATCCATGGTTATTTTGGCAGAATGCCTGAACCTCCGAATTGCTACCCGGCTCTTTTTCATTGAATTGGTTACAAGGAAACGCAAGGATTTCAAAACCTTGTTCCCTCCGTCTTTCATAGAGCTTTTGCAGATCAGAGAATTGACTGGAGAAGCTACACATGCTGGCAGTGTTTACAATAAGGAGAACCTTACCTCTATAGTTTGAGAATTCAATCGGTTTCCCGTTAATTAAGGTTGCTTGAAAATCATAAACAGACACGTTAACATTCCTCCTCACGTTATTTTATACACATCGTATATCCAGAATTGCTATTGGTCTAATATATTATTGGAATCAACTTTATAGGAATTTACAATAACCCCGTCATGTAAAGATACATTGTCCATCTATCTTTTGAAATCAAAGAAGGCTCGACATAGGAAATAGGAGATTCGCTTCTTACATAGCAAACTGTGGCATTCGCCGTTACCAAGATAGAATATAGATGCATATTCATGTAGTGTGTGCAAAAACCCAACAGAATCGAGGGATATTCGTGCCCATTGGAAAGATGATTCAATACAAGGAAATGCGACAACATCCCATTTTACGCTCGCACTTGCCCGAAACCCGCTGGATTACGAATGCAAGGACTTTACGGATGCTGGATACCTATCGCACAGTCTTCATCAAGCCTAATTATGGGAGTGGGGGAACCGGCATCATACGCGCGAAAAAGGTAGGGAGGAGATATGAAGTTCGTTGCGGCTCCAGTCGCAGAGTCGTTAGATCCCACGCCGTAAGAAGAGCAATTAGAAGCTACCGAAGACCTCATCGTCGTTATTTGGTACAGCAAGGACTCAAGTTAGCCAAGTACAAAGGTTCGATTTTTGATGCCAGAGTGTATATGCAAAAGCCAGACTCGGAATGGGTTATCTCAGGGGTAACCGGTCGTGTCGCTGCACCCCGAAAAGTGGTTACCAATTATCGGAAGGGAGGACATGCGGCGCCGTTATCCAAAGTGCTTTTAAGGGTTTTTAAAAATGACAGAGCAAAAATGAAAGAGATTTTGGACCAGATCATCGAGCTTTCTAGAATTATTGCCGACACGATTGACAAAAATCATCCGGTTCGCGAGCTGGGCATCGATCTTGCTGTTGAGAAGAGTGGCCAAATCTGGATTATCGAGGCCAATCCGCATCCCGGACATATGTTATTCAGGCAGCTCCCTAATCATAAGATGATTCGCAACATTTTGAGAAACAAACGTCGTATTCATCATCATTAGGATAAAGTATTTTAAAGCAGCACTCTAATATCAGAACGGCAACATTTCAAGGTATCGTTGAGATGAACGATGCCTTTTTTGTGTTAAAAGAGAGTGTCTATCGAATTGTTCACAAAATGTTCACTTATGTGAGGGTTTCGACTATTTATATAATTAGCAAAGCAAAAGAAGGGATGATGGAATTGCCAACAACGAAGAAGGAAAATTTTTATTTTGGTTTAATGATGTGCTTGGGGATGGTCGTATTCATGACATTGTATAATCTATATACAAATGGCTTGATTGGCACCATGTCTCTAAAGGCAATGCTTCTTCAATTTATTTTATGTTTTATCACTGCTTTCGTATTGGAATTATGTATTGTCGGTCCAGTAGCAAAGAAAATAGCCTTCTCATTACCGTACGACAAATCCAAAAGGCTATTTGTAATTCTATCCCTTTCATGTTGTATGGTCATTGGCATGGTTCTCTGTATGTCACTTTATGGTTTGGGGACGGCTTACTTTTTTAATAGTCTTTCAGAAGGCTCATTATTTAAAAATTACTTATCTTTAGTTGTTAAGAATTTTGCGTTTGCTTTTCCTCTACAGCTCTGCATTGTAGGGCCGCTTGTTCGCTATTTATTTGTTAGATTCGTGAAAGGTACAAGTATGGGGATGCCATTAGGCAAAAACGTAGTTAACGACGGTATTCGATAGCTCAACAGCCGCCTTCTGTCTGAGAAGGCGGCTTGTTTTTTACCCAGAAGCTCAGTACCTTTATAGCGTTTGTCCGCTGTCTACCGTAATGATCTGGCCTGTCATGGCTTCCTGTTCCAAAGCAGAGCAGACCATGCTAGCAATATCCTCAGGTGTGGAAATGCGCTGTAGCAGCAGATGAGGAGCCAATTGTTTCATTTGTTCTTCCCTACCTGCCCACCATCTTGTCGCCACCGCGCCTGGCACGATGCAATTGACTCGAATATCAGGGGCCAGGGATCGTGCTAACGATTTGGTCAGCCCGTGGACGGCTGCTTTGGATACTGCATAGGGTAGCGAGGAACCTAGCCCTGTTTGTCCAGCTATACTTCCCAGATTGACGATAGCTCCTTGTTGACGATGCTTCATATAAGGAGCTACGGCTCTAGCACAGTAAAACATGCCTTTCACATTAACAGCCAAGAGATCATTCCACACCTCTTCCGTAACGGCCTCTAGATCGTCCATTGGAATATGATGTGTAATGCTGGCGTTATTCACCAGTACATCAACCGTGCCGTATTGCTGAACAATCTGCTCGACCATATCCCGAACTTCCCGATCTTGGGAAACATCTGCCTGTAATGCAATTGCACTTCCTCCCTGTTCAAGTATCATACGTACGGTTTCCTCTGCATCGTCTTTAGAACGGGAATAGTTTACGACTACCGTAGCCTTTCGATCTGCTAATTCCATACATATGGCTCTCCCAATTCCTGTACCGCCGCCTGTAACTAGGGCTACTTTTTGATGTAAATCCATGTATATCCGCTCCTTAGCCAACTCGTTAGTGTTGTGTGAGAAAAGTAATATAATCTGTTATGGATCATTGTAGAGGATGTATTATATTTTGTATAATTGAATTAACTAAACTTGTAATTCAATAAACTTGAATTAAACAAGCGACTTGGGAGTAGGAGAATGGATATTAAAGCACTCAAAACATTTCAGATGATTGTGAATTACGGGAGTTTTATGCGTGCGGCGGAAGCGTTGAATTATGCGCAATCCACTGTGACGATGCAAATACAGAAGCTGGAATCCGATCTAGGAGTTCAACTAATTGAGCGGGGCAAGAAAATAAAGTTAACTGAAGCTGGCAGGATGTTTTATGAGCAGAGTTTGCCCATTGTAAAAGACATGGAGCAACTGCAGGAAAATATGGAGAACCTGCAAAGGGGAACCGCAGGTGACATTCGTATAGGAGTGACTGAACCGACCGCCAGTTACCGACTACCCGAAATTTTAAAGCGGTTCTTAAACCATTACCCTCACATTCGGGTTTCTGTTGAGTTTGGGAATACACCTACATTAAGCGAGCGTATTCTCCAAGGGGACGTGGACATCGCATTATGCTCTGCCCCGGATTTGGGTACAGAGCTATATTTTGAACCTTTATTTAAGGAGAATTTTGTAGTTTTGATGCCTGAACATCACCCTCTTGCAGAAAAGGAGTGCATTGGACCCGCAGATTTACAGGGGCATCGCCTACTTATTACGTCGTCCATCTGTCCTTATCGGCGCAAACTTGAAATGGTCATGAAGGAACATGGAATAACTACGTTAGACACGATGGAAATTGGCAGCATGACGGCTCTAAAATCTTATGTGGAATGTGAATTAGGGATTGCCCTTGTGCCCCAAATTCTAGTCCATCCTGTCCCGGCAGGAACAGCAGTGAGGCAATTAAGCGGCAGCTTGATCGATATGACCTTTGGTCTTCTTTGTAAAGCAAACGAGGCACCGCTGAAGCTGGCAAGCTCAAGGCTATATTCTGTGTTAAAGCAGGAGCTTGGGCAATTGTCGTGAGCATACGATATCAAACCGACTGCAATAGGCAGCCGGTTCGTTTGGTTATTTTTTCGTAATCGGAATCCATACTTCACTTCGGTATTCCTCAGCATGAGTATCTCCCATGGTATATACCTCTAGCTCAGGCCCGCCTGAGTGCTCATAGTTGCTGGCAGGGAACCATTCCTGATAAATTCTTTGCCATACCTTCTGGATCGAGTGAGGCATAGGGCCGATGGATGTAAACACGGCCCAGGTTGCAGCCGGGATGGTTCTGGCTTCTAATCCGTTCGAGGCTGCTACGTCTTCACTGCCCTCTGCGGCGATAAGGTAGCTAAACGTTTCCTCACCGTGCTTCATGTCCAGACATATACCGAGGATATCATCGCCTGTCCCCAAGGCATGAATGCGATCCGATGTGCCATCTGCGTTAAGTTGATCCCAGAATTTTGGGATTTCCCGAAGGTTTTCACCGTTCTTAGTAGTAACTTGAATGGACTTCCCAATGACCGTAAAGGCCGCCTTCTCTACAATTTTATAATCCATTTCCTGATCTCCCTTCAGTGATAGATGGAAGGTGATGCGTGGAAAGGCTTTCAGGTTCACTCCCGGGTTTCTGGCCTCAGAGGGAGAAATACCGTGTACCTTTCGGAACGCTTTAGAAAAAGATTCGGGGGAATCATATCCGTACTTGAACGCAATATCTAGTACTTTGGTGGTAGAAAGACTCAATTCCTGAGCAGCCAGGGTCAATCGACGTTTGCGCACATATTCTGCTACCGTAACGCCAGTCAGCATATAAAACATCCGTTGAAAATGAAAGGGCGACGAGTAGGCAGCCTTTGCAATTTCATCAATATCGAGGGGCTGCTGCATTCTTTCTTCCATTAGATCGAGTGCGTTCTTGATCCGAAGCAACCATTCCAACCACATCACCTTCCTTGGTTGTAATCATATCATTCACGGTGTCCGTCATCCTGTCTTTGCGTGCTTTTGTCGAACAGGATATCATCAGCCTGCCCCTTGTGTTCATAATTAAAATTTGGGACAATACAAGAAGTGTTTGAATAGCGCAGAGCGCTCAAACATGCTATGATGCAATGATAGTTGAGACGAGTCGTGATGGCTAGGGTTTATATATAGAAATACGAATTTTAACGTTTGAAAAGAGGATCGAACATGAAAAAGGAATCCATTTATGGATTAACGCTAGACCAATTGACAGCATGGCTCATGGAGCATGGACATAAAAAATCTCGGGCATTGCAGGTATGGGACGCATTGTATCGGAAACGGATTACTGATTTTGCGGCGATGACAGAGGTTCATGAGAATTGTACTCGCCTGTTGGCAGAGAACTTCTCTATTGAAACCCTGGAAGAACATGTGAAGCAACAATCAGCAGACGGGACGGTCAAGTTTTTGTTCCGTTTGCAGGATGGTAATTTGATTGAGACGGTATTAATGCGGCATAAGTTTGGATTATCCGTATGTGTGACGACACAGGTGGGATGCAACATTGGATGTAGCTTCTGTGCAAGTGGGCTGTTGAAGAAGAGCCGTGACCTTTCCAGTGGTGAAATCGTAGGACAAATTATGAAGGTGCAGCTGTATCTGGACCAGGAACGTCCGGGCGACCGGGTTAGTCACGTCGTAGTAATGGGGATTGGCGAACCGTTTGATAATTTTGTGAACCTGTCCGATTTTATTCGGGTCATTAAGGATCATAAAGGGCTGGCGATTGGGCCGCGGCATATTACCGTTTCTACAAGTGGTCTTGCTGATAAAATCATTGAATTTGCTGATTCCGATCTGCACGTCAATCTTGCGATCTCCCTCCACGCTCCGAATAATGAGATTCGTACCCGCATTATGAAGATCAACCGGGCGATCCCGATTGAGAAGCTCATGCAGGCAATTGATTATTACTTGGACAAAACCAATCGTCGGATTACGCTGGAGTACATCTTGCTGAAGGATGTTAATGACGGTAAGGAGCATGCGCTCGAACTGGCTGAGCTGGTGGGCCATCGTCGCAATCTGGCGAACGTGAACCTGATTCCATACAATCCGGTGGATGAGCATAGTCAATACCAGCGGAGTGAGTCGGAATCGATTACTGGCTTCTATGATGTTCTGAAAAAACAAGGTATTAGCTGTAGTGTTCGGCTGGAGCACGGAGTCGACATTGATGCGGCCTGCGGACAGCTGCGCAGCAAGCAAATTCGCAAGGATGCCAATAGCAGCCGCAATGCGGAGCGCGAAGCTATTAGTTAAAATATACGAGCGTACTCTCTAACAGGAGTACGCTTTTTGTATACATGAGCCATCGAACAAAACGTCAACTGTAAATGTGAAAATAGTCACGTAATAGTTGCTGCTTTTACGTTATAGTGAGTGGTTAGTGGAGGGGTTATATGGCTAACGTAATTTCAAATGTGGCGCTCGTTCCGGGCATTTATGTGATGAAGATAGAGGGGAAATTTAAGGGGAAGATGGGTCAGTTCTACATGCTGCGCAGCGGGAATGGTTACCCACTGCTGCCCAGACCCATCAGCATTTATGATATTGGGGAAGAGAGCATTTCCTTTTTGTACCGGGTTGTTGGAGAGGGGACCCATCTATTTTCCCAATTACAGCCTGGTCAGGAGATTCAATTGGAAGGACCCTTTGGAAACGGGTTTCCGCAGGTTGAGGGCAGTTTGGCTTTAATCGGCGGTGGCATGGGTACAGCACCATTGTTATTGGCTGCAAAATATTACCCGCATGCAGACGTTTATCTGGGGTTTGCACAGCAGGCCTTCGGGGTTGAAGCGTTCGAGGCTGCGGCAGCATCTGTAGAGGTCAAGGTAGGGGGGAGCATCGTCGAGCAGGTCGATCCGGCTCGCTATGCGAATATGTTTTCCTGCGGGCCAACTCCGATGTTGCAAGCACTCGCGCTGAAAACGGCGGGTACAGCGTCCCGCTTATATATTTCAACAGAAAGACATATGGCCTGTGGCATTGGCGCATGTTTGGGCTGCACCGTGCGTACCCGTGGAGGCAATCGGAGGGTATGTAAGGAAGGGCCTGTATTCCCGGTGGAGGAGGTGGAGTTCGATGATCTCCATGGCGTGTAATATAGCAGGTGTACCGTTCAAAAACCCGATTATCATGGCATCCGGTACGTTTGGGTTCGGGCGTGAGTATGCGGAATTCTATTCTCCTGAACTACTCGGCGGCATCGTCGGCAAGGGGCTAACCCTTCATCCGAAGGCGGGGAATACGGGGCAACGAATACATGAGACAGCATCAGGCATGCTGAATAGTGTAGGATTGGAAAATCCGGGTGTGGCGGCTTTTTTGAAGGATGAACTGGATGACATGACTCGCTGGAATACGGCTGTTATTGCCAATGTGGGCGGCTCCAATCTGGAGGAATACGTACAGGCCGTAGCTATGATTACGGAAAACGCGCAAAAACGCCGTACAATGAACCGCAGAGGCGTTGACATGCTGGAATTGAACATTTCATGCCCCAATGTGAAGCAGGGCGGAATGCAATTTGGTATCCAGACAGAGGTAGCGCGGGAGGTGGTGCGTCAGGTGCGCAATGTGACGGCGCTTCCGCTAGTTGTCAAGCTGTCTCCAAATGCAGAGAACATCACGCAGATGGCGATTATGTGCGAGGAAGAAGGCGCCGACGGCGTTTCGCTGATCAATACATTTTCTGCAATGAAAATAGATATACGCCGGCGCCGCAGTGTGTTCGCCAACACGTATGCAGGCCTTTCCGGACCGGCAATCAAGCCGATTGCCTTGCGCATGGTTCACCAGGTGGCGCAGGCGGTATCCATTCCCGTGATCGGGATGGGCGGGATCAGCTCTGTGGAGGACATTATTGAATTCACCATGGCAGGGGCCGCCGCCATTCAGGTGGGAACGTATAATTTTGTCCATTTACATGCAGGAGCTGAGTTGGTATATGGACTAGAACAATGGATGCAGCAGGAAAAGGTGCAGTCGTTGGATGAGATACGAGGAATTTTGTAAATTTAGCACTCATATGTGTATAAACTTGAGCATACAAAACCGGCTTGTCTTCTAAGGCAAGCCGGTTTTGTATTTTATTTTACCGAACCAGCCAGACTTGACTAATGGTTAATATCGCATTTGTTCAAGATGAACGAAATTTGATTTTCCAGCCGGTGAATGGCTTCCTTGGATGCCTGGTCATTGGCACCTTGTGCCTGAAGCGTAGCGAGCTCCTGCTTGAGTTGATGAAGGTCTTCTCCTGCATGAGCGCAGTCGTAATTGCTCTCGAGATTGTCAATCATCCGTTATCCTCCCTTTCGTCAGGTATACGTCCTTATTATGGAGAATTGACCTTTCCTTATTCAGCATATTGTTTTATTTCAGATAAAGGCTGCGTTATCCACTAATGGGGCGCGTAAAGCTTGTAAAATAAGAAGGGATTTTGTCAAACAATGTCGAATAAAAAGGGATTATAGGGGCAAGATAGGCTCTTCTTCCCATTGGAGAGCTTGATAAAGAAGCTGGGTGATAGGGTTGCGGTTAAAAGGTAAGTTGAAACCGAGAAGACAATTCAAAGTTTCGCTACAATTCATGATTATTATTTTGGTTGTTTTAGTTATTATTATTTCCTTGATTATATCCTTGCTTCTCATTCGTAATTTCGTGATTAACAAGCATTTTGATAATACGAAGGAAAAACTTTCAGGTATTGCCAAGGTGGTTGCCAGTGACAACGATGTTATTCGTAATGTTGAGCAGGGAGTCCCTGTGAAGCAGATCCAAGACTATTCTCTTGGAGTAATGCATAACGTTAATGTGGATTTTGTAGTCATACTGAACCACGATTTAATTCGGCTTTCCCATCCGAATGAAACCATGATTGGCAAGCCATTCTCTGATTTGGACGATGCCAGAAAAGCACTATCCGGTCAGGGACATTTTTCTGAAAATATCGGTGTTTTAGGCCAAGGCTACCGTTATTTTACGCCGATATTTAATCAACAGAAAGAGGTCATTGGCATTGTATGTGTAGGACTGACCATGAGAACGCTAAATCATGATTTGATGCAGGCGCAGTATACCATTTTTGGAGGACTGATGCTGGGACTCTTTAGTGGAGTTCTGGGCGCGATCATTCTGGCACAAAAAATCAAAACGATCTTATTTGGTCTGGAACCACAAGAGATAGCAACACGATTACGTGAAAAAGTAATTATTGAAAATGAGGTCGCTGAAGGAATTATAGCCATTTCGGCTGACAAGAAAATTATGCTTATGAACAAGGAAGCTCAGGCCAAGTACCAACTGGCGAATCAAGACAGAAAAGCCCCGATTGGCGAGCAGATCGATACCAACTTTTATAACGCGCTCTTCAAGAAAGTGTTTGATAGTAAGAAGAAGATCAAGGACCGCTCGTTTTATGTGAATGGTATAGAAGTCATTGCGACAGTAACCCCTATACATGTAGAAAATGAGTTTTTTGGGGCAGTTGCTACACTGCGCGACCAATCCGAGATGATTCATCTTAGCAATCAGTTGAGTGGCACAAAATATTATATTAACTCTCTTCGCGGACAGACGCATGAGTTTATGAACAAAATGCACGTGATCTCCGGACTGATTGAGATGAGGAAATATGAAGAAGTCAGTCAGTATATTCAGCAGCTAAATCACCGGTATCAAAATGAAGTAGGCTTTCTAACAGAGAGGATTAAGGTTCCGGCTTTAGCAGGTTTTATTATGGGGAAAATCAACGAAGCACGCGAGCAGAATATTTCAGTGTTACTGGAAGAAAGCTCGAATGTATCCAATCTAGAGATGCAGGACATTGTTCATGATGTCATACACATATTGGGCAATTTTTTTGACAACGCGATAGACTCCATTTTACAAAAAAGGCAACCCGGCAAAATTGAATTGAAATTGAATTATGAGTGTGAGGGAAATGTGTTTATTTTGAAAGTGAAGGATAATGGTATGGGAATTGACTCTGAAATGCAACAAAGAATATTCGAGCATGGCTTCTCAACCAAAGGAGAGGACAGGGGGTACGGTTTGAATCTGGTTAAGACCATGGTGGACAATCACCAGGGCATCATTGAGATTGACAGCCAACCGGGTCTAGGAACAAGTATCTATGTAGAGTTGCCCTGTACATTGGAGGTGACGAGTGAATGAAGGTACTCATTGTTGAGGATGATCCTATGGTTGCTGAGCTCAATCAACAGTTTATTGAGCGTATGGACAACTTGGATGTGGTATGTAAAGCAGATACTGTCCAGAAGGCACAGGATTGTCTTCAGAAGTTCACACCTGATCTGGTATTGCTGGACGTTTATTTACCCGGGAAAAGTGGATTAACCTTGTTATCCCATATGCAGGAGCAGCAGTACCATGCTTCGGTTATTTTAATTACGGCTGCAAAAGATATTCAAACGGTAAAGGAAGCTGTTTTCTATGGAGTGGCAGACTACCTAATTAAGCCTTTTACATTCGAACGCTTTAAGCTGGCTGTTGAGAAAATCCAGCGTTTGGCCACGGTGATGGAGGAAGGGAACGGAATTAATCAAGCTGTCATTGATCAATATTTTAATAAAGAAGAGCCTATGGGTGTAGAAAAGAAAAAACCTGCTGAACAACTTTCCCCAAATCTATCGAAAAATCTGTCTAAAAACTTGTCCAAATTGACCATGACTACCATACTGAAGAGTATCCAAGAGCTGGACGGACCTTTTTCGGTTGAAACATTAGCCAGAGAAGTGGACTTGTCCCGTATTACAGTCAAAAAATATATTCAGTTCCTGGTAGACGATGGCTTCCTGATTGAATCGATAGAATACCACAAGGTTGGAAGGCCGCTAATGCTCTATCAGATCAATTCGGATATAAAAGAACCGCCATTTCCAGTATGATCTGGAGATAGCGGTTCTTTACTGTCCAATGAGTGTGCCAAGCTTCCTACCCTATTTCATAGCGAGAACAGGAAGTGGGACCAGATTGTCCGAAGAATGAGTTGTAATGATATCATGGAAGTTTTCGTAGCTGGTTTCAATCATGTTGGATAACGCAGTAACGGTATTCGAGCCGGCATGAGGTGTGACCAACACTCTTGGATACAGCTCCACAAGCTTCTGGATCGTTGGGTCCGGGAGCATTTGCCATGGGTCAAATGCTTTAAAAAATAGTTCTTCCTCTTTAGGAAAGACATCTGTTCCGAACCCTTCCAAATGATTGCTGAGCAAAGCATCCAGAATGGCTTGGTTATCTTGTAATTCCCCACGTGAGGTATTGATGAGAATAGACCCTTTTTTCATTTTCGCTAAAAAGCTAGCATTAATCATTTGGTCGTTCTGTCCCGGCAGGTAAGGAACATGCACACTGACGATATCACTCTCTGCCAGTAGTTCATCCAAGGTTGTGAATGGAATGACGGCCTTGGCAGCCTCGGATTGGTACACATCATAGCCGATAACAGAAGCTCCTAATCCTTTAAATAATTTGGCTTCCGTCAGGCCGATGCGACCGACCCCGATAATCCCAACTTTACAATTGTGAATCTCTTTGCTGAACGTATGCTCGTCCACAATAAAATTTTTGAAAGAGCTTTTGGTAGTCATATAAGCGGTGTGACGGAGCAGCATCATAGCAAGCGTTAAGGATAGCTCTGCGATAGCATTCGGAGAGTAGGATGGCACACGTGCGACCTTCATTCCAAATTCGCTGCAGGCATCCAAATCAATATGGTTGATTCCAACCGTTCTGGTGAAAACATATTGAATGCCGTACTTATTGAATTTTGTAAGATTTTCTCGATTGGCAGCACAGTTTCCTCTTAACAAAACAGCATCGTGATGCTGCGCCAGTTCTGCATTGCTGGAGGTCAGTAGCTCTTCTACCAGCGTCAGTTGAAAGTTATATTTATTAAGCTCATGGAAATAGGGCTTCTCATATGAACGGGCACCATAGCAGATGATTTTTAACATGTTGTTTTCCCCCTGGTTTAGAAAATTCCAATTTTATCGATGACATTGAGCGTAATGATCCACACTGGAATCATGACGACGGAAGTAATAGTTGATAGAAGCGATGCATTAGAAGTTAGTACAGCTTCCTTATCAAAACTGATGGCATAGGCTGCGGCTACGGTAGCTGTAGGAGTAGCCATCATAATGACAATGGTAGATAAAGCGACAGTATCGACCGACAGAATATGAGATATAGTCAACAAAGCCAGCAAAACGATGTTCACAATAGGTACCAGCCAAACTTTAACAAGGCTGTAATACCATGATGTCTTGTCTGTAGCTGCCGACTTGAAGCTGATTTCACCCAAAGTTGAACCAATCGATAACCAGGCCAATGGTGAAGCTAGTCCGGCGAGGTAGGTCATGGGCTTGAACAACCAGACAGCGGTTTGATCAATTCTTAGAAAAGCAAACTGCTGAATGGTCCCATCCTCTGTAGCCACATTCATTTGTGGTAAATAACCCTGGAACAACCAAACAAACAAGCCTATAAAAGTCGCAATAACAATCGGATTCAAAAACATAGTTTTGAGATTTTTAAGCTCCATTTTTAAGCCGCTCATTTTGATATAGCCATAAGAATATAAGAAAATGCGGTAGCCTATATTAAAAATGGAACTGTACATCACTCCGGTAGGACCGTAAATGGCACCGACAATGGGAATTCCGAAAAAAGTAGTAGAACCGAAAATGGTTAGTACCCGTAAAACATCCTGCTTATCCTTGTTGTAGCTCAGGAAGAACGGCTTGGAGATAAAGATGAGAATGATATAAATGAGAATCCCCCATATTAAAACATTCATGCCTTGTTTTAATATTGTAGGATTGATATCCTGCATGAAAGAATTAAAGGCTAGTGCTGGTAGAGCCACAGTGAGAACAACCTTAGATAGCATCTTTCCTACGGCTGCGGTAAAAATCCCCTTCTTGCGGCAAAAGAAGCCGAGCAGGATAATAAAAACGGTAGAAGCGATAGAACTGACAATACTGTTATCTGTTAAGGTCGCTGTAATCATTTCTAGTAAAGACATAGATAAAACCCTCTCTTGTACCTTTTTTCACATAAATGCCGATGCAAAATGTGACAATGCAATTCCCTGATCTTTTGGCCAAAGTGTTTGGTTTGCACCTTTATAGTAAAAAAACTTTGTGAAAAAAAGAACAATATCTAATTAATTTAACTTATGAAACTAATTTAAAAAATTTATACGTCACATCAGGATGTAAATGTAAGGTGCTCATCAACATACATGCTATAATATAAAAAATTAAATCCAACCTAGTCAGTGGGTTAAATAGATTAGACAAGCAGGAGGGGCCGCATGAATCCGATACAACGTATAGTGAACAAATTTCAGCTGATCGTGCTGGACGGCGCAATGGCGACTGAATTGGAACGTCATGGGCATGATCTGAACGATAGCTTATGGTCGGCCAAAATACTCTATGAACATCCGGATTCGATCAAGCGTGTACATCGAGATTACTTTGAGGCTGGGGCAGACTGTGCAATTACGGCGAGCTATCAGGCCACTGTGGAAGGCTACGTTCAACGAGGGCTAAGCGAAAATGAGGCGTTGAAGCTGATTCAGTCATCGGTGCAGATTGCTTTACAGGCACGAGATGAGTTTTGGGCCGATGTGACGGCTACTGCAAGTCAGCAGCATCGTCCCAAGCCGCTGGTTGCGGCCTCTGTCGGACCCTATGGAGCGTTTCTCGCTGATGGTTCAGAGTATCGCGGTGATTACAAGCTGAGCGAAGAGCAGCTTATGGAGTTTCACAGGCCGCGCATGAAAGCTCTGATCGAGGCGGGAGCAGACATTTTAGCTTGTGAAACGATACCCTGCCTGGTGGAAGCCAAGGCTATTGCCCGCTTGCTGAAGGAATTCCCCGGTACGTATGCCTGGATCAGCTTTAGTGCAAAGGATGAGCAGCATATCAGTAATGGCGAGTCTGTCGCCGCATGTGCAAAGTGGCTGAATGAGCATGAGCAGGTGGCTGCGGTAGGGATCAATTGCACGTTGCCCAAATTCATTCCATCTCTTATTCACGAAATACACAGCCATACGGACAAGCCGGTGGTGGTATATCCCAATCTGGGGGAGGAATATGACCCGGTCACCAAGACATGGCAGGGCCATACTTGTACAGAAACGTTCGGACAGAGTGCCCAGCAGTGGTATGAAGCAGGAGCGCGTATGATTGGTGGCTGTTGTCGGACTCAGCCGCAGGATATTAAAGAAATCGTGGCATGGTCGAGAGAGATATAAACGAGGATAAACTTTAGGGAAAGGTTATCATGGAGTTTTCCTCCATTGCCGCAAAAGAACAAGCAGGCTGAACCAAGTTATGCTCCAGCAATGGAGCAACCTGGTTCAGCCTGCTTTTTGTACAAATAAATTTTTAAAGCCCCGCTTTGTTCAATACCTCTACCTCTCTACCACTTTGCCAATCCAGATCAGCTTTCCACCAAACGTTCCAGCAGTGCGTCTCCATTGCGGCTGACCCGAATATAGGCATAATGAGCGTTCTGTTCAACAGTACGTCCGGTTCCTTCAGGAATGAAATAATTCTCAATACCGTACAGAATACGAGAACCATTCCATTGTCCATTGAGAACAATTTCATGATGGGCAAGTTTCTCACCATCTTGATATAGACGATCAGCGATGTATACTCCTTGGCTATCTGGTGTGAGAACGACTTTAACCTTGCCTCGGTTCCAATCCTTCTCCTGAAGAGGGTTCTTGGAAGGAGGGGTAGAAATATCGTAATTCAGTGCCACATAATCGCCCTGCAACAGGGAGCGCGGGTCTATAGGAGCCAGCTTGAGCTTAACGGAGGCACCTGTGGCGAGCAGGGTTTCACTTCTCGCCGTCTGATAGCCGATAATTCCTAGCTGTAGCACAATGACAATGGCAATGAGTAACGGGCTTAAGCGCATAAAGCTAAAGCTGCGGTGGTCGGCATCGAACGCTGTTTTGCCGCTATGGGCCATTCGTCGATCGAACCACCAGGTAATTCCCAGTACAATGATTCCCAGTAGCGCCAGTGTAAAAGATTTATAGAGCAGCGTCCACAATAAATCATAGTATTTGAAGCCGATAAAAATAAACCAGAATACGACGCTTGTAATAGCCTCTGATTTTTGTTTGTGACGGATAAAGGCAAAGACCATCCATGTAACGATAACAAAATAAAAAATGTTCATGAACATATAAGAGTGTGGAATGACATCCTCGAAAAACGTCGTCCAAAACAGGAACAATAAGCTGAAAAATAATGAACTATCCCGAAGATGTCCTTTTAGCTCTGTCTTGGGTCTAAAGTAGCTTAGCCCATATAAGACGGCATTGAGAGCGAACAGGGCGAAGATGATGAACTTATAGGTCCAGTTCCAGCCATCCCACTCTTGATACTGTTGAAACAAAACAGTTGCCATATTCAGGTTTACAAAAGTATAGGCAAAAAATCGCTGCCTTTTCCCCTTGGAGCGAAACCATCCGGCGATGGAAACGATCAGAAATAATACCGAAAGTAGCGTCTGATCTGACCATAGAATGGCCGCCAGGCCGGTAATATAGCTGATGGTCAGCAGCGTATAACGGATTACAGAATCCAGCTTGGACTCTGGTATGACGATCATCGTAATCATCAGCAACAAAGACACGCCCAGCAGTACATATTCGGTGTGATTTACGTTCGTGCTAATCATAATCAGTCCGATGAGAGATATACTGCCAATCAGCACTCCAACCACTTTGATTATGCGAGATACGGTTTTGGTGATCCACTCACTGCTATGTTCCTCAGGGACGGCTGTCTCATCCGGAGATGGTTTTCCCAAACGATTTAAATAACGGAAAAACCATACGTTACCCGTCAATAGCAGTGCCACAAAAATCAACCCGAAAACAAAGAATAGTGATGAAGAGTACGCCTCTGCCAGCTCTATAAATTTAAAGACAGCAAACGCCGAAAGCGCCAATGCATTCAAGGTCAGTAACGTTTTATTCAGCCGAACCTTGGTAAATATATAAAATCCTAAAGCAATCACAGCGATATGCGGTATATTCATGATTAGGCCATATCCATCGAATGCAAAGGAGTTGGTCATCGCCAACATAGCTATATGGAGAACAGTAAAGCTCATATATTGTAGTGGAGCCGAATGTATACGATGAAGGAACGTCAATAGAAATAGCACCAGATTGAATATTGCGAACACTCCAGCGATGGACAACGATTCCAGTTGGCTATAAGACGGGCTTTGCATCGTTGGATAGAAGTAAAGCCATACCCCTAAATGAATCAGTACATAAGACAGCATATATAAAGGATTGTAGCGAGTAATCCAGCTAAGCAGTAAAGCCGGCACTGACCAAATGAAAAACAACCCGTAGCTGTCCGCATGGGAGTTGTAAATTTGACCGAGCAACGCCACGGAAATGCCGAAGGCTACACAGCCAGCCACCAGAAATATATTGGACAGAAAAGCTTGTTGCCCGGGAACAGCACGTATACGTGCAAATACAAAAGATAAGCCATAAAACAAAACAATAAGCGCAACAGCTAGCACAATTTTGACTGTTCGATCCAGTCCGCCCCAATTGGAGGCGAAAAAATAAATAATCGCAGCCAGTATCAGTGAGATGCCCAGCAGATAACCTGTACGTATAGCATTGAATCGCAGCATGGAATTCACGTACCTTTCCTGTTGGTTTGATGCTTATTATAGCGTTGATAGCGCTCAGAACCAAGTACAAATTAGGATCAGGTCATAAAAAAGGGAGAGCCGCCGTATGATGGTGGTTCTCCTGTATCATTACTGGATTCCGACTAAGCGTTGGCAGTGCGGATCTCTTGCCGGGACTGATGCCGGAAGCGATACTCTCGGGGTGGGATTCCTGCTGTTTTCTTAAATGCTTTGGAAAAGGTGGACATATCGGTATATCCGATGGATTGGGCGATAATCGACAAATTGTAAGTAGTTTGTTCCAGCAATCTTTTGGCTTCGTTAATCTTAAGAGTTTGCAAATACTTGGCGGGGGATATGAGAAAGGTGGAATGGAATTTACGTGAAAAATGCGCACGATCCACACCTACATGCTCAGCAATTTGCTCGATTGTAACACGGTCACAATAATGCATTTCGATGTAATCTTTCCCCTGCTGGAGCCAACAATCAGAGCATACAGAGTTGCGCAGAGCGCCAGATGTGTTGCGGGACAACTCCTCGAAGATCTGGTGTAGTGTAATTAAGCGGGCCAGATCGCTGCCCTGTCTGTTGTGGTCGTTGACGATGGAAAATAGGTTGGAGATCAGTTCGAGGATGTCCTCGCTCACTGCGTTAGCCATAAATGGCGTAGAGGGATTAATTCCGATCCGCTCCAGCAATGCGAGGGACTTGGGTCCCTCAAAGGCAATCCATACCTTTTGCAACGGGTGCTCTTGGTTGGTGTAATATTCATGGGCAAGATGGGGGGGGAAACAGAATAAATCAGACTTTTGGACACGATACTTCTTTTCCTTATAAATGAACTCAGCCTGCCCTTCAAGTACAAAAATAAAATAAAAATAAGGGACAGCCTTGGGGCCGACATGACAGCTTGTTTTCGAAATATCCATACCCAGTCTGACCGGCCAAATAGCACTGGATTTTTCCAGTTCGGTTGTTGTGAAATAATGGTCTTCCACGATGTCGAAGTGATCTTCATTCTTTGTTCTTCTCATATTGTCACCTCTCCTTTGGTGGAGATAAGGGAATTTTGATTTTATTGTATATAAAGGAAAGTGTAATTACAAGTTAATTCATTGGAATTTGGGGTTATAAAATTAAATTGCTTTATAGAGGATACTGTTTATACCTGCTGTCGGATCGTGTCATGGGTAAAACATTCGAATCCAGTAGCATTCAGATATGCATGGTAAAGGCTCCATGGCTGGTAGGAGACGAGCCGTGGAGCCTTATAGAGTTCGGTGCTATACGATTAGCCTATGTCTATACGTTCAGGATTCCTTCTTTTGGGGTAACATTAAAGGCTTTAGCCAGATCGGCCAATTCCTGATCTGTAATCCGTTGCTTGATCTCATGCTGAGCAATCAGCATATAAATTTGTGCTGCTTTTTCAATCGTTTCAATCAGGCCAAACGCTTCATCAATGGAGCTACCTGTTCCGAAAATGCCGTGATGAGGCCATAATACAGCGTGATGATCCTTCATTTTTTTCGCTGTTTCGCGGCCGATTTCGCTGGAGCCTGGCACCATCCAAGGAATTACACCGATACCGTCTGGAAAGACTACGATACATTCGGTACACATTTCCCACAGCGTTTTGGTGAATTGGTTTTCGTCCAGACTATGAATAAAGGTCATGGCAATGACATGAGTGGCATGATTATGGATCACAACCCGATGGTTAGGATCGACCTTCAAGCGTTCAATGTGGCTCATAAAATGAGATGGCAATTCGCTGGTAGGAACCGCGTCATGCTTGAGGCCCCACAAAATTTCTAACTGCTCACCATCTTGGGATACACGCAGGACTCCTAAATTGGCTTCCGGATCGGCAATAACGTTTTTGAAGTACTTGCCTGATCCAGTGACGATAAAATATTTGCCTGCCAGTTCATTCACTGGGAAAGCGGGTTTAATCGTTCGAATGACTTTTTGAATATCAATATATTTGGCAACCTCGGCCTCATCCAGAATATAACTTACATTGCCTCCATTGCGTTCATCCCAGCCGAATTTCCACATGTTTTGCGTAATTTCCGCCATCTCGCGAACAAATGGGATATCCAGTCCTGATTTTCGTTCTTTTTGATTCTCCAGCACAGTAGTCATGGATGATCTCTCCCTTTGGATGATATGAATATAAAATTATTAGTGCAGTGGTTTATCGTTTCAGCAGGACCTGTTGTTCATAGTTTTTAGCTTCGGTTAGCCATTCCTCACGAACGGGAACGCCGTTTTGAGCGCAATAGTAATCCCATACAGCCCCAAACGGATAGGATTTAAACTCTTCGACCAAGGCAAGGCGTGTCGTGAAGTCTCTTTCCTCTTCGGCCTTTTTCAGTTCCTCAATCGGTTCCAGCATGGCGCGAAGCAACGCTTTGATGGTGTTGCGTGTTCCAATGACCCAAGCAGCCACATGGTTAATACTTCCATCAAAGAAATCAAGGCCGATATGAGTGCGGGAGAGCAGCTCACCGCGCACCAGCTCACGGGCAATGTCCAGCAATTCGTCGTCCATCGTCACGACATGATCGCTATCCCAACGAACAGGTCTGCTGACATGGAGCAATAATTGATCGGTAAACATCAGCACAGAGGATAGTTTGTTCGAAATGACTTCTGTCGGGTGGAAGTGACCGGAATCGAGACAGATAGATTTACCCCGTGTCAGGGCGTAACCCATATAGAACTCATGAGATCCGACGACATAGCTTTCCGAACCGATGCCGAACAGTTTACTTTCAACTGCATCGATGTTGTAATCTTCACTAATTTCCTCACTGAAAATCTCGTCCAGAGCGTCCCGCAGACGTTCTCTTGGAGCCAAGCGATCCACTGGGGTATCCTTGTAACCATCCGGCATCCAGTGGTTTGTGACACATGGCTGACCGAGTTCTTTACCGAAATGTTCTGCAATCCTGCGTGATTTTTTACAGTGTGTGATCCAGAAATCGCGAATATCCGGATCCTTGTGACTTAGTGTGAAGCCATCCTCCGCTTTGGGGTGGGAGAACAGGGTCGGATTAAAATCAAGTCCAAGCCCTTGCTGTTTGGCCCAGTCTACCCAGTTCTGAAAATGGCGTGGCTCCAGTTGATCCAAATCTACTTGTTCTGTAGTATCCGCATAGATCGCATGCAGATTAACCTTGTGTTTACCGGGGATGAGCGATAGAGCTTTTTCTAAATCCTGACGCAGCTCATTAGGCGTGCCTGCTCTACCTGGGTAGCTGCCTGTTACGGCAATTCCCCCGCTAAGCTGTTTATCTTTGAACAGGAAACCCTGCACATCGTCTCCCTGCCAGCAGTGTAGTGATATTTTAATTTGTGAGAGCTTCCGTAAAACGTCATCCACCTGAATACCGTGGCGGGCATACAGCTTTTTCGCTTCGTTATAACTCGCTTCAATGGCTTCGTTCATGGCTTTACTCCTTTATTGAGATATGTGAATAGGGGGTGTTGCTTGTATCTTGAGGCGTTCCCAGCGATCCAGAAGCTCTCCCATGCCTTCCACCGGTTGCGGCTCATATAGCCGAGTCGGGAAGGAATTGGCTATGGTTCGGCCAGCAGCTTTCAGATCTCCAAGAGCACCAGAGCTGATTAATTGCACGACAATATTGCCGATGGCCGTCGATTCGGAAGGTCCTGCCTGCACCTCAATTTCTAAAAGGTCGGCTGTTAGCTGACATAGTAATTCGTTGTTAGCGCCTCCGCCGACAATGTGCAATCGGGTAATCGTTTCGTCTGTTAAACGTTGTAGCTCATGTAGGGCATCCCGGTAGCTTAAGGCCAGACTGTCGAAAATACAGCGGGCAAGCGCGCCAGGTGTGTGCGGGATAGGCTGCCCGGTTTCTTCACAGAACCTCTGAATCTCAAGGGTCATACTATCTGGATTTAAGAATGAGGACTGGTTGCAGAGGACGAGACTGACAAATGGTGTCTCTGCTGAAGCCAATTCGGCCAATTCAGCAAAACTATGTGCAGAGCCTCCCTCTCTTCTAACCTCCTGAATCATCCATAAGCCCATAATATTTTTCAAAAAACGGTACGTATCGTAAGCGCCCCACTCATTGGTGTAGTTCGCCTGCATAGCTATCTTGGTATTCAAGGGTTGGGATCGTTCCATACCCAGTAGCGACCATGTTCCACTGCTAATATAAGCCCAAGACTCTTCCCGCGGTGATGGAACACCTGCAACCGCTGAGGCGGTATCGTGCGTAGGCACAAGGATGAGTTGGCAGTCTGGAAGATCGTACTTCCGAACAAGCTCCGGCAAGATGGAGCCCAGAACACGACCAGGCTCAGCCAGCTCCGAAAATTGATTGCGCCGAAGCTGGAGCAGGGAGAGCAGGTCCTCATCAAACTCTCGGGTGTTCACGTTGAGAAGCTGCATAGTGGATGCATTGGTCATTTCATTGACCATAATGCCAGTCAAGCGATAGTACAGATAATCGGGAACCATCAATATTTTATCTGCCTGGGCGAGTTGTTCCCGATCATGGACGAACAGCTGATACAAGGTATTAAAGTTTAGTTCCTGGATGCCCGTTTTCTCATATACATCCTCTCGGCTGATGAGCTGGTGCAGCTTATCGGGGGCATGTAGAGTGCGTGCATCGCGGTATGCGTACACCTCATGGATGCGATGACCTTCCTTATGAAGTAACACGTAATCTACAGCCCATGTATCAATGCCGAGCGTACAGGATTCAATCCCGTTTTGCTTAGCCTTTTGCAGTCCTTGAATGATCTCATCAAATAAATTGTCTATATTCCAGTAATTGTGCCCGTGCCTCTCAGTAAAGGAGTTGTTGAAACGATGAAGCTCTTGCAAGTGAATTTGTTCACCTTGTAGAGTTGCACTCACGAGTCTTCCGCTTGAAGCTCCAATATCAACAGCAAGATAGTTGTTCATATCTAATCTCCTTGCATGGTGAAGTCCTGGCAGCCTGAAAGTCTGCCTTTTGTTTCTTAACTAATTCCATACTACTTCCGTTTGTCTGTGTAGTCAACATAAACGGAAGTGAAAATTTTGGTTTATCTTTGAATTTAAAAATAAAAATAAAATTAAATGTTGTTTTGTGTGGTTATTCGTTTTTTAACGTTTGCTTTCTACTATATATATACCTCAAACAGGGATCGGTGTGTTGCTGCGATATTCAAATTGTGGAAGGTTCTCCAAATGCCGCTGTTTGTATGAAAAATAGTCTTGAAACCGCCCGCCAGAGGGTGTAGTATACAAGATATCAATTTCATATGACTCGTATAATATTGGGGATATGGCCCAAAAGTTTCTACCGGATGACCACTGTAATCGTCCGACTATGAGTGATAGCGCATCAGCTTCGGATGAATGCGGGCATTTTATTTGTGCGCCAATCCGTCAGGGATTACGACCCCAAGGACAGGCTTCACTTGAGAAACGACTCAAGGGAGCTTGTCCTTTTTTGGTTTTAGCAGGTTTTATTCTATTTAAAGTACAGAGGAGCGATATTCGCATAATGAAAGCTTTGGAAGAACGTATTCGTCAAGAGGGACAGATTTTATCCGATACGGTGTTAAAGGTAGATTCATTTTTGAATCATCAGGTGGATACAGCATTAGCATTGGAGATTGGCAAGGAGTTCGCACGCCTGTTCGGCAGTGCTCCGATTACCAAGGTACTTACCATTGAAGCTAGTGGCATTCAATTTGCGATGGCTACTGCTATTGCCTTGGGGGTACCGTTCATTTATGCGAAGAAAAAGAAGGCGATCACGCTGAATGAACAGGTATACTTCGCAGAGGTTCATTCATTCACTCGGCAGGAAACCTATCAGGTGAGCATTTCCCAAAAATATCTCGATTCTAGCGACCATGTACTGATCGTGGATGATTTCTTGGCTACTGGTGCAGCTTTGGTCGGACTTACGGATATTGTGAAGGAAGCAGGAGCGGAACTGGCCGGAGTCGGCTGTGTAATTGAAAAGAGCTTTCAGGAAGGCCGCGGGTTGTTGGAGCAAAGGGGCATTGCCGTACGTTCTCTTGCGCGTATCGCTTCCATGGCACCGGGCGAAGTCCATTTTATAGAGGAAGCTGGCATGGTGATTCCTCCCGTTAAGGAGAATGTGGGATGTTAAGTAAACAAAAATTATTTGCGCTGGGCTTCCAGCATGTCATGGCGATGTACGCCGGAGCCATTGCTGTTCCTCTGATTGTAGGGGGAGCACTTCACCTGACGCCAGCCCAGATGGCCTATCTAGTGGCTGCTGATCTATTCACTTGCGGGATTGCTACGTTATTACAGATTATGGGCACACGCTTTTTTGGAAGTAGATTGCCTGTCATTTTGGGCTGTACGTTTACGGCAGTAGGACCCATTATCGCAATTGCTTCGACCTCAAATCTGGCGACAGCATACGGTGCCATCATTTTGTCCGGTATATTTGTGGTGCTTGCGGCACCGCTATATGGCAAACTGTTACGCTTTTTCCCAACAGTGGTTACCGGCTCGGTCGTTACGATTATCGGTCTATCCCTTATTCCGGTAGCGATGAACAATGTAGCGGGTGGTCAGGGCAGCGCGGATTTTGGACAGCCGCGTAATTTGCTGCTGGCACTGGTTACACTACTGGTTATTCTGCTTGTCAATCGAGTAGCTAAGGGCTTTTTACGCTCGATTTCCGTGCTTATTGGTCTGTTCGCAGGTACTGTAGTCGCCTATGCGATGGGAATGGTGCATTTTGCTCCCGTAGCGGATGCTTCATGGGTGAGTATTGCGCAGCCGTTTTATTTTGGCAAGCCAGAATTTAGCATTATGGCGGTATGCACGATGATTATCGTCAATATTGTCAGCATGGTCGAGTCTACGGGGGTTTATCTGGCAGTAGGTAAAGCGATTGATCAGAAGGTGGAACAAAAGCAAATCGTCAATGGACTTCGTTCGGAGGGGCTTGCGATTATGCTGGGCGGTATTTTTAATGCGTTCCCTTACACGGCCTTCTCGCAAAATGTGGGTCTGATCTCGCTGACTCGCGTCAAATCGCGTAACGTTATTTTTGCTGCGGGCGGCATTATGGTCGTTCTCGGTTTGCTGCCTAAGCTGGCTGCTTTGACGACAGTGATTCCTAACGCTGTGCTGGGTGGGGCGATGATCGTCATGTTTGGTTCGGTTGCTGCATCAGGTATGTCTATTTTGTCAGAAGTAGATCTGCGGAAGGAAAGCAATCTGCTGATCGCAGCATGCAGTATTGCTGTAGGCCTAGGCTCAGCTGTTCTGCCGCAAATGTTTGACCAACTGCCTAGCTTTGCCAAAATGCTGCTGCAAAATGGTATTGTATCGGGCTCGATTACGGCAATTGTCTTGAACATCGTTTTGGCAAGAAAACAGGGTGAATCGGTCAAAGGTGTAAATGTCTCGGAGGTTCCACAGAAGGTTTGATGAATAGGAAATAAACCAAAACAGCCGGAGAGAGGGGGTAGCCTCTTTTCCGGCTGTTTGGCATGGGGTTATCCAGAACTAGTTATTTATTAAGCAGCATGAAGTTATTGATAAACACCCTTCTTGTATGAAAATGGGGGATTGAGAACCTACTAGAAAAGTTTGCTAGAGTAGTAGGTGAAGGAGTGGTATAATCTACCTTATGGACTTTGAATAGTGGTGGATGTTTTCCGACCATGGCGCAGCTTCCCGAAAGGGGGTGAAGCCGATGGTCAACCTTGTGTCGTGCTACGATGTGCTACGTTGGATGGTTACGTTACTAAGCCTGGTGTTTAGTATTCGTAAGCTTTATCGATGGCTGCGTCGGAAATTTCGGAACAAGCGAAAACCCACCGCGTAATTAGGTTAGGCGCCTAACGGTGGGTTTAGCTAAGCATTTAGCGCGCCGTGGTGATCCACAGCCCTTCAAGTCCTAAGAGTCTTTGCCGTTGGAGCGGCGAAGGCTCTTTTTAGTATACGGATACGGTGGGTATCTCTATACCTAATTTTAGCACGTGAATTGCGTGCACGCAACGTTAAGACATACCCTCAATTGCGCGCAAGCAATGAAGAGCCATGGTCTTGATTCACACTATATCGTTCAAATTTAAATTATTACGCAACATTTGTTGACAAGCCAGTAGCAACAAAATAAGATAATCCTAAATCGTAATAAAAAGGAATAAAGGAAGAAAACAGGTGTGAACGGGACAACTCTATGTACGAGGTTTTGTTGAGACGATGTAGATAGTTGTTGAGCGTGTTCACTTAAAAGGGAAGTTCGGTAGATTCCGACACGGACCCGCCACTGTATACAGGCATCAGCAGGGTACTGCTGGAGCTTTCAGAATAGCCACTGGAACTGTGAGGAACCGGGAAGGCCTGAAAGATAAGCCTGGAGTCAGGAGACCTGCCTGTTTTGACATCACTGTCAGACCCACGGGATGCTGGGGAGGTGGTTAGGCGTGCTGCATACGGAATGTCTGAAACCGATCTGATCCCTTCTATGTTTTTGGAGTTGGCTTTGAGGTGAGTTTTGACATTTTATAATGAAAGCATTTCTGACTGCTGGTCAAGTGGTTGGGAATGCTTTTTTCGCGTTTTGCGTTAGGTTTATACGATATTTTACAAGATAGAGGAGGACATGTGGGATGATAGGCAATCGTAATAGGCGTTCATGGTTCATATGTACAGGATTGCTGCTGCTGATGGCAATTATGGCTCTTTCGGGATGCGGCACAGCCACGAAGACGGAGGATAGCTCAGGCAAGGGTGAGAATACGCCTGCACAACAGACTCCAGCAGGTAAAAAGCTGGTGATGGCGTATACGTGGAAACCGTCAGGCGTCGATCCGCATGGAGACAATAGCTGGGATGTGATGCGTTCCGGTGCCGGTGAGACACTCATTCGTTTGAATGAAAAGTTGGAGCCTGTGGCTTGGCTAGCCAAGGAATGGAAGCACGACAGTCCTAACGTGTGGACGTTCAGCTTGCAGGATAGGGTCACTTTTCATGATGGAAAGAGTATGGATGCAGCAAGCGTAAAAGCATCTTTGCTGCGCTCTATCGAGAAAAGTCACCTGGCGAAGGATTTACTGGATGTGAAGTCCATTGATGTAAATGGCCCGCTGACGCTGAAAATCACGACAAACCAGCCGAATGCAGCGCTGGCATCCAATCTGGCTGATCCGTCAACGATCGTGCTGGATGTGGCATCCATGAAAGATGAGCAGAGCTACCCTGCAATGACAGGTGCTTTTAAAATCAAAGCCTTTAACAAGGATCAATCCTTGGTCGTAGAGCGTTATGACGGATATTGGGGCGAAAAGGCACGACTGGCTGAAGCAACGATGGAATTCATTACGGACGGTAATTCGCGCCTGATGGCGTTACAATCCGGTGAGGTGGATGTAGCGACGGATATTCCGGTAGATAACGCAGAGGTACTAAAAAAGAACGACAAGCTACAAGTGCTGTCGGCTCCGTCCTTGCGTACCCATATGATTGTGTACAACATGGAATCGCCTGTGTTCAAGGATGCGACCAACCGTAAGGTGGTGGACAGTCTGATTCCGCGCGCATCCATTGTGAGCGCCGTCATGAGGGGCTTCGGTACGGAAGCAAGCAGCCCGTTTCCGAGTATTCTTCCCTTCGGTAAGATTGAGCGTAAAGCATTGAACGGAACGACAGAGCAGTTGTTGACGAAGGATGGCTGGCAGAAGGATGCCCAAGGCACATGGTCCAAGCAGGGCAAGCCATTCGAGGTTACGCTGCTGACCTTCCCTCAGCGTCCGGAGCTATCCGTCATGGCTGAGGTTATTCAGAGCCAGTTGCTGAATGAGGGAATCCAGGTCAAGATTCGCAAGGTGGAAAATATCGACGAGGCGTTGACCAAAAACGATTGGGATTTTGCTATGTACAGCATGCTCACGGCCCATACAGGAGAACCGCAGTATTTTATGGACATGTTCTACTCCTCTACAAGTGAAGCTAATGTAAGCCGTTATGCTTCCAAACCGCTGGAGGATATTCTTCACAGCCTGAAGTTGGCAAAGGATACCGCACAGCGTAATGCGGTAACACTGCAAGCGCTGGATATCATCAATACAGACTTGCCGCAGTCGTTCATTGTACACCCTGACAATGTGTTTGGCGTGAAAAAAGGGGTAGAGGGCTTTACGCCGCATCCGATCGAGTATTACTACATTACAGCGCAATCTGATATTGCGGAATAACGGGCTACGTATCCTATGATTCGTTTTATACTGGAACGTGTGGCGCAGCTGCCCATCATTGTATTCGTTGTATCCACGCTGACTTTTGTACTGATGAGGCTGGCCCCTGGTGACCCTGCCCTCATTTTACTCACCGCGCATAATGTTCCTGCTTCTGGGGAGGCGCTGACCGCGCTGCGAAACGAACTGGGCTTGAATGAGCCGCTTCATATTCAATATGTGAACTGGCTGCGGGATGTGTTCACGGGACATTGGGGAACCTCATATGTGTCCAAGGAGTCGGTGCTAAACGAACTGTGGAGCAGACTTCCCGCTACAGTGGAGCTAGCTTTGGCGGGCTTTGCCGTCATGACGGTGCTTACGCTTGGGATGGGGCTGGCTGCCTCGCTAAAAGTCAGCGGTCCACTAGATCGTCTGGGCAGGCTGTTCGCTTTGCTGGGATCGTCGATCCCTTCTTTTTGGCTTGGTTTTCTGCTAATCTATCTATTTTCCGTTCGCTTGGGCTGGCTCCCATCCATGGGAAGGGAGGACTGGACACATTTAGTACTCCCAGCGCTGACGCTTGGTGCAGGATTGGGAACGGTGCAAGCTCGTGTATTGCGCGCTCAAATGCTGGAGCTGAGTGACCGCAATTTTGTGAAGGCAGCGAGGGCTCGCGGTTTTTCCCGTATGCATATTCTCTTTTTTGAGCTATTTAAACATGCCGTTCTGCCAATGATTACGCTGTTAGGTACGAATCTATCATTTATGCTGGCAGGTAACGTCATCGTAGAGACCATTTTTTCATGGCCAGGGTTGGGCAAGTATTTTATAGATGCAATTACGCAGCGGGATTACCCGGTGATTCAGGGATATGTTATGTTTGCCGCATTTTTAATTGTAGGTGTTCAGTGTTTGGTGGATGTGGTCCAGACGGTGATAGATCCAAGGCTGCGTTTGCGTTAAGGGGGAAGCTGAAAATGAAAAAGATACGGCTTTCCTTTAGAGGAAGCTTGCTGACAGGGGGCGCACTGTTTGGCCTGATCGTGCTGCTCGGATTGCTGGCTCCATGGGCCGCCCCTCATGATCCTCTGCATGTGGACCTTCTGAACCGTTTGGCACCACCCAGCCGCAAATATCCTTTCGGTACGGATCATCTGGGTCGGGATGTGCTGTCACGGCTCATTTACGGAATTCGGTCGAGCGTGCTAATCGCGTGTGCGATTACGGTAGCAACGCTGTGTATTAGTCTGCCTACAGGCATGCTCATTGGTTATGTGCGAGGACGCGTGGATCAGCTGATTATGCGGGGAATCGACGGCGTACTGGCTTTTCCTGATATTATTTTAACGGTAGCGATTGTGGGTATTTTGGGGCCGGGTTTCGTCAACATGACCTTAGCGATTATTGCGGTACGGTGGGCGGGCTATGTCCGCTATATCCGTAGTTTGGTTCAAAAAGCTTGCCAGGAGGACTATGTACGGTATGCCCGTTTGTCCGGTAATTCACACGTGCGCATACTAAGGCGTTATGTATTGCCACAAGTATGGCCGCAATTGTTGGTTTATACGGTATGGGATATCGGACGCGTGGTGTTAATGATCGCTGGGCTCTCCTTTCTTGGACTGGGTGTACAGCCGCCCAAGCCAGAGTGGGGTGTGATGCTGCATGATGCAACCTCGTATTTTCAGGTGGCTCCGCATGTTATGATCTTCCCGGGTTTGGCGATTATGCTATTTGTGCTTGCCTGCCAGCTTCTGGGTGATCATTTTTCAGAAAAGGAGGCGGCGAAATAGTGGGGGAGCGACCAGTCACGGGGCGAAAGGACATAGAGCAAGCATACATGCAAAAACCGTTGTTACACGTGGAACATTTGGAGATTTGCCGTACAGGTGTAAGAGCCAGCGGAAGCGAAAGCAAACCGCTATTACGGGATGTGAACTTTTCCGTCTACCCAGGGGAAATTGTAGCCTTGACTGGGCCAAGTGGATGCGGCAAAAGCCTGACCGCACACGCAATCGCGGGTATGCTGGACCCCGGTGTTGGTGTTGCGCAAGGGTGCATCTACTATAACGGGGAAGACATTATCCCGTTCCATGAACAGCGCTGGCAAAGACTGCGCCGTGAGGAAATTGCCCTGCTCATTCAGCAATCGCTGAGCGGGCTGAATCCGATCCGTACCGTCCGCGCCCAGCTGACGGATACGCTTAGACTGAACGGGGGGCGCCTGATGCGCGCCCAGAAGGAGCTGGGGCAAGCTGATGCTGCCCCGTCCCACACTGCATCGCAGCCCCAGGGTGTGCTGTCACGGATGCGGCTGATGCTAAATCGTGTCACAGAGCTGGCTGGAGGCCGTACTATTCCAGGGCAGGAAGCCTATTTGTGTTCTCTGCTCCGCAAGGTCGGTTTTGCCGATCCTGAGCATATTCTGTCATCATATCCTTTTGAACTAAGCGGAGGTATGTGCCAAAGGGTACTGCTGGCTGCAATGTTAAGCTCTGGTCCGCGCCTCTTTATTGCCGACGAGCCTACTACAGCGCTGGATGTTATTAACCGCGACAAGGTTCTGGCCTTGCTTCTACAGTTGAGGGAAGATTTCGATCTCACGATTTTGTTAATTTCACATGATCGTCAGGGGATAAGCCGCATAGCAGATCGGGTGCTGGAGATGACCCCGGAAGGAAGGATGCAACCGTGATACTGGAATTGAAGAACGTCACCAAAGCTTACCCTGTCCGCAGACGGAGAAAAGGCTGGTTCAACACGAGACAGAGTGAGCAGCAGGCTATACAGAAAGTGAGTCTGGAATTACGACAGGGAGAATGCCTTGGATTGGTTGGAGAAAGCGGAAGTGGCAAAAGCACGCTGGCACAGTGTATCCTGGGGCTGGAGTCGTTGACTTCAGGGGAAATCTGGCTGGATCACCAGCCCATACATACTAGAAGGATGAAGGATATTCATTTGTACAAACGAATCCAGTTGGTTGCGCAGGACCCGGCCTCTTCACTGCATCCCCGTATGACCATTCAAGATATTTTGATGGAGCCGATCCGTAACTATTTTCCTGAGCGAAAAGTAAGGGCGCTGGATATCTGCCTTTCCTTACTGGAATCGGTAGGGTTGGAGGCTGACAGTCTGGGAAAATACCCTGCGCAGCTAAGCGGTGGACAAAAACAGCGGGTGTGCATTGCTCGGGCGTTGGCGGTTGAACCAGAAATCATCCTGTTCGATGAATCGGTCGCCAATTTGGATACGTCAACCCAGTCCTCCGTGCTAGACATGCTCAAAAGAATGCAGCTCGAACGCCAGCTGTCCTATCTTTTTATCACCCATGATCTTCAGTCCACCCGTACGTTCTGTGATCGTGTTGCCGTCATGGTTCAGGGAGAGATCGTGGAAATATTTGAGGATTGGGATGAAGAACTATTGAAGCATGAATACACGCGTGCCCTATTTCAAACATTGGCGGATTAATCCATAAATTTAATATTATACAAATTCAAAATAAATAATAGCTCTGCTTGCCGAATATTGTTGACAAAATATAATGTGGTACCTATTCTAAATATGATTATGATAATCATTATCACATATATAGAAAAGGGGAAATACATTGATGTCCGTTCGACACCGCAAGACTGCCACCCTTATGTTGGTGACACTCCTCTTATTATCCGTTATTCTGGGCTGCGCGAAGCAGGAGAACACACCTGCATCCACCTCTACTAACGGAGCTGCCAATGAAAAGTCGATCACGCTATCGTGGCCACGGGATATTGGTACAATGAATCCTCACGTATACAACCCTTCCCAACTTTTTGCACAATCCATGATTTATGAGCCGTTAGTCAGCTACAAGCAAGGAGGCAAGCTGGAGCCTGCTTTGGCTGAATCTTGGACCATATCCAAGGACGGCAAGACATATACGTTTAAGCTGCGTAAAGGTGTGAAATTTTCCGATGGAACGCTATTTAATGCGGCGATTGTCAAAAAGAACTTTGACGCTATTATGAAAAATGAGAAAACGCATAGCTGGCTTGGTATAGTAGGCGTTCTCGACAAAACTGAAGCTGTAGATGACAGAACGTTCCGAATGACACTCAAAGAGCCATACTACCCGGTTCTTCAGGATCTGTCTGTCGTTCGCCCGTTCCGGTTTTTGGGTGAAGCCGGGTTCCCGGATGATGGAGATACGTCCAAAGGAATTAAGAAACCTGTAGGTACAGGACCTTGGATGCTGGATGAATACAAGCAGGATGAGTATGCAACCTTTAAGCGTAATCCGAATTATTGGGGTACTGCACCGAAGGTGGACAAAATTACGGTCAAAATTATTCCCGATGGTGAAACACGTGTAATGGCCTTTGAAAAAGGCGACCTGGATCTGATTTATGGAGAGGGTGTTATTAGCCTGGATGCTTTCAAACAGCTTCGCGACACGAATCAGTATGTTACTACGCTGTCCGAGCCTGTTGGCACAAGAAGCCTGTTGCTCAACTCGTCCAATCCGAAGCTGGCAGACCTTCGGGTACGTCTGGCACTCCAGCATGGATTTAACAAGCAGGCGATGGTGGAAGGCGTAACCTCGGGGCTGGAGGAAACAGCGGATACGGTTTTATCCAAAAACTACCCGTATACGAATGTCGACTTACAGCTAATAGGCTATGATGTGGAAAAATCCAAAGCATTGTTGGATGAGGCTGGCTGGAAGCTGCCCGCAGGCGGCACAGTACGGGAGAAAGACGGACAACAGCTGGATTTTGAGCTGATTTTCGATAAGACCGATCCGATCCAAAAGGCGATGGCTGAAACCATTCAGGCCGAATGGGGAGAGCTGGGTGTCAAAGTGAATCTGACCGGACTGGAGCTGACGGTTCAAATCAAGCGGCTTAGATCCAACCAGTTTGATCTGTATTTCTGGTACAACTATGGTGCGCCTTATGATCCGCATTCCTTTATTAATGTTATTGCCAAGAAGAGCTTCGGAATTTCTGAGGTGCTGAGCGCCCTTCCCATGAAGAAGGATCTGGATCAGCAAGTACACGAAGCGCTCTCATCAACAGATGAAACCAAGCGGCAAGAGCTGTATGCTTCGATTTTGAAGACGCTCCAAGAGCAATCTGCCATTGTGCCTATTTCGTATATTAAGAAAACGGCAGTGTATCAGAAAAAAATTACTAACTTTGTTTTCCCAGCTAATCGGGATGAGAATCCATTTGAGGGAATTGAAATTGGAAAGTAACTGAAACGGTGAGGTAACGTTAATTTATAGGATAGGAGGACAACTTATGATTAGCTATATCGGGAAGCGAATGGTAGCGGTCATTCCTATTGTTCTCTTTGCCACCCTCGTTACCTTTGCACTCATTCACATTTCACCGGTTGATCCCGCTGAAGCTTATTTGACGGCTGCTCATATTTATCCTACCCCGGAAGTCCTGGAGCAGAAAAGACATGAGTTCGGACTGGATCAGCCATTGCTGACACAGTATATGCATACAATTCAAAGAATCAGTCGGTTGGATTTTGGTACTTCGTATCTGACCAACAAGCCAGTGTGGGATGAGGTGAAGGCTCGATTGCCTGCCACTGTTGAGCTGGCCTTAAGCAGCATGGCACTATCTATACTGGTGAGCATCCCGCTGGGTGTGTTGGCGGCGATGCGTAAAAATGGCTGGATCGACATACTGAGTCGGGGGATTTCGTATTTCGGGGCATCTATTCCCCAGTTCTGGCTGGGATATTTGTTAATCTTCTTTTTCTCTGTCCGATTGGACTGGCTACCTGTAGAGGGCCGGGGAACGTGGCAGCATCTGGTGTTACCGACGTTGACTCTGTCGCTGGTTCTGATTGCTTTATATACGCGTCTGTTGCGATCCAGTGTGCTGGAACAGCTTCAGGAAACGTATGTACAGTATGCCAGAACCAGAGGAATACGCGAGCGGGTGATTATGCTCAAGCACATACTCAAAATGGCTATGACTCCGCTAATAACAAGTATGGGCATGAATCTGGGCAAGTTGCTGACTGGAACGATTATTGTGGAGCAGGTGTTTTCATGGCCCGGGTTTGGCCGTTATTTTGTGGAAGCCATTTTTAACCGGGATATTCCCGTCATACAATGCTATGTGTTTCTGGCGGCATGCCTGTTCATCGTATGCAATTTGCTCGTTGATCTGGTGCAGTTGTATATGGATCCCCGAATTTCCTCGAAGGGACGAGCAGAGCAGTGATGATAAGGTTGCGTAAAATGTTCAAGGATCAAAAAGTAATCGTGGTTTGCTCAGTCGTGCTGGCAGCCCTTTTTATCATAATGGCGCTGGCTCCGTGGCTGGCTCCCCATGATCCCGTTAAGGTCAATTTACTGCACAAGCTGGAAGGCCCTTCAAAAGAGTATTGGCTGGGAACGGATCATTTGGGTCGGTGTAATCTATCCCGGCTGCTGTATGGAGCACGAATTTCGCTCGGCTTTGCGACATTAATTTTCCTGTCCTCGCTTAGCATCGGTGTTGTAATCGGATCAATTGCAGGTTATTTGGGCGGTTGGGTCGATAGTGTACTGATGCGGTTTTGCGAAGGCATTATGGCGTTTCCCAACTTGGTGCTTGTGCTCGGCATTGTCGGTATTTTTGGGCCGGGTCTCATGCAGGTGCTGTTTGCCTTGATGCTGGTGCAGTGGGTGTACTATGCCCGAATGTGCCGCAATATGGTCGTCAGTCTGAAAGAGCAGAATTTTATAGCGGCCGCAAGGATTAGCGGCTCCTCCTCAGGGGCCATTATCCGGCGGCACATCATTCCAAATGTGCTGCGGCCGATTATGGTCATTGGTACGCTGGAGATGGGCTGGGCGATTATGGACATCTCCGCGTTGTCATTCCTTGGTCTAGGTATCCAGCCGCCGACTCCTGAATGGGGAGCCATGATTCATGAGGGAACGGGATACATCCGCAGTCATCCGGAATTAATGATTTATCCGGGTATCATGATTCTGGTGGTAGTGATGGCCTTCAATATATTGGGGGAGACGCTGTCCGACCGATACGGGATTGCCAAACGTCAGTAAAACAGGAGTGGGGACAACGATGGATGACACGGCCAAGACGCAGGTGCTGGAGGTCAGCGGCTTGCAGGTAAAGCTCAAAACTGATGCAGGGGCGGTATCTCTACTAGAACCTACCCATTTTGAACTGAAAAAGGGGCAGGTTCTGGGTCTTGTCGGCGAGAGTGGGAGCGGCAAAACAGTAACCTGTAACGCGCTTCTCCAGTTACTGGATCGCCAGACGATGGATGTGGAAGGCAGTGTCCGTCTGAACGGTCGTGAGTTGAACGGAATGGCAACTGAGGAGATGCGCCGCATTCGGGGCAAGGAAATCGCTTTTATTATGCAAAATCCGATGCGAGCTTTTACGCCAGTGTATACGATTGGGGATCAGTTTATGGAAACGATCCGCACGCATACCGGATTAACCAAACAACAGGCGCGCGATCTTGCCATAACGGCTCTGGAAAATATGAATCTGCCTGATCCAGCCAAGCTGATGAAGCGTTATTCGTTTCAGTTGAGTGGCGGGATGCTGCAACGGGTCATGATCGCCATTTCCATGTGCCTGCGGCCAGCAGTGGTTATTGCGGATGAACCGACAACGGCACTCGATGTGGTTAATCAGCTACAGGTGCTGAGAGAGTTGGATAGCTTGCGTACGGAATATGACACGTCTATTTTACTGATCTCGCATGATCTGGGTGTCATCTCCCAAATGGCGGATGAAGTGGCAGTGATGCAGCGGGGACGTATTGTTGAGCAGGCAGAGGTTTTTCAGTTGTTCGACCAGCCACAGCATGAATATACGAAAATGCTGCTGCAGGCCAGACCTAAGTTGTCCCTTCAGGGCATAAATCAGTAGGGCGATTAGTTGCCTGTTGGATACTTTCAAAAGGGGAGCGAATGCGTGTGCTGCAAGTGAAGGAAGTAACTCATAGCTATAGAAAGCGCAAATGGCTGGGCCGCTCCGAATCACGTCTCCCTGTGCTCACTGATGTGTCGCTTACCATAGAGAGCGGATTTTGTCTGGGACTGCTGGGAACCAGCGGAGCGGGGAAGAGCACGCTGGGCAAGGTTATTCTGGGGCTGGAGAAGCCGCAGGAGGGTCAGGTACTGTTTCAGGGGCAGGACATCTATAATGGGAGTCCTCAAGTACGCAGGGGATTGCGACGGGATATGCAGGTTGTATTCCAGGACTGCTATTCTGCTGTAAACCCTCGCATGACCGCCGGACAGATTGTCGGAGAGCCTTTGGATAATTACGAGCGGTTATCAGTGCAGGAACAAAAAAGAACGGTAGAAGGCCTGCTGGAGCGGGTGGGTCTCAAGCCGGAGGATCGGAATAAATATCCGCACCAATTCAGCGGTGGACAATTACAGCGGATTAATATTGCACGGGCGATTGCGCTCAGACCCAAGCTGATCGTGCTGGATGAGTCCGTCAGCAGTCTGGATATGGTTCATCAGATACGCATTTTATCCCTGTTGGAAGAGCTGAAAACTTCATTTGGATTGTCATATCTGTTTATCACGCATGATATTCGAGCGGCTTACGCCGTCTGTGATGGCATTGCTGTGATGGAACAGGGGAGATTAATCGAGCACTGTGATAAGAAAGATCAGATTTTTGAATCTGCTCACCCGGCTGTGCAACGTTTAATTTCGTCCATTTTGCCGGAGCACCCTGCAGACCGTCTTCCACTTCATGAATAACAACTGACCCGCAAGGGTCTTTTTTTGTGCAATATCTGATTAGATAATCGAAATGAAATTTGCTAGTTGTATTATTTGAATAACTCGTTATAATATAAAATCATAGTAAATTACTTGGATTTCAAAAGGGGATATCACTTATGAAGAAATCTGCTTTAGTAGCAGCGATTGGCCTATCTCTTGTGTTATTAACGGGTGCTTTGAGTGGATGTTCCTCGAAGGAAGCGGCATCAGGGGATAAGGTACTCTATGTGGGGACACAAAATGACTACCCGCCGTTTGCTTTTACGAATGATAAAAACGAGCTGACCGGATACGATGTGGAAGTAGTCAAGGAGATCGATAAGAAGCTGGACGGCTATAAGATTGAATTTGTACCTTCGGGCTGGGATGCGATATTCCTTGCGCTGGATGCGAATAAAGTTCAGATCATCGCAGATGAAGTTGCCAAAAATCCGGAGCGAGAAAAGAAGTATCTGTTCTCGGATGAGTCCTATTTCTCCGCTCAGTCGGTTATTATTGTGAAAAAGGGTAGAACGGATATCCATTCTCTCAAGGATTTGGAAGGCAAGAAGGTAGCCGCCTCGGTAGGGGATTCCTATACGCAGTTGCTAGAGCAGTATAATGCGAAGAACGGGAACAAAATTATTTTAAAATATAACGATACAGGCACTTCGTCCGATAACCTCCAAGACGTGCAAAATGGCCGAGTGGATGCTTATGTGAATGATCCAGTGATGGCCGCAGCAACGATCAAGAAGGAAGGCTTGCAGGTGGAAGCTGTGGGCGAGCCTGTGCAAAGCGATAATATCAATCTGGTGTTCAAAAAGGATAAGCAGGGTGAGGAGCTGAAAGCTAAAATCGACCCGATTATTAAAGAACTTAAAGCGGACGGAACACTGAAAAAATTGTCTGAACAGTGGACAGGCGGAGAATTTATTCCTCAGTAATAACAATGTAAAAAGTAGAGTGGGGTTCCTATGGAAAAGCTGTTTGATTTAGATTATATGCTGAAAAGCCTTCCCCAGATCGTGGAGTATCTCCATGTTACATTATGGATTGCGTTTGTCTCCATGCTGCTGGGTGCGATCATCGGGTTGGCTACGGCCTTAATCCGGATATACAAGGTGCCTGTCTTGGCGCCCTTGTCTACGTTGTATGTCTCGTACATCCGGGGAACACCGCTCATTGTGCAGCTGTTTCTCGTATATTACGGAATACCCAAGTTTTTGTATTATTTTCAGAGCGAATATGGCTTCTTGCAGCAATTCAATGTCTATGTCATTCCACCCGAGCTGTTTGCGTTGCTCTCATTTTCATTGAACCTTGGAGGATATTTGTCGGAGACATTCCGGGCAGCGATTCATTCAGTCGATCGGGGACAATTTGAGGCTGCCAATTCCATCGGCATGAGCCAAACACAGATTATGCTCAAAATTGTATTGCCGCAGGCGCTAACGGTGGCTTTGCCCAATTTGGGAAACACACTGATCAGTACAGTGAAGGATACATCTTTTATTTTTATGATTGGTGTCGTCGATATGATGGGACAGGCCAAAATTATGGGCGCGCGAGCGTTGGCTTTTTTTGAGGTATATGTTGCAGTGTCTTTGATCTACTGGTTGGTGTGCATCATTATTGAGCGCGGGCTTGTTGTGCTGGAGAAGCGTATCCGAATATACGAAAGAAGTGAATAAGGGCATGATTCAACTTCATCAAATTCATAAGCATTTCAGGCAGCATCATGTGTTAAAGGGCATAGACCTGACGGTGGGCAAGGGAGAAGTCGTGGTCATCCTGGGACCAAGCGGATCGGGGAAGTCTACACTGCTGCGTAGCATTAATTTTTTGGAACAGCCAACCAGCGGTATCATTGAAATTGACGGTCTGAAGGTAGATGCGGCCAAGGCAGGAAAAAAGGACATTCTCGGATTGCGGATGGCAACGGCAATGGTATTTCAGCAATATCAGCTGTTTAAAAATTTGAATGCACTCCACAATGTGATGATTGGTCTGACTAGTGTGAAAAAGATGGATCGCAAGCAGGCAAGGGAGATCAGTGAAGGCATTTTGGAAAAGGTCGGGTTAAAGGATCGTATGACCTATTATCCTGCCCAGCTTTCGGGTGGACAGCAGCAGCGTGTTGCGATTGCCCGCGCTTTGGCGCTGAATCCGCAGGTGTTGTTGTTCGATGAGCCGACCTCCTCACTTGATCCTGAGCTGGTGGATGAAGTACTGTCCGTGATTCAAAAGGTAGCGAGTGAAGGCAATACGATGATTATTGTCACGCATGAGCTTGGTTTTGCGAGGGATGTAGCGGATCGGGTCGTGCTGATGGAGCATGGTGCGATCGTGGAACAGGGGCCGGTGGAACAGTTTTTCAATCATCCGAAGGAAGAACGGACACGACAATTCTTGGGCAAAGCTTTGGGGCAAAGAACGTTACAGGACCAGCCAGCATCGCCATAAAAGTACGTGAATGGGTTAAAGGTATGTGCAGTGCTGTAGATTCATTGCAACTATCGTAAAAAGCACGCTAAACAAGTCGCGGGAGGCAGGAAAGTCGGCGCTTGTTTTGCCGTGTTTTTTTAGCTTTACATTCGAAGTTATTTTCCGTTGCAAAGTAGCTAATCACCCTTATTCATGATAAATTCTAAGAACAATAAAGTGAAGTTGTAATCGGGAAGGAACATTGGCAAATGAAAAAGGTTCTGTTCATTAATACCGGAGGAACAATTTCCTCCTCCTATCAGGAAAACGGCCTGACTCCAACCCAATCGGCTGAAAATATTTTGGCTGAAATTCCGGAGCTTCAGGAAATTTGCGAGATTGATGCTTGCAATCTGATGAGCATTGATAGCACCAATACACAGCCAGAGGATTGGGCTTCCATCGCCCGGATGGTACATCGTTCGCTCGATCAATACGACGGTATTGTTATTGCGCATGGTACGGATACGATGGCTTATACGGCTTCAGCCCTGAGCTTCATGTTGGGGACTGTGGACAAACCCGTTGTGGTGACAGGTTCGCAGGTATCCATATTGGCGGAGCACAGTGATTCCAAAAAAAATGTAATTGACTCATTCCTGACCGCATGTGGCGAGGTGGCAGGGGTTTTTGTCGTGTTTAATGGCAAAATTATCAACGGTAGTCGCAGCTCGAAAATCAGAACACGCAGCTATAACGCTTTTGAGAGTATTAACTATCCGTACATAGGTCTCGTGGAGAACGGCAAGGTGGTCTATACGGAGGGTGTATTTGCAAATCGTGATACCGTTCGTCACCCTTACAATGACGGGTATGCTGCTGAAGTATTTCTGCTCAGGCTGATTCCAGGTACGAATCCCGCGATTTTCGATGCTATTCAGAGTTTGGGCTATAAAGGTATCGTCATTGAGGGCTTTGGTATGGGGGGCGTGCCTTTTAAAGAAAGAAGCCTCATTAGCAAAATTGAGGAGCTGATGAAGGACGGTATGAGTATTGTCGTCACAACTCAATGTCCTTATGAGGGCGGGGACCTGACGATTTATGAGGTAGGTCAGAAGGTGCTGGAGAAGGGTGTTATTCCGGGCTATGACATGACAACGGAAGCGCTGGTGACGAAAATGATGTGGGCGTTGGGACAGACGACAGACCCGGCCGGGGTAGCCAAGATTATGGCAACGAACTACGCGGACGAAGTGTCCTTGCCTGCGGATACAGCTTCCTGATAGGAAGCTGATTTCCGTAGGTGCCAGCTACATACCGGCTAACGCCGAGCCTGCTCCAGCCTGTTTTTAATCTCAATGGCCATTTCCAGTGCTTGTACGGCCGACTCCAGGGGAATGAGGCATTCCGCATGTCCGCCAAAGCATTCAAGCGCATGATCCCAACTTTTTTCGTATGGATTGGCAGATTCGAGATTGATTTTTTGCTGTCCTGATGCGGTATACTCAAATAATGCGGTGGGTATAGGATCGTTTTCGTCACTCTCATGAAATACCAGTTTGGCTTTTTCAAAATAAGCCTCATAGGCTACCGTGAAAGGATAGCTTTTCGGCATATGGGAAGAAGCGATGACTTCTGTGAAGGCATCCCGATGCTGATAGTAAGCCCGAACCTGTGCTTGTTCGGGATGGACTACCTCTGAACCCCACACTGTATATGGATCACAGGGACCCCATAGCCAGGTGAATAAATCCAGTTCATGAATCATGAACTGCGTAGGGATGTAGCTTAGTCCAAGGTCTCCCCACAAGGGAGGGGTTTCTCTTTTCAAGGACAAGGAAATGAGTTTTCCGTATTTTTGTTGGCGATAAGCCTCGTACAGATAGGTATAGGCAGGATCAAACTTAATGAACTGGTTGACCAGAATTTTTTTGCCATATTGCTTCTCAGCTTGTTGCATAAGAAGAGCGTCTTCGAGATGAAAGCAAACCGGTGTTTCACAAAATACATGCTTCCCGTGCTTTAGCGCATCAATGGCATGTGACCTATGCAGGTGGGAGGGCAGGCATAGATCGACGATATCCACGTCCGGATCCAGCAGAATATCCACTATATTTTGTGTGACTTCTACGTTTAGCTCCTCTTTCAATTTTTGCAGCTTGGTTTCGTTCCTTCCAAATACAATGAGTCTGTTTACCTTGGGATGGTTGTTTAACAGTGAGGCATGATACGCGCCGAATCCCGTCCCCAAAATTCCAATATTCATCATCCATTACACCCCTTACTTCTATGATACACACCTATTGTTGCCAACAGGGTGTCAACAATCTTTGCATCATCTTTTCATTTCGGGTTAACCATCTATTGTGGAGGTATGATTGTGAGACTGCATCGTTTAATCGCGATTTTATTATGTATCGAATCTAGAGGGAGAATGAAAGCCAGGGAATTGGCGTTGGCATTGGAAACCTCTGTACGCTCCATTTACAGGGATATCGACCTTCTGGCTGAAGCCGGAGTTCCGATTGTTACCGCATCCGGCCCGAAGGGCGGAATTTATTTAATGGACGGTTATACAGCGAATCTGAAACAGTTGAATGGCGGGGATGTCATTCAGTTGTATTTAACGGGGATGGGCATTTATACGGGCGGGTCCACAGAATCGGGTTTGAAGTTAAAGAATACTTTGCTCAAACTGGAACAGACGATGCCGGCCCCATATCAGTCCGATATTCAAAAAGCCAAAGCGCGGTTTTATTTTGATGATACACCGTGGTGGACGGAACGTGTAGCGATTCCTTGCCTGGAAGCCGTGAGAGCGGCAGTGTGGGGGTCCTATAAAGTAACTATTCAGTATGAGAAAGCTGACGGCTCTTGTTCTTCTCGCCATGTACATCCCTATGGACTTGTGGTTAAAAAGGGAGATTGGTATCTTATTGCCTTTTGTGAAGTCGGGCAGGAGATTCGGACCTTTAAGTGTGAGCGAATTATAGAGATTCAGCCGTCTGCCGAAGTCTTTGAGGTTCCTGGAGATTTCTCACTGGAACATTATTGGATGAGGCAAGAAAGCACGTTTAAGCAGCTTTGTAGAGAGAAAGAATACTATCCTGTTCTGATCCGAACGACTAAGAAGCAAGCTGGAATACTAGCGAAAAGGATGGAAATCATTCAGTCTGTGCAGGAGGGCAGTCACTTCCTTGTAACCGTTAACATGTATAGCTATGAAGCGGCTTGTCGCGATGCGATGGATTGGATCGGCCGGGTTGAAATCGTGGAGCCTGCAATACTCCGACAGTTTGTGAAGGAGGAAATTAGCCGACTCCAGAGGATCTACGGTTAAATCATCAAAAAAACATCTGCCGATAGCAGATGCTTTTGCTTGTTAAGTCCAGGCCCAGAGGAATGCATCACGATCCCAGGCGATTCGGCCACCATGTAGCTTGCGAAATGCCTTTTTGATTTCTTTTTCCAAAGAGACATGGCCATGCTCGCTTATAAACACATACTGCTCTCCGTATTCAGAGCGTACATATGCAATGGCATCTTCTTGTTTCAAAGTGCCCACTTCACGGATCTGCGCGACCATCCATTGTGCAATTTGTTGTTCTATAGTTGGGGTGTTGTCCATTTGTCGTATCCTTTCCTGCGACCGATTGGGTGTAGCTGTTCAGCTCGCCTCCTGTAGTATACGGCAATTCGGAGAATTATTGAATTTTTTGATATAAATGTACTTATGCAGTTGGCTAAGTGGGCTTTCTTTTGTATAATTAAGGGAATATTCACGGGAATTTTCTTTTTTTGTATTGAAATCATGCAAGTTATCCCTGGGGGTGCCTGATTTGAAGGAAACAACCACTATTCGCGCAGAGCTGGAGCAGTACATCAGACGAGAAGGAATTACGATTAGTAAGTTTGGGGAGAAGACAGGTATTAATGCAGGTACGATTAGTGCCATTATCAACGGTAACCGGCCAATTGCGATGCTGTTGCTGGATCGGATTGCTGCAGGCATGGGGCTTGAAGAAGGGAGCCTCTATGAGCTATACATTGATGAATTTATACGGAATACGGCACCGAATTGGCGACGGGTTCGTCCCTTTTTGCATCGCTGTGCAGAGCTGAATAAATTGGATTGTATTAAGCAAGTCGTGGAGTTTATGATGGACTATCTCATATACGCCCCGGCTTTATTTGAGACAGCGGAGGAATTGTTCAGCGAAGGTAGGTTTGAGGCTGCGGCCATTATTTATAAGAATGTCGCGGAAAGTGAGAAGTATCAACATTCGGAGCGGCTGGCGCTTTGCCAATACCGTTTATTTACGATTGCCATTGGTGATGATCAGGATGAGAATTTATGGGCAGCCACACATTTTGAAAGCTTTGTGGAGCGGTTGGGTGAGGCAGACCAATTGGATGCCCTAAGAGACTTGGCTAATACGTATGCCTCCTTGCGGCGTTGGGATAAAGTAGAATGGTTTGCTGAAAAAATGGCTCAAAAAGCCAAAGTACAATACGAGCAAAGATATGGAAATACCAAAAAATCAGAGCGTGGCAAGGAACCTAAGGGTCCTTTGTTTATGTATATCGTTTATTCTTACGTGCTGCGTGCCGGGGTATGGGATGAGCGCGGGGATTACCAGAAGGCCCTGGAATATGTATCGCTATATTCTGATTTGAGCTGGGTGCAAGAGGATACGGAAGAAGCTCGGCGTCTGAAGGCTCTTTGTAGCAACTGGGCTGAGGCCAACGGGTATTTGTATCAGTTGATGTCCGGCAGCCTGGATGTAATTCCACAGTATGTGGATTATTTAAAAAAAAATGAAGGCGAAATTCTGGTGGGGTTACATAAAATAATGGTAGCGGCCAACCGTTATGACTTTAATGTAGATCATGTACTGCAACACTTTGAAAAACAAATTGAGGCATTTGCAGATCAGCATGCCAAGGTAGGCACCTATACCGAGCAAATGTCAGCAGATCTCTATGCACGATTTTTGGCAGAGATGGCTTGTTACGATCTCAACAAACATCGTTATTCCAAAGGTATGAAATTCCTGCTCGAGAGCCTTTCCTATTCCGTCGTGCTGAATGGTAATCCTGTCACCATCAAATGTGTAGGACTATTTGAAAAGTATCGGCATACTGCCACTTCTGAGGACAAAGAGGAATATAAAAACTTACTTGGAGAGGTAGAGTACATCCATGATAAAAAAGATCGTTTTTTCTCTGCTCGCATTTAATGTTTTTATCCTATTGCATTTTCCACCCGTTCCCCCTCCTATAGAAGACCCAAGCGATGTCCACAGTCATGGGCTGGGGGGATGGGCATTGTCATCTCCTGAACCATCCGCATAGAGGGTCTCGATAACATTAAAAAAGGTATTCTCTTATGAAGAAGAGGATACCTTTTTTATTTGGAAGTGCATTTGAAGGAGCGTCCTTGCCGTCAAGTGAGAGGAGTTGGGAGCTGGGCAGGCGGAAACCATACATGACGCAGATCCACCCAGCCCTGGCTGTTAAAGGATACGCCGCGTACAGTAGGAAGATATGCCGTTTGAACGGGCTTTTCATATAAGATATGCAGCTGGTGCTCATCCATGAGCCGAGTTTCGATATGTTCAAATTGCTGCGCTCTGACGGTATGATCAGCTTCCCGTGCAATTTCGCGCAGCAGTCTTTCGATATCCACGCGGCTATGCGGCTCCACATGTCCGGATACATTAAGATACAGATCAAACAGGCGCAATTGCTCATCACGGTCACGAAACAGAGAAAAGATGATTAAGTCTGACTCCATACGAATCGATGAACTTTTAAATTCATTCATGGATGCGGCCACGATGTTACAGGTATATCCACAGGATTCGAGCTGGGCCGCGACCCGTTCTGCATCCGCTCTATACTCAGGAATGGTGGCAATTTGCAACGCCGCCAGTGGTTCACATGAATCGTTAGCGTTAGATGAATCCACTGCTGAAGGAAGGGGGCGATGATCCAGACATGCTACAATCCGAGCACGTATTTCCGGGTTGCGCAGCGGTCCGTCCTTGTGTGTGTTACATGTGATAAATTTGCGCACCGAAGCTGCCGAGTGAATCTGGCTCCATGCGGTATCCGTGTCTCTTGCCAGGATAGGATTATGGATAATGTGAAAAGAGGAAGCGGTGTCTTCCATATCCGACGATTCCAGCTTAGTTGCCCACGGGAGTTGGACGATTTCCACCCGATCTAGATGAGCACGACCTTGAAAATAAGGCGAAAAAGCCTCAAGTAGGCACAGGCTTTCGTTCATTTCCGTGACCTTGAAAGCCCCTGTACCGATAGGACGGATGCCAAATGCGGCTTCACCCACCTGATTAAGCTCACGCGGTACAATTGCAGCCCGGCTGGTACACAGGAAGGATAGAAATAGCTCGTTCGGCTCCTTTAGTACAAAGCGTACCATCGTCGGACTCAACGCCTGAACGTGCTGAATTTGCCGGACAATAAAATGGTAAAGTCTCCTTCCCGGCGCCCGGCTCAGTCGCTCAAAGGTATAAACGACGTCTTCCGCGGTCAGTATTTTGCCGTTATGAAACAGCACTTCTTTACGTAGGAAAAAAGTCCACTGCGTACGAGTAGTGTCCACTTCCCAAGCGTGCGCCAGTCCGGGCAAAATCTCGCCGCTCTCGTTCGCCCGGCGGGCCAGCCCGTCAAAAACATGGCTGGATACGAAGGACTCGGCGAGCCAGTTCAAGTACAACGGGTCCAGCGTATAGAGCTGCTGGCGAATAGGCAGACGCAGCGTGTCGATCTGCTGCTGATCACTGCGCACCTCTGCGTGATGCCCGAAATAATTCAGCAGCCAGCCCTGTAAATGCTCCTGCATGGTGGAGGAGCGTGAATGAGCTCGGATTTCATCCAGTGCGCGTTTGATATCATGGCGGTCTATGGCTTGCATCATGGATTGCACGGCAATGTCTTCCGGCTGAATGAGGAAGCGTAGAATGGAACGGCGGCCTCTGCCTCGGCGGGGAGTCCATTGTATCCAGTCGTGCTGCTCCATTTTCTGAATGATCATCAAGGCGTTGCGGTGGGTGCAGTCAAAAATAGCTGCTAGCTCATCCAGCGTAGTCTCTATGGTATGGTTCTCGTCCCTGTCGTCAGCTGCGTGGGAGTGAAGCCGTAAAAATTGGGCGTGAAGTTTCATTCAGGAATGCTCCGTTTCCCCTATCCCTTGAGTAAAAGCGTAACTGCTTTTATAAAATAGGAAATTTTATTTCGATTAATTTCTCTTTATCTTCTTATTTTATCATCTACAATAAGGGTTATAAAGCATAGTTGTGGAGGTATTTACCATGCATGACAAGATGAGTGGATCGTCTTTACCGAAAGCGTCATTGTTGTCCGCCTTTGCTGGCGCTATTGTGTTGGCGCTGGTTCATCAATATCTGTTCTTCGGACATGGGCTGGGCGTGTCTATGCCTATTTTTGTTATTGTATTTTACGTGTATATGTATTCCTTTAATCGAGATCGTTGCCAGCCCCTTTCATGGATAGGACGTCTGTTGTTTGTAGTCATTATGATGCTGGCACTGACATATGTGCTGTTCGATAACCCGATCTTCTATGTGTTAAATGCCCTGGCTATAGCTGCTCTGATTAGCGTGCATATGGTGTTGCTGTTCGGGGAAAAAAGGCATGGCTGGTCGGAAGTCGGTATTATCGGTCAGGCGCTAAGCCATTGGTTTTATCAAAATTTTCGCCATATCGTGACCCCGTTTCGGATGTTTAAGACGGCAGCCTTTCGGAATGTAAAGGATGAGCGTAAGCGTGTATTGGGTAAAGTGATAATCGGTCTACTTATTGCCTTGCCGTTGCTACTCATTATTATATCTCTGCTGGCTTCGGCAGACGGGATGTTCGAAAAGTTGTTATCAGGCATACCCGCATGGATTGGTACATTGACCTTTGGGAGTGGTTTGCCGCGGCTGATTTGGACCTGCTTTTTTACCTTCTGTTTTTTCTGTTACTTGTGGGGATTTGTACAGCCTGCTCCGCGGAATACGGAGAGAGAGGCTCAGCCAGCAGCAGCAGTACCTTACCACGAGCCGGTCGCGATCAAGTTTGATCCTGTCATTACCGCTACAGTGCTGATTGTCATGAATCTGGTGTATGTTGTGTTCGTCGTGCTGCAGTTCGGATATCTGTTTGGTGCATGGGAAGGGGCTTTGCCAGAAGGAACCTCGTATGCTGAATATGCGAGAAGAGGATTCGGGGAGCTGGTTATGGTAACAGGTATCAACTTTGTGCTGATGATCAGTGTATTGAAGTGGACTGAATTCGGCTCAGGTATAGTGCAAACATTGAACAGCGGTCTGCTGTACATACTCGTTGGTTGTTCGGGTGTGATGCTGTACTCGGGATATACCCGGCTGGTCATGTACGAAGAAGCATACGGCTATACGTATATCCGCTATCTGGTACACGCATTTATGATTTTTCTAGGCCTGTTGCTGCTCGTTGCAGCTGTGCGCATTCATGTCCGCCAGCTTCCGCTGGCGAAATATTATATTGTACTCGCTCTAATCGCCTATGTCGTCGTGAACTATGTGGGCATTGATGTACGGATAGCTGAAAATAATCTCGAACGGTATCGTACAACATCGGTGATAGACAAGGAATATTTGAGTGAGTTATCAGCGGACGCGATTCCACTGCTGATTGATTTTAGCCGTAAGGAACATGGAGCGCTGGATGAGTTTTTACAAGCCCGCTTGATGAGCATGACGAGAGAAGAATCGAATTGGCCAGAATTCAATTGGGCTAAGTATCGAGCGCAACAGGAATTGCACGACTATATTTTGGAATGAGAGGTGTTTGGGAATGATCGGAACAGATACGACACAGGATATGGTATTGGAGCTACAGGATGAAATGTCACAGTATCAGTATCAATTTGGTGTAAGGCGGAATGATTTTCTCGTGGAGGCTATGTCCTACGGAATGAGTGAGGAGGAAGCCCGTGCTTATGCTATCCAACGTATTGGCCCGGTCGTTCCCGTCACCTGCATCCCTACGTTGGCTCTAGGCAAAGTGAGACCGCTCAGTCCAATGTTGGCAGCGCGGTACCAATATGCAGGGGATTGGAAGGACATCCATGAGCATCTGCTCCTTCCTGATGAAGTGCTGCGAATCGCAGGTACACAGCATTTTCGCAGCTGGATCAGCGATATGCGAAATTACTGGGTAGAATCGGCCCCTTACCGATTCGGGGATGATCGTCTTTCGCTGCTGTCGGTTGCAAGCGAGAAAGAAGGTCACTTTTCCATGCTCGTCTGGAGGGAACCTGGTGAAGAGCCAGAGGTATGGACGTATGCTTCCCAGCATGAATACCGATTCAGTCATTTGCTCCACTGGTTCAAGTGGCTGAACGGGCGCAGTGAAGAATGAGAGGTACAGATGATGAAAAAGAATCGTAATTGGATCGTCCTGTTTATTGGCATTGCTGTAATGGTGGGAATTGCAGACTATTTTACACCCGCTAAGCCTGCGACTACTCCTGAGCTTATCGTTCCAACCGTAATCAGTGAAGAAAGTCTTCAACTAAGTGATGATTAATCAAGCAAAAGCCCTGGTTATCACTGTGAATGGAATCTGAATAGGAAATATAAAAAAAAGTTCATTTTCTGTGGTATTGCGTTGTTAAAGTAAGCCGGAAATCACCCTAATAGTTGAGAGGGAATTGAAGCCAACATCAATTGAATGTGGAGCCATTCAGATGTTCAAGCGACTCCGTCATTTCCTCTACAACTTATATTCAGGGGGAATTTCAATGGCTAGAAGTGCAAGCACATACGCATCTGTAATCGATGGCTTTAAGGTAGAAACGAACAAAAAGTATTCACCGGTAGGTGGAACAAAATGTAATATTTTCGCGCAAGATGTGATGGCTGCGATGTCGGCTTCCTTGCCAGGTGGCTTAGCCAATCAAATGGCTGATGCTTTACTGAATAAAAAGGCGCCGGGCTGGTCCTCTGTAACTTTTCAGGATGCTCAAAAAAGAGCAAATCTCGGGTACCCTACCATCGGGATCAAAAAAGCGGACGGACATGGTCATGTCGTAGTCGTCAGACCGAAGGGATCATCGATCACGATCTTGAAGGAAGTACAGATCGCTCAGGCGGGGACCAAAAATTACAACAGTAATACTATTAATTATTCTTGGGTGGCAGCTGATCTGCCTGGCGTAAAATTCTATACACACGACTAAGTGGTTTTGAGATATTGGCAATCTAAACAACCCTGGAGGCAGATCCATTCGATCTGCCTCCAGGGTTGTTTTTTTATTTTGAAACAGAATGATTAGATACAATGAAGGCTTTGCCTGGCTTGATAAAAGCAACAGCATAACCATTAGAGAAGGAAGAAGATTCCGATCTGTATTCAAGCTTGGTCAGCAGTTGACCTTGGCGATTGATGTAACCGAATTTTCCGTCCGAAACAGATGAGTTTGCTTGTTTACCGACTAAAGCAATGCCTTCCTTGAATGGAGCTGTAACGTCATATTTTTGTTGATATTTAATGATCAATGTTCCGGTTCTATCAATAAACCCAACCTCATTTTTCGCATTTTTCACACTGGCCAGGCCCTCGCTAAAATCCTGTGCATCCGTAAATTTAAAGGGAATCACGACTTTTCCCTGTTTATTGATGAATCCCCATTTACCCTTGGCATTTTGTACTGGAGCTAATCCTTCCGAGAAGTCTCCGCCGGATTTGTATTGAGGTGGAATGACTTCTTTGCCTGCCGTATTGATATAACCGTATAGCCCCTTGCTATTTTGAACAATAGCCAAGCCATTCGAGAAACTACGGCTGTATTTATATTGATAAGGAATCGCTAGTTTACCGGAAGCATTCACAAAACCAATCTTCCCAGTGTTAGGGGCATAGGCAAGAGCCAGACCTTCTGTAAATACATATTCTGAATCCACATTTTCTTTAAAATGAGAAAGGATTTTTCCCGTTCGATCTATAATTGCATTTTCTTTGGTGTCTGCTATTGTGACCTTGGCTTTGCCTTCGGAAAAGACATTGGCTTCGGTATATTGGCAAGGAATAACCAGTGTCCCTTTGGTATTAATGTATCCATAGAGATTGGTTTTTGTATTTTTGACTACAGCTCGTTGCTCTTGAAAATCACCAATAGGTTTAAGCTCGGCGGGAAGAGAGAAAGCTTTTTGTCCTTTGGTATTGTAATACACAAGGTTTCCGGCAGATGTTTCAGCGGCCAATAAGCCATCATGGAAAGCGCCATCGCTTGAAGGACGAGCAATGTTGTAATCTACAGCGGTTTTAGAGACTTCAATGGTTGTTGTACTGGATGCGGCCCAACCTGTTCCTATAACGGAGAGGCTAGTCACCAGAATCAATGCAGCAAATCCTAACTTTTTCAACATGTATAAGCTCCTTTGTGAGTTGATTTTTAACTTCGGGCTTCAAAGAATTCTGCCCTCATACGTAAGGCCTTCCATAATATAGACGATAAAAATGTAGGAATGTTTCTTGATATTCAAATTTTTTCTAATTTTCAGTGTGTGAAAGCTCTAAACCTGACCTACATCTTTCGGATGCTCAACAGAGAGTTGCCGTTACGCATAAACTCATACGGGATCTTGGCCTCCGTCACCCGTAAGCCTTCTGCCTCCAGCTCAAGAATCAAACGATCTAGCAGATCGTAACGAGTGCCTGTTAAATCGGTCAGAGGAAAAATGCGGACTTCCTCTGAAGCCACTCGTAGCAGTTCGTGTACCGTATTTTTATGAAACTCATAGTCGAGTCGATCACTATACCTAAACAGAAAATGGGCAGACAGCACGATATTAAACTCTGTTCATCCTCAAAGCGAAGCTCTGGTAGTACCGCAGCAACGTAGCGTTCTGGGTGCTTCCTCATATATCTGCGTGCAATCCTGAAGTGCTTGATGCCGCTGCTCGCTAAGCCCTCGCACATCTCTTATAGTGAGAATCGATTATTATTGAGAGATTTAAGATAATATCAGTTCATTTTTCAAAAAAAGAAGAAAATGTGTCATTTTAAAAAAAGTCTATACATATATGTTAAATGTATAGACAAATCCGAAAAGCGGATTTATAATTACGCTGTAAACGTTTTCTAGTAGTTATCATCCAATCAGACCTTGAAGGGAAGGAATAATCATGAAGAGAATTTTACTGGCGTGCAGCTCAGGTATGTCTACAAGTTTGCTGGTTACCAAGATGCAGGAATATGCTAAGTCCATTGGAGATGAGGCTGAAATTTGGGCAGTAGGTCAAGATCAGGCGGCAGAAGATATGGCTAAGGCTGACGCGGTATTGATTGGCCCGCAAATGAGTTTTCTTAAAGGACAACTGGAAAAGGAAGCATCTCAATATGGTATTCATGTAGAAGTGATCGACATGATGGCCTACGGAATGGTTGACGGTAAGAAAGCCTATGAACAGGCCGTAAAGCTGGTGGAACGCAAAAATGGATAAGATCAATATAGCTGAACTGACGGAAGAGCAAATTAGTTTCCAACTTATTCTTCACAGTGGAAGCGCTCGCAGTAAAGTAATTCAAGCGCTGACTGAATATCGAAATGAAAATGTAGAAGGTGCGGACGAACTGCTCAAAGAAGCCAAGCAAGATTTACGTGCTGCACATGATATCCATTTTCAAATGGTTAAGAAGGAAGCGGGAGGTACTCAAACTCCCTTCTCGCTCCTTCTGATGCATGCCGAGGATCATCTGATGTCCACGGTTACCATGAAGGATCTGGTTAAAGAACTACTGGAGCTGTTCAAATCCAGAAGTTTATAGCAGGACCTGTAAAATTGTGAATTTTGGGACATGAAATGCTTGCAACTCTATTGATGCAAGTCACTTCGCGGGGAGGAATAGGCTTTGTTTGAAAAATTAAGCCGGATACTGATACCTATTGCCGGTAAACTGAACAACAACCGCTATCTTACTGTACTGCGTGATGCATTTATGTTGTCATTTCCATTAACAGTTTTTGGCTCCATCATTGTCGTTATTATCAATCTGCCGTTTCTAAAAGGTTGGATGGGCGACGGTAATTATGCGACTTTTAACAGTCTGCTGAACATTGCGCCGAGTGCCACCCTGAACATCATGACCTTATTCGTGGTTGTCGGGATCGGCTATTATTTATCCCGAAGTTATAAGGTCGAGCCCATATTCGGCGGCATGATCGCGTTGGTCAGCTTCTTGATGCTCACCCCGTTTGTGCTGACACAAGAAAGCGGTGCCACGATTGCTGGTGTCATTCCGTTGGATCGGATTGGGGCCAAAGGCATGTTCCTTGGCATGATCGTTGCTTTTATAGCTGCTGAAATTTACCGAAGAGTGACACAGCGGAACATTGTTATCAAAATGCCTCCAGGCGTTCCGCCAGCTGTTGCCAAATCGTTTGCCGCTTTGCTTCCGGCGTGTATCACATTGGGCATATTTTTGATCGTTAATATTGTAGTTACACTGACTCTTCATAATAACCTGCATGATCTGATTTATCATGCTGTACAGGCACCTCTGGTGCATTTGGGCAGTGGTATTATACCTACATTAATTGCTATTTTCTTTGTTCAGCTTTTATGGTTCTTTGGGCTTCATGGTCAGATTATTATCAACTCAGTCATGGAACCGATCTGGAATACGCTGGCACTTGAAAACTACGAAGCTTACTCCAAAGGAGCAGAACTGCCGCATATTATCACCAAGCAGTTTGTGGATATTTATACCGTAGGTATCGGTGGTACAGGTATGACACTGGCAGTCGTGCTCACGATTCTGATCTTCCTAAAGAGCAAGCAATTGAAGCAGGTCAGTAAGTTGGCCATTGGACCAGGTCTATTCAATGTCAATGAACCCGTCATTTTCGGTTTGCCGGTTGTGATGAATCCGCTTATTTTTGTCCCATGGGTCATTGCTCCAATGATCGTTACGCTGATTACTTACTTCGCGATGTCCACCGGGCTTGTACCGCCGCCTAACGGGATACAGGTTCCTTGGACGATGCCGTTGTTCTTTAGTGGAATGATGGCTACGGGATCTCTAATGGGAGGCGTACTGCAGTTGTTTAATATGGCTGTCGTTTTTGTCATTTGGTTCCCATTCCTGAAATTTATTGATCGGATGAACGTCCGTAGAGAGCAGGAAGAGGAGCTTAACCAAGCAGCCATTGCAGGTAAGGATCAAACTGTTGGAATGTAAAGTGAATGAGCTGCTGGGTTAGCGGTTTGTTCATTGGAAAAGAGAGAGGAGTAGAGCTGTGAATCATACCGAAATGAAAGATATCGAGCAGCAAGCCATTCAATACCGTTTTCCGTCCGACTTCTGGTGGGGCTCATCAGCCTCAGCTACCCAGACAGAAGGAACCGTAGAGGGAGACGGCAAAGGACCGAACATCTGGGATTATTGGTTTGAGCAGGAGCCAAACCGTTTTTATGACGGGGTGGGACCTGGCGATACATCCCGCTTCTATACTCGTTACAAAGAAGATATTGCACTTATGAAAGAGCTTGGTCATAACTCCTTCCGGTTCTCCATTTCCTGGTCACGCCTGTTTCCGGCAGGAAGAGGTGAATTGAACCAGAAGGCGGTTCAATTCTATAATGCCGTCATTGCAGAGTTGAATCAGGCAGGGATTGAGCCGTTTGTGAATCTGTATCATTTTGATTTGCCGATGGCTTTACAGGAAAAAGGAGGCTGGGTAAACCGGGAGACGGTCGAAGCTTACGTGGATTACACTAACACTTGTTTTGAACTATTCGGAGATCGTGTAGCCAAATGGTTTACACATAACGAGCCGATTGTCCCGGTGGAAGGCGGCTATCTGTACGATTTCCACTATCCAAATGAAGTGGATTTCGGGAAAGCTGTACAGGTGGGATATCATACCCTGCTATCGAGCGCGAGTGCCATTAAGGCTTACAGAGAAGGCGGTTATAAGGGCAAAATTGGTATTATTTTGAACCTGACGCCAACTTATCCGCGTAGTCAGCACCCGGCAGACGTGCAGGCTGCTGAAATATGCGACGCGTTCTTTAACCGTTCCTTTTTAGACCCATCTGTGACGGGAGAATTTAATCCTTTGCTCGTGGAGTTGTTACGCCAAGAGGGATTCGTACCAAACATGGAAGACGGAGACCGGGAGATTATACGTCAAGGCACTGTGGACCTGCTGGGGATTAACTATTATCAGCCGCGCAGAGTCAAGGCTCGCGAAAGTCTTCCGAATCCAGATGCGCCTTTTGTGCCGGAACGATTCTTCGATTATTACGCCATGCCTGGTCGTAAGATGAATGAGATGCGAGGCTGGGAGATTTATGAGAAGGGCATTTACGACATTCTGACCAACGTCAGGGAGAATTATGGAAACATTGAATGCTTCATATCAGAAAACGGAATGGGTGTTCAAGGCGAGGAAAAATTCAGGGATGAGAACGGCATGATCCATGATGACTATCGCATTGATTTTATCCGTGAGCATCTCAAATGGGTCCAACGGGCCATCTCAGAAGGCTCCAATGTGAAAGGCTATCACTTATGGACATTTATGGACAACTGGTCCTGGACGAACGCTTATAAAAATCGTTATGGCTTCGTATCTGTCGACCTTCAGAACGAAGGCAAAAGATCCGTTAAACAGAGTGGGCACTGGTTCAAACAAGTGATCGAAAATAACGGATTCTAAGGTGGTGGGTGGTCCTCTGGACCACCTTTTTTTATCACCAAGCCAAGTTACCCTGTATACTGCTGGTGAGAAAGTATATTGTTCGGTATACTTACTTATACCATAATACCTCGATGTCCCCGCCTGCAGAACCAAAAGAACCAGCGCTACCGATATTTTTGGTAAAATGCTGACATAAAACAAATTTTAGTACAGGTGGTAGACAGATGAATAAATACCAACGGATTGCACAAGAGGTCAAGAAGCGCATTATAGATAAGACCTATAGCAGTGATGATCCGATCCCCGACGAAATTTCACTGGCCAGTGAGTTCCGGGTAAGTCGGATGACGATTAAGAGGGCATTGGATACGTTGGTGTCGGAAGGGCTGTTGAATCGTAAAAGAGGGCACGGAACCTTTATCGTCAAATCGGTCTATAATGGTCCGGTTAATGTCGTTGTGAATGAAATGCTGGGGCTGACCAACGTACTGCGCGGGAAAGAAATCAAAAGTAAAATCATAGCCTTTGACGTTCAATTTCCATCTGAAGAGGTAGCGGCGCATCTATTTATTGATGCCAATTCTCCTGTGTATCATGTAGTCCGTCTGCGTATTGTAGAAGGAGAGCCGTATGTGATAGAGCGCACATACATGCCTACCAAGCTGATCAGCGGTATTACCGAGCAGGTGTTGCACGGCTCAGTGTACAAACATATTAAGGAGGAGCTGGGCCTTAATATTGTCAGTTCACATCGTACCATCCGTGCGTCCAAGTCGACCGAGCTAGATTGGGAACATTTGGATTGCGGTGCGGATGATCCAGTTTTAGAAATTGAGCAGGTAGGTTATCTGGATACGGGTATACCGTTTGAATACTCATTCTCACGGCATCGGTATGATAAATTTGTGTTTACCACAGTAAATCGGATACGTTGAGCGAATGAGTACGAAACAGGTGGTAAAGCAAACATGGCAGAAGAAGCCTATCTAATATGGGATTCTCCTGCCTGTTCTTTTTTAATGAAGCAAGTTAATGACCAAGCAACCTGACTTCATGCACCGTTGGGGTGTACCAGTTGTTTGGATTATTAAATAACACCGCATTAACAAGATTGATGCGCACGTAACGGGCTTGGAAGTTAACTTTGTCACTGGTAAAGCCATATGTGGTATTGCTTGTGCGGTCAATGGTGGAATAATGAACACCATCCGTACTATATTCGATTTTATACTTGTAATATGCCTCAGATCCTTTGTACATAAACCATGAAATATCCACTTCGCTAATCGTCTTGGTACTGCCCAAATCGACCTGCCACCATGCAGGCCAGGATGCAGATGTAGCCTTCCATGAAGTTTGAGGGTTACCATCGTTCGCCAGTGAAGCCGGAGAAGCGGAGGCGGCTGAGCTGGCAGTTGCTGTTTTGCCTTGCGCGTGATTCACAAGAGAAGGCAGGATGACTGTGCCTGTGGCAGCATCCAAATCCCAACTACTGTACCAATTGAGGGTTGCCGTTTTATTAGCATCATTCAAGGTCAGTGGCAACCAAATAAATTTGTGATCGCTCAGATTGAGCGGGTTCCAGCGGTCGCCCATATAGATGTAGCTGGTTCCAGCGTTGCCTGTAATTGTGGCGATGGAGTGGATTTGTGAGCCATAAGCCGCCGGATCGCCGAAAGGCGACAAAGCAGACCAGCTTCCAGTCATGGAGCTGGCGGTTGCATAAGCACCCTGATTCGGATACCAGCCGGATGCCTGTGAGGTAAACAGGTAGTAGGTGTTATTCTTTTTCACAACAGCGGGGGCTTCACGATAGCCATTTTCAAAAATCCAGCCAACGAACGACTGCACACCTGTATAATCGGCCGTCAGCTTGAAGATTGCCATCGTATCGTTGGCGCCGCCATTTTTACGGGAAGCTGTAATGAGGTAGCCGCTACCGTCAGTATCCGTAAATACCGTCATATCACGAGACTCATAATTCAGCGGGCGGAAGCTGCCTTGGTAAGTAAAATTCCCGTCGGGTGTATCGCTGGTAGCGACAGCTACGCGACCGAGTGAGTAGTCCGTGCCATTTTCATAGTGTGCCCATAATACATATTTTCCGGTGGATTTGTTGTAAATGACTTTGGGACGCTCAATTTTGCTTGAATTCAGCTCAGGGGCGGAATCTTTGGTGAGAATACTACTGCGGAAGGACCAATTTTTCAAATCGGTCGAGGTGTATACGTTCACTTTTTCAAATTTCCAGTTTTCGGCATGCTCGCCGTACCAATAATAAGTGGAGCCTACTTTTAGGATATTTCCGCTGTTTGCCTGAATCGGGTTACCTGCGGTGTCTTTCCAATCTGTTCCGTTCGTAATGGCTGTGCTTGCTATTGCACTCAAGGAAAGTTCTGCATTAGCGGCGTCTATACCATTCAGCGATGGGTTCATCTCGCTCCCATAGGTTGCTTGCGTAACGCCTGTAGTATTGGCATGTACCGCATTAGGTTGAAGACCTGCACCGACCACTGCGAGTATAATACAAATCCATGCGGCTAACGATTTGCTGTTGCTGATCCACTTCACGATATCATCTGCCTCCTTTAACACGGATAGGATGGGCCAGAAGGGCTTGTCCGGCACCTCATCTTTGATTTTATCTTAACTGGAAGCGTTTACAAGTGGAATAAATTGAAGTCTTTAGAATGGTAAACTGCTGTTAGAAGAAAGAGCAAATTTGATCATTACATACGAAATAGGTATATAGGGAAGCTCGTCACTTATATCAGAATTGTTTGTGATTGTGCGCTTTGTCATTGACACGTTCATGAATTATTTCAAATTTAAAGTGACTGGAATCACATAAACGATTGCTTTATGTGGGTATACTTGCTTTAATTGAGGGTTAACAAAAGGGAACTATGTTAATAACAACTATTGTTCATCTTATTTTGGAGAGAAGAGGGATACTACGATGTTAAGTGAGCAAACCATTGCAACGATTAAATCGACTGTACCTGTTTTGGAGGTACACGGAACTACGATCACCAAGCGTTTTTACCAGATGATGTTCGAGGCCCATCCCGAGCTTCTCAATATATTTAATCACGCGAATCAGAAGCAAGGACGTCAACAAGGTGCGTTGGCCAATGCTGTATATGCGGCCGCACAGCACATTGACCGTCTGGAGGAAATTCTTCCGGTGGTACGTCAGATTGCACATAAGCATCGTAGTTTGGGGATTAAGCCAGAGCATTATCCTATCGTCGGGAAATATCTGCTCGCTGCGATCAAGGACGTGCTAGGGGATGCAGCAACAGATGAGATCATCAACGCATGGGCCGAAGCCTATGGTGTGATTGCGAATGTATTTATAGATGTGGAAGCTGAAATGTACAAGAACGCTGAACAGCAGCAGGGAGGCTGGTCAGACTTCAAGAACTTTGTTGTGCAGAAAAAGGTTAAGGAAAGCGACCAGATTACGTCCTTTTATCTGGTGCCGCAGGATGGACAGGTGCTGCCTGCATTCGAGCCTGGGCAATATATCAGTCTGCAGATGCAGATTCCGGGTGAACATAACACCCACATCCGTCAATATAGCCTTTCAGATGCACCGGGCCAACCTTACTACCGGATATCCGTAAAACGCGAGGACGCCGTCGGGTCTCGCCCAGCGGGTAAAGTATCTGTGTATCTGCATGAGCAGGTGCAGGAGGGCGATGTGCTGCGGGTGTCTGCACCTGCGGGTGATTTTACGCTGGATCAGACAGATCGCAGACCTGTTGTATTGATTAGCGGTGGAGTCGGGCTAACCCCGATGGTCAGTATGTTGGCTTCCTTGGTGAAGTCTGCTCCAGATCGGCCCGTCACCTTTGTCCACGCAGCGGTCAACGGAGATAACCATGCTCTGCGTAATGAGGTGGAAAAGCTGGTCGCCACACATGCACAGGCGGCCGTTCGGTGGTGCTACAGCAGACCAACCGAGCAGGATCGTCTAGCCCAGGCTTTTCACAAGGAAGGACGTTTGGATCTAGCTTGGCTGCAATCCGTAATACCGGAACGTAATGCCCAATATTACTTTTGCGGCCCTGTGGGATTCATGCAATCGGTATACGGCCTGTTGAAGGAGTGGGATATCCCTGCATCGGATATCCACTATGAATTTTTTGGTCCTGCCAGTGCATGGGAAGCAGAAGCGCAGTGAGACATTAAAAAAGACGAAGGATCGTTGTCCTTCGTCTTTTTTGTGTTTATTACTGTGAGGAAATCCTACTCATTTGTCTCTACGCTTCTTCAGAGTGTGCCCATATTTTCATGACGTGGGCACACGCAAAAAATCCATATGCTGCGGCATATACTGGCGTAAAGCTTCTGGAATGCGGATCGAACCGTCCTCTTGTTGGTGATGCTCTAGCAGCGGGATCAAGATCCGAGGCGAAGCGACCGCTGTATTGTTGAGTGTGTAACAATATTGTAGCTTGCCGTCCGCGTTACGGTACCGGATGTTGGAACGACGCGCCTGAAAATCAAGCAGCTGGGACGACGAGTGTGTTTCGCCGTAAGCCTGTCGACTAGGCATCCATGTCTCAATGTCCACCTGCTTGTAGGTTTTTTGCGACATATCGCCTGTACAGACAGCCATCTTGCGGTAAGGCAGCTCCAACAGTTGAAGCAGATCTTCCGCATTACGCGTAATCTCCTGAAACATCATCTCTGAAGCGTCCAAGCTCGCCTCACAGATGATGACCTGCTCCACCTTGGCAAACTGGTGCACACGATACAGTCCGTGAACGTCCCTTCCGGCCGAGCCGACCTCGTTGCGGAAGCATACGGATACCGCCGCCAGCCGAATCGGATCTGTAACGTCCACAATTTCTCCGCTGTAATACGAGACCAGCGGAACTTCCGAGGTGCCTACAAGCCATTGATCCTCCCCTGCGATACGGTACGTCTGATCCAATCCAAGCGGGAAAAAGCCAGTGCTGCGCATTGCCTCGGAGCGTACCATTAATGGAACGTCCAGCAGCTGAAATCCTCGTTCGCTTAGCAGATCAACAGCAAGCTGCTGCACAGCCCGGTGCAACGCCACCCCAGCTCCCGTCAGATAGTAGTTACGGGTACCAGCTGTTTTGACACCGCGAGGCACGTCGATCAGGTTGTGAAGCTGGCCGAGCGTCATGTGATCCTTGGGTTCAAATCCAAAGTCAGGTATCGCCCCGACCCTCTCCAATTCTATATTATCTTGATCCGACTGGCCTCGCGGCGTATCTGGGGATACGATATTAGGCATTAGAAGCAAAAGCTGTTGAAATTGTTCCTCTACTTCCTGTTGCGGAACTTCCAGAAGATCTAGTCGTCCGTTAATTTCTTTAACCTGCCGCTTAGCCCGTTCCGCCTGTTCATTCTTTCCGGCATGAATCAGTGCCCCAATATCCTGACTGCACTGATTGCGTGTCTGACGAAGCTGTTCTACTTCCTGAAGCAACTGCTTTCTCCGATCATCCAGGGTTAACAATTCTGCGACCGATACCTGTATTCCTTTGTCGTCTGCTGCTCTCTGAACTTGCTCTTGATGCTCTCTGATCCATTTGATATCCAACATGACACCGCACTCCTTCTTTGGATAAAAATACAAAAAGCGCCCTCATCCACATGGGACGAGGAGCGCTTTGATCTCGCGGTGCCACCCAAATTGACCGGACAGCATGACTGATGTCATGACTCTCCAATCCACTTTGCTCCGCTTTAACGGGCGGGTCCGGTTTACTTAGGAACATATCGCCATATCGTACACTAACGTATAATCCTTGGCGTAAACGCCTCCGAGTTGGATGCTCTTCATAGGCATAATGTCGTTTGCTTTTTTGTTAGTATACGGATTTTTGGCAAGTTAATCAAGGGCGTGAGTCTGTACATTGGATTACTTCCGTTTTTCAACATGATCTTTCCAATAAAAATAAATACACAGTGTAAATAATTCGGATTTCATGTTTGCGAAGAGGAAAGGTAGGCTTTATTTCTTATGTATATCCATTCTGCTTCATCTGCGATGATGAAACTGGAAGAATATTTAAGTAATAGCCTCAATTCAGCGTCCAAAATGGGCTATAGTCTCTATAATGCTATTTTAATTTCATGTAAAATGTATTGATTACCAAAACGAACAGCGATGGAGGAGAACATGGAGGATTTTAAAGATCGTTTACATACGATCCGCCAAGAACAGAATAAGCTGCTCAAGGAGTATCAAACATTAATTGCAGATTACGAAGCTTCAGATATCATTCTGGAGAATGAGGTGCTGCGAAAAAAGTTCGAGGATTATCAGGCTCGCTGCATTCATTTGGAAGAGCGGGTACGACATATTGAGCAGGAAAATGGTAAGCTGCGTACTGCGCTGACAGAGCAAATGCTGAGCGAAAAGGCGAATATGGTTCGCATTTCGCGGGAAAAGCTGGAGACCTATTTTGCTTCCAGAACCGCAGAAGGGGAAAATCGGCTGACATCCATTGAGTATGGGGCTAAAAACCGGGTGGACCAGCTTATTCAGCAAACCACCCATGAGCTTAAAGAGGATCAGGATGAGATCGTCGTTAGACTGAGACTATTCTCAGAGGAGATTCGTGACCGGATCATGGAGCAACGCAGGCGGTTTCAGGAGGCAGAGCGCAAATTGCTTCATCAGACGGCACACGAGCTCCATCAACTCGGGGAAGAAGAGATCAGCGAAGAAACGATGCAGAAGCGTATGAAGCAGAATCAGTTTGAAATGATGCTGGGATTGAACTGGATTAACAAGCTAGGAATTTTGCTTATTATCTTGGGTGTGGGAGCCGCTTTTAAATACTCATACTCAAACTGGTTTACAGGAAATATGAAGGGCGTTGCCTTCTTTTTGCTAGGAGCGCTAATGTTGGGCGGCGGCGAGTGGTTGTATCGCAAGCAGAAGCAGACCTTTGCTCTCGGTATTTTGGGCGGCGGTATTTCTGTACTGTACGGGTCCATATTTTATAGCTACTTTTTGCTAGAAATCATAGGAATGTATACAGGCATAGGCTTGTCCGTTCTAGTTACGGTGACCGCTGTGCTGTTGTCATTAAGATATGAGTCTCGAACGATATGTTCCTTCGGTTTAGTAGGGGGATATCTTCCGTTGTTTTCCTATATGGCTGCAAACGGGTTGGAAGGAAACGCGGTGTATATTGCGATGGGTTATCTATTCCTGCTGAACCTGTTGATCCTGCTCGTATCCTTCCGCAAACGGTGGGTCATCGTGCAATATATCAGCTTTCTACTCAATACCCCATTAATGGTTGTACTCACGTGGTTATCAGACAGCACTATAGCCAGCATGCTGTATGCAATCATTACATTTGCGATGTATCTCGGGATGACACTGTGGGTGCCGTTCCGATTCAAAACAAAACTATCATGGCTGGATTTCTCCCTGTTGGCCCTGAATACAGTCGTGAGCTGTTCCGTTCTGTATTCTCTGTTCAGTGATGCAGGCCTCGATGATTACAAAGGATTGCTGGCACTCGTCTTTTGCTTGGTGTATGGGGGCTTGGGCCAATGGATTCGTCGATATATTCCAGAGGAGAAACAAACCAAAATACTATTTTATGCGACATCATTGACCTTTGCCATTCTCATGATTCCGTTCCAGTTTGGAGTCAGATGGTTGTCTATGGGCTGGTTAATCGAGGCAGTGCTCCTCACATTATATGGACATCGCTATCGCTTGAAGGAATTAGAGCGTGCAGGTTGGGGCATTCTAGGGATGTGTCTGGGCGCATTCTTTTTCATCGATTTCCCTATATATCTGTTATCAGGCTTTGAGACGGATTATTTTGGGCTCAAATATACGCTCATTACATTGGGAATGTTGATCGTTACTGTCTTTTATGCGATTGAATTTAGCCGTCCGAATGCTTTCAAAAACAATCGTTTGTACGAAATGCATATCATGCAAGGATTTAAGTATGTAGCTTTGGTGAACGTGTATTTCTATCTTTTGTATGAAGCTGGTCATTGGTATAACATCGTCGTATCTGATGAGTTTGCACATTACACCTTGTACAAGGTATTGTTGTTCACCTGCGTATCCCTGGTGTTAGCTTATTTCCTGCCTAAAGTGAGGCTGTTGTACGATCGGGTGATTAAATACTATAGCTTGGCATTGTACGTCATAGGCTACGCGCTGGCATTGGTGGTTACCGTAGCGATTCCAACCTTGCATGAGGATTACGCGCAGAATACGGCTGCTGATTACGTGGCGTTAATTGTACTGGCAGCCTTTAATGTACTGGTATTCTTCAGCAGCAGGGACTTCCTAAACGCACTGATGACTCGACAGTATAGAAGTAATGAGCTGTATCCGGTCATTATGGGAGTATATTTGTTGGGTATCATTACCGCCTTTCTCGGAGTTCAGTTCCGTCTGGGAGACGCAGGTCTTGTGTTCAGTCTGGTGTATCTGCTGCTGGCTATTTTGTATATTGTATACGGCTTCCTCAAACGAGTGGTCTACATCCGCCGATTTGGATTGGGTTTGACCCTGCTATCGACAGGTAAGCTGCTTTTGTACGATCTACATTTGTTAACGTCAGGAAGCACTATTGTAGCCTATTTCTCCTTTGGGGTTGTATTGCTGGCCATTTCGTATATTTACCAAAAAGTATCCAATCGTATGGGAGAGACCATTATTAAGAAGGATACTGAAGAAAAAATGTAGTTTTTTGTTGTATTGTGTAGATACCGAACATTATGAAAATAAATCCGGTAATAGTGAAAAATTATGCATGACCTTACATCCTACTTACGCTATAATGAGAAAAAATTATTTATGTACGCATGCTCAAGTTTATGCGTAAGTAGAGAGAATGAGGGGGATACCATGAATTTGGGCAAGGGGAAGAATAACCTGTCTGATAAGAATGAACGCTTCTCGTCGGCTGGATTCATTTTGGCAGCGATCGGGAGTGCGGCAGGACTAGGTAACATCTGGAAATTTCCGTATATTACCGGACAATATGGCGGAGCTGCATTTTTCTTGTTGTTTATTGTCTGCTTGTTGCTTGTTGGTTTGCCTGTGCTTTTAGCAGAGCTTGCGCTTGGTCGTGCAGGTCGAGGAAGTGCTGCCTCTGCAATGGTGAAAGTAGGCGGACATCCAATTTGGGGCAAGATGAGCATTATGTTTGTTATCGTGCCGTTTGTTATTTTGTCGTTCTATGCCATTGTAGGAGGATGGACACTGCATTATGCTGTAGAGGCATTTAGCGGAAGTCTGTTTTCTAATAATGATTTTGCTGGCCAGTTCGCTTCATTTTCTTCCGGCTATGCACCGTTGGTGTGGTTGTTAATTGTTTTTGCATTTACAGCAGTCGTGGTTACCCTAGGGGTATCGAACGGAATTGAAAAGTTCAATAAAATTCTGATTCCTGCTAAGGTTATCCTGTTGCTCGTGTTGATGATTAACGCTCTCATGTTGCCAGGTTCTGGTGCGGGTGTATCCTTCTTTTTGAATCCCGACTTTTCTAAGCTGAGTATTGAGTCTGCATTGGTTGCTTTGGGACATGCCTTCTTCTCCCTCTCACTGGGGATGGGGATTATGGTCACATATGGTGCTTATGTGGATCGTCGACAATCGCTGGGTGGAGCCATGCTGGCAGTTGGTGGCGGGGATTTAATTTATGCGTTTATCGCAGGTATGATCATTTTCCCTACAACCTTCTCCTTTGGTATTAACCCTGCCCAAGGACCGTCATTGGTCTTTATTGCTTTACCGGCTGCATTCTCTGCCATGCCTTTCGGAGCTTTCTTCGGTGGTTTGTTCTTCGTATTGCTGGCAGTTGCGGCATTAGGCTCTATGGTATCCCTGCTGGAGGTACCCGTAGCTTATGTTATGGAGCGGTTCCGTTGGGGCCGGGTTCGCTCGGTTGTCATCGTATCGATCCTGTGTCTGTTGCTGGGTGTCCCTTCTGCATTATCTATGGGGTTGGTTCCAGAGTTAAAGGTGGGCGACAAATCCTTCTTTGACTTTGTTGACTTCACAGCGTCCAACATCTTCTTGCCACTCGGTGGCTTACTGATTGTTATATTCACAGGGTACTACTGGAAAACTGCTGGCGAGCATGCCAATCTCAAGCCTATTTGGTTCCGTGTATGGTTGTTCGGCCTTCGCTATGTTGCACCGATCCTGATGTTGTTGGTATTCCTTCATACTTCAGGGATCATCAAATTTTAATAGATACGAATTTTAAAAAAAGGTATTTTCTTCCTAAGGGAAGAGATGCCTTTTTTTGTATATCTATCAGCAGTTACCTAACTGTGGAAAGGAATGATATAATAAAAACATTGTCATTAATTTTAACTTCAATGAAATCATTACGATTATGAATTTTTATATAATGAATGAAAAGGCTACAGGGCACCGCACAGACGATGTGCAGGAGAGGGAAAGGGCAGAAGAGCATTGAAACAGACAGAGAGTTCGAATTTGCAAGAAGGACGGCGGCTGAAATGAAGTCTAATCGGTTGTCGTCACAACGTCGTTATATGCCAGGTTTGGATGGATTAAGAGCACTGGCGGTCATCGCAGTCATTGTGTATCATCTGAATCCGGATTGGTTGCCGGGTGGTTTGTTGGGTGTAGGCGTCTTTTTTACTTTGTCGGGGTATCTGATTACAGATATTCTAGTCAGTCAGTGGGATACATATCATAGTTTTAAAATGAAAGATTTCTGGGTGCGTCGTGCCAGAAGGTTGCTGCCTGCCATGCTGACGGTTGTGGCTACCATTGTCCTGTGCTCGTTGCTTTTCGATCCGTCACGGCTTACGGCCTTGCGCGGAGATGTACCTGCTGCATTGGTGTATATGAGCAATTGGTGGTTTATTTTCCATCAGGTTTCGTATTTTGAAAGTTTCGGCCCTCCTTCTCCCCTTGGGCATCTGTGGTCGCTTGCGGTGGAGGAGCAGTTTTATATCCTGTGGCCTTTACTGCTGGCGCTTGGGCTAAAGTACATGCCCAAGCGTATTGTACTGGCCGGATGGGTGATTTGTCTGGCGTTAATATCCGCGCTCCTCATGGCCGTGATTTACGTACCGGGAAGCGATCCGAGCCGGGTATATTATGGAACGGATACACGTGGCTTTGCTCTACTGATTGGTGCGGCGCTGGCCTTGGTATGGCCAAGCGGCAAGCTGAAAGAGCATGCTTCTGCGAAGGCGCGCCTGCTTCTCGATGGCATCGGTGCAATCAGCTTGCTGCTGCTATGCCACTGGGCGTGGGCCTCGAATGAATATGATCCATCTCTGTACCGCGGCGGCTTGCTGGGGATTGCTGTGATCACTGCTATTGTGGTCGCAGCGTTGGCACACCCAGTGAGCCATCTCGGTCGCCTGCTTGGACGCAAGCCGCTACGCTGGATAGGCGCCCGTTCCTACGGACTGTATCTATGGCATTTTCCAGTTATCACGCTAACTACACCTCAGGTGGACACCGATGGTGTGCATGTGATGCGTATCGTTATACAATTGCTAGCTACCATACTGCTGGCGTCTCTCTCGTTTAAATATATCGAGGAACCGATTCGGCACGATGGATTCCGGCACTGGATTGCAGGAATTCGTTCAACGGTTCGCCGACAGGTACGGTGGAGATGGGTCTCTACAACCGCAACAGCAATGCTTTGTATAGGTATTGGTGTGGGTACAGTTCACCTGTACGTGGTATCTCCTGACGCAACGTTGCAGGCAGCATCTAGTGATGAGAAGCCAATTGCAAAGGCAAAGGCGATGCCGCCGCTTCACGGAACGGTGTCCGTAGCTTCCAAGGAGCCTACAGCCATCAAGCCACAAGGAGTCCAGGACAGTAAAGCTCCGTCTCAAGCCCAGACGCCTAAAAACACGACAGTCAAGGCTGGTACTGCGGATGGCGTTACGACGAAGACGGAACCTTCGACTACATCCAAACAGGCTAAGTCTATGACAGGCGATGGTTCGAGCGTGACCGCCATTGGAGACTCTGTCATGCTCGATGTACAGTCGTACATTGAGGAATACTTCCCGGGGGCCGTTGTGGATGGACGGATCGGCCGTCAAATGACGGAAGCGCCTGCTGTACTGGAGCAACTGAGACAAAACGGACAGCTGGGTAAGACGGTGATTATTGAACTGGGTACGAACGGCGCTTTTACCAAGGACCAGTTATCTGATCTGCTCGCCAGCCTGAAGGATACGAAGCGTATTATACTTGTGAATACCCGTGTACCACGGCCCTGGGAGAGCATTGTGAACAAGCATCTTGCCGAAGCTGCATCCCAAGATCCGCGAATTACAATGATTGACTGGTATGCAGCAAGTTCTGGTAAAAACTCATATTTTGAGCATGATGGAGTACATTTAAAACCTAAAGGCGCTAAAGCCTATGCATCTTTGCTGGCTGAGGCCCTAACGAAGCAATCTTAATGAGCAGAACCGCAATGATATTCATAAATTATGCAAATGCAAGATAAGAAACCACCGGGAAGTAGGTTGTCCGTCCCCTGGTTGAAGTGCACCCTTAAACTTTCATTGGCTAAACCTCAGAGTTTTGCAATGTTCGTTGTAAGGTGCCCTTTCACCCTGCTCCGGTGGTTTTTCTTATTTTGGTGTGGAGGTACATAATCTAATGGAAAAGGGTTATTCACATAGTAGAACAAGTGAGCACCGCTTGAAGAGGAACAGAAGAAGGCTGATACTGATTGCTATTATATTATTTGTGGCAGGCTGTATTACTTTTATTGCGATAAAGGTCTCGGATAGCAAGCCACACGCGCCGACCCAGGAGCTTGCTAAAAAAATGGATTCCGGCTCATCAAATATTAAATCCAGCGCAGGGGCAAAGGGTAAAGCGGCCTCTCCAAAAAACGATCCCGATGTAGAAGACGGTGCCTTTGTCGAAAAATATTTAAATCAGCAAATGCTAGGACAAATGCCCGATGGAGCTGATGGTAAAAAAGTGGCTTACTTATCCTTTGATGACGGACCATCCGTGACGGTCACACCTCAGATATTAGATATTCTGAAAAAGCAGAAGGTCAAGGCAACCTTTTTTATTGTAGGTAAAGAAGCCAATGAAAATGAGCATACCAGGAACCTTATCAAAAGAATTGCCAAAGAGGGTCACGCGATAGGGAACCATACGTACTCACATAATTATAAATATTTATATCCGAACAGACGAGTAAATACGGATCATGTTATGCAGGAGATCGAGAAGAACAATCAGGTTCTAAAAAGCATTCTGGGGCCAGAATTCTCCACCAGAATGATCCGCTTCCCTGGGGGCCACATGACATGGAACAGAAGAGATCCACAGGGAATGGCTGCTCTGGATAAGGTTTTGCGTCAAAAGGATTACCATCAGGTGGACTGGAATGTATTAACGAAGGATGCAGAGGGAAGATCCAAGAAAGCACCGGCACTAATCAACCAGTTTATAAGGTCAGTCAAAGGTCGAGAAAAAGCAATCATACTCATGCATGACACCTATGGTAAAGAAGAAACGGCCAAAGCATTGCCACAAATCATAGAATATCTGAAGAAACAGGGATATGAATTTAAAGTTATGAAGTAAGTAAGGTAGGCATAAATGAGGAAAGGACGGGGCTGATCGCCACCGTCCTTTGTGCTATCTAAGAGTATATAGTCCGCATCGTTTAGATGCGCTCCGCTTCACCCATCGCCTGAATGAAAGCGCCAATACCTTTGGGATCGTTAGTTATAATCGGCTCACTGATATAGTAAGCGAAGGTACCATCCCGGCGATCCTTACCTCCCAGACCGCTTACTTGTACTGTTTTGTTCAGATTCACAAGTCCTTCTTCAGTAATCGTGATAAACTCATCAATAATACCTTTACGGATGATTTCCGCTTCTTGACGATAATGCTCTGGCAGATAGCCTTTGCGAACACCTTTAGCAATAGCATATAGAATCATGCAGGAAGCAGATGCTTCCAGATAGTTGCCTTTCACATGGCCCAGATTGAGCACCTGATAAAAGACGCCGCTTTCCTTATCACGCACTTTCAGCAAGGCCTCCAGTGTTTCGTTCAGCATATCGATCAAGACGGGACGATCTGCATGATCTTCTGGGATGTAGTCCAGCACGTCGACGAGTGCCATGACAAACCAGCCCATTGAGCGGCCCCAGAAATTTTTGGAACAGCCTGTTTCCGGGTTGCACCAAGGCTGCTCCAGCTTCTCATCCCAAGCGTGATAGAGCAGACCTGTTTCAGGATCACGCGTATGCTTGTAGCATAGCTTGAATTGCAGGGTCACATCGTCAAACTCTGATGGATCTCCGAATTCGCGAATAAACTCAGCATAGAACGGGGCACCCATGTACAAGCCGTCAAGCCAAATTTGATACGGATAAATTTGCTTATGCCAGAATGCGCCCTCGCTTGTGCGTGGATGTTTTTCCAGCTGACTGCGTAATTGGAAGGCTGCCTTTTTATAGCGTTCATCTCCTGTGGCACGATACAGAGTGAAGAGCAGCTTACCGTTATTTACGTGGTCAATATTGTACTCATCTACTTTATAGCGCTGAATCACGCCATTTTCGTCAACAAAGTGATCCATATGTTTTTTTATATATTCCATATACTTGGGATCACCTGTCAGTTCGCCAACCCATTCCAGACCTCTGTAAATCACGCCATGGTCATATTCCCATTTCTCATAACGTTCTGGACTCCGTTTAAGCACGGATTCGCTCATACGTACAGCCCAGGATTCTGTTTTTGTAGGATTGGTTGTTGGTTGCGAAGTTGAATTTGCCATGATACAGTCACCTCTTCAGTAAAGTTTAATCTGTAATTGTTATTGCTGATTACATAGACGGAGTGTGTGTCTTAGGGTCAACGGGTCTGCTCTTGAAGCCCACATTGTTGTTGCCCCAGCACCGCTCGTAGCTGAAGCCTGTCAGCTGTTCGAACACTTTGCGAGCCTCTGGCTTGGCTGATTTCATCGAGCCGCCGTTTTTGAGGCGGTCAATCTCGGCGATTAGCTTCTTGTGGCTGTCAATATCCAGCTTCATTACGACAGAAGCAATCATCCCGATGATCGCGAGAACGATCGTACCCACCACGAGTACATAAAAGATAGCGTGCTGAGCAGAGACTGGCTGACTTTCAGCTCCGGATACAAAGCCAAAGTGCTGTAACACCCAGCCGAGAATGAAAACGACAACGGCCCGCACCATTTTTCCGGCAAAAGTCATCATACCCGCATAAATACCTTCCCGGCGACGACCAGTTAACGCTTCATCCACATCGGCAAGGAACGTGTATTGATTCCAAGGGATGTAGTAGACGCCACCCGTACCAAGTCCCATGAACAGTGTGATGACATATAGCCACATCATTGTATTAGAGGCTCCCGTCATATAGAGCAGGCCATAACCTGCTACGCTAAAGCAAACGACGACGAGTGCGGCGATGAAAGGCATACGAAACCCTTTACGCACACAGAATTGGATGAAGAAATAGGTAGAAATTAATTGAATGACAGAGTTAAAGCTGTTCAGATTGGATACCATCTCCGAGCTTTGGAACAAGGAGAAGACAATAAAGTACGTAAAAGCTGAAGTAAACAGCCACTCAGCTGAAAATCCGCCCAGGTACATCCCAAGATGATGACGGAACGTCTTGACCCGAAAAGTAGAGGAAATGTCGATAAACAACTTTTTCATGGAATCTATAAAGGAAAGCGGAGCTTCACCTTCCAGTTCCTTTTGCAGTTCTTCACTTGGACGTTCCCAAGAGTTTTTGTACAAGAAAGCCATGGCAATCAGCAGAATTGCTGCAAAAACGAGACCGGTATACAAGAAAGGCAATGGAGAGTCTTTGCCGTAAGCAGCAATAAAGCGACCAGGGATAAAAGCGGCAGCAAAATTGGCGATTTTACCAAACATGGCCTTCCATCCAGTCAATCTGGAGCGTGCGCCGAAGTCTCGGGTCATCTCGGACGCTAGTGCTTCATACGGCACCATGACAGAGGTGTACACCAGTTCAAACAGCACGTACGTACTCAGGTAATACCAGAAGCCCAGCCCATCTATCCAAAGCATCGGATACACGAGCATCAGCGGGATACCCATCATGATGAAAAAACGGCGTCTGCCGAATTTACGGCCTAAGCGGGTTCGGTGAAAGTTATCGCTGATAAAGCCCATGATCGGATTGCTGACCGCATCTATGATGCTGGCAACAGAGAAAATGGCTGCGGCCTGAACAGGAGACAGTCCGCAAAAGGTTGTATAAAAGTACATTAACCATGCACCGCTAATAGCAAGTGCGCCACTTCCCAGCATGTTACCGCTTCCATAGGCAAGTGTATGTTTCAGTGTGATTTTTCGTTCCATGATCTGTTCACCTCATATTTTGTCTGGTTATGAGGACAATCACCGGTCGCTATATTATGCAGAATTGTCTAGGTTGGTAGATGGGCCAGGCGTCCTGATTAGGTAGAGCTTTTACCGTGCCCCTATATTTCCGCTCGGAGTACCCGAGCCAATCAGATCGCTTCCTTTGGCCAGCTTAAGGAAATCACCCAGCTGGATGGAACCGTCTGCGCCTCGAGTGATGGAAGGCACGAGACTGACAAAGTCGTCTGCACTGGCTGCGAGACCTTTGGCATTCGTCGTTTTTTTGTTTTTCCACCAAACGTTTGAGTTATCTTGATCTGTGCCACTTGTTTTATCACTTGCTGTTCCTTCAAAAGAGAGATTGTTAATGAACACGTGTTCACCCTTATCAAAGGCGAAATTGCTTTGTCCATTGTCCCATGAAGTATTGTTGGTCAAAGTAATTGTGCCAGGGTTGCTATTGTAGGTGAATCCGTGTTTTTTGTTCTGGAAAGCAATACTGTTTTTTACAATATGGTTGACTTTGATTTTGTCTCCACCCAGCTTAAAGCCGTTGCCGTCACTGTTCGCAGTAGACGTTCCATCAGAGGTTTGCCCGTTGTGATGGGCCACACTGTTCAAAATGGTTACGGCACCGATAGGGCCTGTTTCCGTTTTGCTGTACAGATCCCAGCCATCGTCTACGTTGTACGCTGCCAAGCAGTTATCGAACACATTGCCTGATCCTACAGTCAGCTTGGCTGCGAAGCCATCGGCATCCTCACCATTATCGGGATCGGCATTATCGTGAGAGTAGGAATTCAAGATCAAATTGTTCGCAGGCCACTCACTGGTGGAAGCGTTAGGGGAATAACGCCCGAGTTGAAGTCCGGTGTCCCGATTGTGGTGGGTTTCCACATTTTCAATTCGGTTATTACTGCCGCCGATATAGATACCGTTATCTCCGGCACCTTTGACTTCAAGACCTTTGACCAGCCAGAAGTCTCCGTTAAGCTGAAGTCCCCGATTGGCTGAACCAAAGGCCTGAGCAGAAAAATCAAGTACAGGCTTTTCGCTACCGTAAGCGACTAACCCCTTGAGTGAGCCGTTACTGCCGTTATTTCCACGCTGAATTGTAATCGTTGAAGAGTAGGCGTAGTTACCACCGCGCAGGTAGATGGTTTTACCAGGAGCAATTTGTGTCAGTGCTGCTTCGAGGGTGGTAGGACTAGATATCGTGCCTGGATTGGACACGTTACCATTAGGAGCCACATACAAATCACCTGCCGCTAACGTGGTGGAAACAGCTGCTGAATCGGTTGCGCTGACGGCCTCCTCTGTGAGTGTGGTAGAGGGGAGGTTGTTGGATGGAACATCTGCGTAAGCGGTTCCAATAAAGAAAGAAGAAGCAAAAACAAAAGAAACACCGAGTCTTAGAGCGTTAAAGCCGTTTTTTGAACGATCATTCCGTTTAAACATGTAAATTCCTCCTTATCTGAGCTCATATTTTAAAAGAAGATAGCACATATAAAAGTGGATCATGCTGTCTTTCCATTAAAAAACAGGACACCTCCTGGGGGGACAGATTGATCTATCATAAGTCCAAAACGCTCTAAGAAGTATATGCACAGTGTAATATATGTTAACGTTTGCATCAACAGTTTTTTGTTGTTTTTTTGATATTGTGAAAAAAAAGTTCACACTTTTGTTTCAACTAAAAATATGGTTTTGCAAGGCTGGGAAAATTTGATTATACTTAAACATTATACATATAATAGAAATGAAAACTGTTGAAAAGGTGGGTTTAGCGCATGGAGAGCGGGAAGCATTTGACGAGTTCAACTTCCGAACCATTGCAGGAAAAGCGACCGCGAATGAACAATGAGATGATCGATTGGCTTAAGGCAATTATTGTTGCCATTGTGCTCGTGTTCATTATACGTTGGCTGTTATTTGCGCCATTTATTGTTGAGGGAGCATCCATGGAACCGAATTTCAAAACAGATGAACGAGTGGTCGTGAATAAGGTAATTTACGATTTTCGTGACCCCAAGGCAAGCGAGGTTGTTGTATTCCATGTAAAAAAGGAACAAAAGGACTTTATTAAGCGTGTTATTGGAGTGGCTGGAGATACCATTCAGTATCAAGGTGATCATCTTTATGTGAACGGTAAGAAAGTAGAGGAGCCATACATTCAAGGAGCTATCCAAGATGCTCACGCCAAGGGAGAATTATATAATAATGTGGACTTCCCAAACGGATCCATAACCGATTCCAAGGTTCCTGAGGGGTATATTTTTGTGATGGGTGACCACCGCAATAATAGTAGGGATAGCCGTGCTATTGGTTTTGTTTCCATCAAGGACATTGTTGGACGTGCGGATGTGATCTTTTGGCCGATGGATAGCGCGCAATGGGTTAAGCATAAATAATGTCAGAGTACGGGCATGGACATCACGAAGACAAGAGGACTTGCGTAAACTTTACGCAAGTCCTCTTTGGGCCATCTGTAAGGGATAGTTGTCTCAGCCTTTGACGGCCCCGGCCACTACGCCCTTAACAATATATTTTTGCAGAAAGATAAATACGATAATGGAGGGCAGCACAGCCATTACCATCGCGGTCATGGCATATTGCCAGTCTGATGTATATTGCCCAACGAAGGTATAGGCAGCCAGCGTAAGTGTTTTGGTGCTGGGTGAGCCGTTAACCATGAGAAGTGGAAGTAGAAAATCGTTCCATATCCACATCACGTCGATAATAACAATAGTGGCGGTGACCGATTTCAGCAGAGGAAAGATGACGGAAAAGAAAAGCCGAAAGCCTGAGGCTCCATCAATCTTGGCGCTTTCGTCAATCTCGACCGGAATGCCTTTCACGAAGCCGTGATAGATAAACACTGCCAGCGGGGCTCCGAAACCCCAGTATAGCAGGCCAAGTCCCCAAGTGCTGTCTGCCAAATTTAAGTCTTTTGCCAGTCGCAGGACAGTGAGCATGATGGACTGAAACGGGATCAGCATCGGCATAATGCATAGCATGTAAATCACGGAGCTCCATTTGCTTTTGGTTCTTGCCAGCTTGTAGGCCGCGATGGAGGATATCAGTACGATACCTGCCAGGCCGACGACGGTGATAATCGTGTTATTCAGAAATAAACGAGGATAGTCAATGAACTTCCATACGTATACGTAGTTATCCAGCGAAAGCTGCTTGGGCAGCGCAATGACGTCGGTCATGACCTCAGCAAAGCTTTTGAACGAATTGTTAATGGCGAGAAACAGCGGGTACAAGAATAACAGCGATAATACAATCATGCCCGCTTCCAGCAAAATACGTCCTGTACGGCTGCGTTGCATCAGGCTTCAACCTCCCTGCGTTTGAAAATAGACAATTGAATAATCGTAATGATCAGTACTGCAACGAATAAAATCAAGGCTTTGGCTGTTCCGTAGCCATACAGATTGTTCTGGAACGTATCTCGGTAAATATCATACGCAATGCTGTATGTCGTACCTCCTGGTCCACCGCCAGTCAGAGATAAAATGACGTCAAACACCTTGATCGAGTTGGTCAGTGCCATGAAGACCGAGATCGTAATCGAGGGTGCGAGCATTGGCAAAATAATACTGAAAAATCTCCGGATCGGCCCTGCTCCGTCAACGATGGCAGCCTCTTTTAGATCCTCAGGTACAGATTGCAAACCTGCAATATAAATGACCATGTAAAAGCCAATGGATTGCCAGATGGATACCGCCAAAATGGAAATAAACGCGAGCCCTTCCTCGCCTAGCCAACTGAGCTGGAAGATGCCCCAGCCTGTACTGTGGTCCAGTGACTCAAAGCCTTGCATAAAGATGAATTTCCATATAAAGCCGACAATAACGAGGCTGAGGATATAAGGTATAAAGAAAGCCGCGCGTAGCCAGGCCGAGCTTTTGAGCTTCATGTCGAGGACGAGTGCCAGCAAAATGGCCAGCACGTTTACCAGCACAATGTACAAAATGGCGTATTTGATTGTAAACCAGGCTGCATGTGCAAAGTTAGCGTCTCCGAGCAGGATTTGCTTGAAGTTATCTAGACCCACGAATTTCGGATGTTTGGATATGCCGTTCCACTTGGTCAGGGAATAGCGTATCGTCATCAAAAACGGAATATAAAATGCAATTGTAATGCACAAGATTACGGGCAGTGTGAATAAACCAAATTCCAGCTTGCTGCCCTTGTCGCCCCATGTTCCCCTTTTTTTCAGCATAACGCACCTCTTTTTCTCAGCATTTTCCGGTCTTTCGCTCCAAGCTGTTTAAGATATAATGAAAGTATAGGATAGCCCCTAGGGCCGGACCAATGGATTTAAGAAAACAGTTGAGGGTAAAAATGTGTACGCTTTCAAAAGGGGCGGTTATCATGATGTCAGGGCGTGTAGGGACAATTCTTCGATCCATGTGGAAGCGGATTACGCAAAAATTAGTGAACAAGCTCATTCTGCTTTTTACGTCGGTCATTATTCTGGTGGTGGGCTCACTCACGATTATTTCCTATCAGATGATTGAAAAGGAGTCAGTCAACCATAGCATCGCCAGCACGACGAATAATCTGCTGCTGGTCAATCAGAATTTGGAGGATTACTTGGAGGGGATGCAGCAGCTGGCTCTGCCACAGCTTCGCTATAACGATATCATGAACGCGATTGCTAATGAGAATCGGGACTATGCTGCACGAATGGTCATTGAAAATTACTTGCGCAACATGTTTTATTCCCGCAATGATCTGGAAGCGATCTATCTATATGTGGCGGACCGCCATCAATACTACGTAGTGACTAGGGAGACGTATAACATAACGGTACGCAAAGGAATAAACACGGATCTTCCCAAGCTTCCCTGGTATAAAGAGGCGATGGCCAGCACTGCAAACGAATCTTTTCAATCTTTTGTGGAATCCCGCTCTGATATGGGCTATGTGGCGCCGCAAGCCAGTTTTATGGCTTACCATCGAGTGCTGAGATCGATTGCATCCCGTCACCCGCAGGCAGTGTTGTCCTTTTATTACAACACGAGCGCTGTAGATGAAATCATGCGGAATATTCCACTGGGTAAAGGGGATCAACTGATGCTGATCAGCCCCGAACGGGTTCCCTTTTATGTGAACAGTCTTCCGCTGTATGAACGAATGCGTGATTCTGGAGTATTAGCTCAGATCGGAGAGGGAGGAAGCGGACAAGTAACGTGGTCAGACAGCAACAGCAACCAGGAGTATTTGGTCGTTTATGATGCAGGCCAAAAGGACGGGTGGCAGCTCATCAAGCCGATTCCATACCGCCAAATTTATGAAGCCGCTACGACCACACGGAATTGGAGTTATGTCATCGGGGCTTTATTTTTAGGTGTGTCTATTATTTTGGTGACATTGACCTCGAACGCGATTACCCGACCTTTACATAAGCTATCTACCCAGATGAAACGGTTCAGCACCGGAGATTTTGAGGCAAGGGCTCCTGTGAAGGGGCACGATGAGATTGCCTATTTGTCGCTGCATTTTAACGAAATGGTCCAAAGAACCGAAGAACTTATTAATGAGCGCTATCGTATGAAGCTGGTCGAAAAGAATGCCATACTCAAGGCGCTGGAGGCTGAGATTAATCCCCATTTTCTGTACAATGCCTTACAAGCCATATCCACACAGGCATTAAAGCGGGAGATGTTCGACATGGCGGATATGGTGGATGCATTGGCCCAAACTCTGCGCTATTCCATCAACGGCAAGGATATTGTAGCTGCCCGCGAGGAGCTCAGGCATATTGAACGGTATATAGGTCTGCAAAAGGCAAGATTCGGGGCGAGACTCCGAGTCGAAGTGGTATGGGAGGACACGCTGATGGAGCTGCCGATTCCGAGGTTATCCGTGCAGACGTTGGTAGAAAACTCTATCAAGCATGCGTTGGAAAAAGTATCAAGCGACATTCTGATCGACATTTCGGCCGAATCAGGTGCTACAGACGCTACAATTGCAGTCAGGGACAACGGACCTGGAATTTCAGAGGACAAGCTGAAAGTAGTGCTGGATTCGTTCGATGAAAAATGGGAAGACCGGGAGAGCGAGCATATTGGCCTGAAAAATCTGAACACACGGTTGAAGCTTTTGTATGGAGATCAGGCAGGGTTATTCATACTTACGGATGAAACAGGAACAGAAATGAGAATGCAAATTCCCCGGGGAGGAGTCAGCCATGTATAACGTATTGATTATTGACGATGAAGAACCGTTACGCGAAGCCATTCGTATTGTTGGAGACTGGGATCGTCTGGGTATCGAACATATTTATGAGGCGACGAATGGAAAGTTGGGAATGGAGCTGCTGGGTCAGCACCCTATCGATGTGGTGATGGTCGATATGAAAATGCCGGAGATGAATGGCATCGAATTTCTTCGTGTTATCGAGAAGGCGTATCCCCATCTGCTGACGATTGTCATTAGTGGCTACAACGACTTTGAATTTACACGACAAGCGATTCAATCGCGGGTGGTAGATTATCTGCTTAAACCTATCAACCGCCAGGATCTGAATCAGGCACTGCGCAAGGCGGTGGACATTCTGGAAAGCCGTAAGCAAAGCCAAGACGAGTTCATTAATCAGAGCATTACGCTAAATATGTCACTACCGAAGCTGAAAGAAAAGCTCTATATGTCCATTTTGGACGGTAGCTTTAAAAAGCAGGCCAATACCGCGTTGCTGCCATTGATTGGAGCAGATCAGCAGGAGAACCGCTTTGGCGTGATCGTGCTGCGGCTGCTGAACAGGGATGAGATTCGCAGGACACGTTTTCATGGCGATGCCGATCTGATGGATTTTGCTGTAACGAATGTATTAGCGCAGACATCAGATGAACGGTTGCGTTGTTTTAGCTTCCCCCATCCGCGAAGAGAGCGTGAGGTCGTTTCTATCTGTACCCTGGCCTCAGGACAACAAGAACATATGTCCCTCCTACTGGCACAGGTGGCACAGAAGGCGGTTGCGAACCTGCATGGGCTGTTCAATATGGTGGTAGCAGCCGGCGTGGGCAAGCTCTGTACAGACGTGGTGGAGTTGGCTTCTGCTTATAGGGATGCCAAGACGCTCATTCGCAGCACGGATGTGTTGAAGTTGGAAGGAGAATCTATTCTCCATACGGTGCCCCGGCAAGTGGGTGCGTCAGAGGAAGTGCCATGGACGGATCGACTGTTGTCGATCCAAAAGGATGCTCAGACCGGTCAAGCAAACCGGGCAAAGGTACTACTGAGCGATCTGTTGAAGCAATTGGCAGCAGGCTCTGTTTTCCGTTTGCAGGATGCGGACCGATTGCTGCGGGAGTTCCATTTTTTACTGAGAGAAGCAACGATTGAGCTGGGTACGCCTGTGTCTGCGCCTAATCAGGAGGAAACCTTAGGAGAACTGGGGCGCGTGGTTGAAGGCAATCTGTCTGCTGATTTTACGAGCCTTGCCGACTATAGTCAGAGATTACACCGCATGCTGGAGCTTTACATTGCCGGGGTCCAACATGCACAAGCGGGAAACCAGCCCTTTGATATTACAGAAATCAAAAGGTATATCGACCGTTACTATTTTGAAGATATCAAAATCTCATTTTTTGCCGAAACCTATTTTTTGAGCCGGGAATATCTGATGAAATTGTTCAAACAGCAGTTTGGTTACGGCATTCACGAATATGTACAGAAGGTCAGAATGGACAAGGCAAAGGAACTGCTGGGTGATTCCAGTCTGAAAATTCAGGAAATTTCCGATATGCTCGGTTACAAGGATAAAAACTATTTCAGTAAGGCTTTTCGCAATTATTATCAGGTGTCACCGTCGGAGTATCGCGTGAGCCTGCAATAAACCACTTTTTTACCCTTAACGCTTCACTAATCTGCCTTTTTAAATTGGACTATATTTTTTAGAATGAGCGCATGGACGTTGATCACAAACAAATGGGGGAGTATCCATGTTAAAGAAGATGATGGCGTTATCCGGCAGTTTGCTTTTGACGGTCGGTTTGTTGAGCGGATGTGGAGGCAGCGGCGGCACAGATGCGGCTAAAGAAAGCACTGGCGGCAAAGGAGATTTGAAAACGGTTACAATAAATATGTTTACAGCCTCACCGGAGTATACCGATGCTTTTAACGCGTATATCGAGGAGTATAAGAAGGTCAAACCTAATGTGAAGATCAATCTGGAGATCATGCAGGCAGACTACAACACAATTCTCAAGTCAAAAATAGCTTCAGGTAGTACACCGGATGTGTTCCAGACCACAGCCGGAGGCGACATCGACACCTATGCTGATTATAGTGCCGATCTGACCAATGAACCGCTGGCAGCAGCCATGACGGATGCTGTCCGGGCGAATATGAGTTCCAGTGACGGCAAAGTGTTGGGATTCCCAGTCAAGGGGAACCTGTTTGCGTTGATTTACAACAAAGATTTGCTTACCAAGGCTGGGATAACCTCCCCACCGAAGACAATTGCGGAGATGCAGGATGCTGTTACTAAGCTAGAGGCGAAAGGTATTACTCCATTTGCTAATGCGTATAAAGAGTGGTGGGTATGGAAGCATATCTTCCAACACTATGTAGATGCTGCTGCGCAGGATGCTGGCGTAGAGCCGAAGCAACTTGTTAATGATTTTATTGCAGGTAAAGCGAAAATCAAGGACTACCCCGTGCTGTACAACAACTTCTTTAGCTTCATCGATCTGACGGTGAAGCATGGTACAGATAAGCCGCTGGAACGGGACAGCAATGCAGAAGTGAGCGATTTTGCCTCTGGTAAAGCTGCGTTTATGACGGGCAAAGGTGCATGGGACGAGGAAGCAATCAAGAAAATTAATCCTGATCTCAAGATAGGCATCATGGGATATCCGGTGAGTGACAAAGCGGATCAATCAGTCATCATTACTGGTGCGGATCAGGCGCTGCGTATCAACAAGGATTCCGAAGTATCCAAGGAAACGATTGAATTCTTCAACTGGCTGTACACTTCGGAATACGGTAAGAACTGGTTCTCCCAAGTAGCGAAGGTAATCCCTCCAATCAAGGATGCGCCGCTTCCTGATCTGGAAATGCCTAAGGAAATGGAGAGCATTTTGAAAACATCCAAGTCTGGTGATCTGTCTGTCAACTACTCGCTGGATACATTCCACCAAAAGTTTGGCGAGCTGATGCAAGCTTATATTAGCGGCAACATGAACAAGGATCAGGCGGTTGCAGAGATTGAGAAGGCATGGGTTCAATTAGGCTCAGCGCAATAAGACTAGTTTTCGCAGAGGTGCCCGTAAGGGCGCCTTTTTGTGTTATGGCTAAGAGTCTGGAAAAATGCAGACAAAAAAATATTTAATAATATTTAAATATTTACTTGCAAAAAGTTATTAAGTTGTGGATAATAGATTGTGTGCAATATATCTACAACATACGATATACATAATGACTGCACGGTGCAAATATGAGGGATACTCCAGTTGGGGAATCTCTTTGTTTCGTTTGGACTGTGCCGATTATGCTTATAATAGACCGTGTAATTTGGAACGTATTTTCATTTATGTGGTAGAGATAAAAAGGAGATGAACGCTTTGAATAATTCGTTGTTTACACCGTACACTCTGAAGGATTTGGAATTGAAAAACCGGGTGGTTATGGCGCCGATGTGTCAATACTCGGTGACAGACAAGGACGGAATTCCGAATGATTGGCATCATGTCCACTACCTGAGTCGGGCTATTGGAGGCACGGGCCTGATTATTATAGAAATGACGGACGTGGAACCGGATGGACGGATTACGGATTACGATCTGGGGCTTTGGTCAGATGAACATATTCCGGCGTATAAAAAGCTGGTTGACGGTATTCATGCGCACGGGGCCAAGGTTGGCATACAGCTTGCCCATGCAGGCCGTAAAGCTGAGGATGCAGCAGAGCCGGTGGCTCCTTCGGCCATTGCATATCCGGATGTGAATTATAAACAGCCGCGTGCATTGACCACGGAGGAAGTGCGTGGCATGGTGCAAAAATTCGCAGACGCCGCCCGTCGGGCAGTTCAAGCAGGCGTGGATACGATTGAGCTTCACGGTGCACACGGTTACCTGATTCACCAATTCCATTCGCCAGTTACGAACAAGCGAGATGACGAGTATGGAAAGGATCTATCCCGTTTCGGCGTAGAAGTCATTCAGGCTGTGCGCAAGGAAATGCCTGCGGGTATGCCGTTAATCTTACGCATCAGTGCGGTGGAATACGTAGATGGTGGATACGATGTGGATCATGCCATTGAGCTGAGCCGAGCATATCAGGCTGCAGGCGTAGATATGATCCATGTCAGCTCGGGCGGAGAAGGCCCGGCTGGAGCCAGAAAGCCAGGCAACTATCCGGGCTATCAAGTGCCGTTTGCTCGCCAAATCCGCGAGGCGCTGAACATCCCAGTAATCGCCGTCGGCGTACTGGATGACCCAGCCTTGGCGCAGTCTGTAATCGGCAATGAGGATGCCGATCTGGTCGCTGTGGGACGCGGATTGCTGCGCGATCCTTATTGGGCGATTCATGCAGCGGTGGCGCTGCGTGGCGAAAAGCCTTCCGTACCTGAACAATATCAACGTGGCTACTGAGGCCTAAGTAATCCCACGTTGTTTATATATAAACAGGCACCTGCAACGAAGTGTACGCTTCGTCGGGTGCCTGTTTTGTTTTATCGGGATAATGATTGGCAAATGAATAAATGTGATTGTTTTTACATTTTGTGGATAGTACAGTCTGTATAATAATTATATTTGGTGTGTATAGGAGTAGGAGGAAGAAAAAAATGCAGTATGTTATAGAAACAAAAAAGCTTCGCAAACAGTTTGGGATGTCGATAGCTGTAGACGATATTTCCTTACATGTAGAACAGGGCAGTATCTACGGTTTTCTAGGTGAAAATGGAGCTGGAAAGACGACAACCATCCGCATGCTGATGAGGCTGGTTGAGCCTACAAATGGGGAGGTTTTTTTATTTGGCGAGCGGTTGGAGAAAAGCTATCCTTCTATTTTCTCAAAAATAGGTACGATTATCGAAACACCAGGTTTATACGAAAATCTGAGTGCACGAGATAATCTGAGAATCTGCTGTACGTACATGGGGGTGAAGGATGATGGGAGAATTGAACGAACCTTAACTACGGTGGGGTTAGAGCATACGGGGAAGAAGAAGTTTAAGGATTTTTCCCTAGGAATGAAGCAACGATTAGGAATTGCCAGGGCACTTGTTCATGATCCTGAGTTGCTTATATTGGATGAGCCGACGAACGGACTGGACCCATCTGGGATTAAGGAAATTCGTCAGCTATTGAAGCGATTGTGCGAGGAAGACGGGAAAACGATTCTTATCTCCAGCCACATCTTGAGCGAAATTCAGCAGTTAGCTACACACATCGGGATTATACATAATGGAAAGTTATTGGCGGAAAATCGTTTGAGTCGGTTGGAGGAAGGTTTTGAGCAATATACAGACCTAAAGGTAGACGATGCAGAAACAGTACAAACGTTTCTGCAAGAACACATGAAGCAGCTACAATCTCAGGTGATATCCCCACAACAACTAAGAATTCATAGTCCGATTGAGAATACATCTACGCTAAATAAACAGTTAATAGATCATCAGTTTTCAGTCTATGAGATGCACACTACAAAGCAGACGCTAGAAGAGTACTTTCTGACACTCATTTCAGAAGAGGGTGGGCGACGTGATTAGAGCAGAACTCATTAAGCTTAAAGGTTCTAAAGCCTTCTTGTTGAGTTTTATTATATTGCTGGCTATTATACTGTTGGAATTCACGACGAGCGCTATTTTTTACAGATATTCAATTGATAAGAGAGGTTGGACCTACTATTTTAATGGAATAGTTCTTCTGGTCAATGTTGCAGCCGGATTTATCAGCTATTACATTTTAACTGGTCATATTTTTGCAAGAGAGTACCAGGAAAACACGCATCTGTTTATGTTTACCACGCCTGTCACTAGAGTTAAATTTTATTTTAGTAAATTGATCCTTATTTATGGATTTATTATTGGGTCCTTATTTTTCGTTTTGTTTTTGTCTGCATTATTAGGCATGTTCATTACAGATCGTCCCTTAACGATGGCTATATGGGTATACCAAATCCAAGTGTTTGCTAAAATGTGTGTGATGCATGCGATGTTAATCCCGATCGCCTCTTTTTTTGCTATACGCTGGAAAAGTCTTATGGTGGTTGTACTCGTAGTTTGTACTGCTATATTTTTAAATTTTATGTACAAAAGTGAATGGTACCCTTGGATTGTACCCTATCTTTTATCCCCCAATGAAGGAAGCGCGGTCAGACACGTCAATATTCCCGTAGCGTGGTTGAGTTTATCCATAACCTTTCTTCTTGGATTGTTTTTATCTATATGGACATATCAAAGAAAAGACTAAATGGGGAGTTTTTTGAAAGGAGGGTTATTGTGCTTGACCTGTTTAAAGCAGAGTGCTTAAAGCTGAAAGGAACCAAAATTCTTTGGTTGAGTGTGATAATTTTAGTATTAACCATTGTTTTGGAACTATATAGTTACGCGGGTAGTCCCAAGTATTCCATAGATCGTGATGGTTGGAATGACTATTTTATGAGTATTGTTACTCTTATTAATTTCCTAACTGGGTATATGAGCTATTATATTTTGACCTGCTATATCTATGCGAGAGAATATCAAGAGAGGACCCATATGGCCCTGTTTACAAACCCAGTTCGCCGAACTCGGATTTACTTCAGCAAGCTGCTCGTTATCTATATGTACATCGCTGTTAGCCTGCTGTTGGCATTTGTGCTATCTACAGTATTAGGTACGTTTATTACGACCAGACCGCTAACTTTTGATATCGTTATGTATCAGCTTGGGATCTTCGCTAAAATGATTCTTATGCACGCTATGCTCATCCCGATCATTACGTTCTTCGCCATTCGTTGGAAAAAATTCGTGCCCGCCATTATTGGGATGTGTACGGTTATGTGTTTAAACTTTGTTTTAGTTAATACACCGGGGAATACCTTTTATCCATGGACAGTGCCGTTATTGTTTTCTCCCCATGGTGACATGGGCAGAACATTTACGAATGTTCCTGGAGGAATCGTCAGTATTTGTTTCATTTTTGTACTAGGGCTTTTATTGGCGTTAAGAAGCTATACCCGTATAGAGACAAAGTAGAGTGTGTAAGCAGAAAAAGACGATGAGTGTTTGCATAAGATTGGCTGGATAAGTATGTAAAATGTTGTCGCTTAAGGACGGATTTACGTGCTATAATTCCAGTAACAACAGAATGGCTTAGGTGGGCGGTCGGCTAAGTCTCCCGGAAGGGAGGTGATGCCTGTGGAGGTTAAGGATGCTCTGACATTAATGATGATGTTCGGCACGCTACTAGTAGCGTTGATCGGATTAATCGTTACGATTGTTATTGCGCTGAACCAAAACAAAAAGAAATAGACCGCCCTGGAGAGGGGAACACGGTCTATTTCTAATAGCTAGCCCTTTTCAGCCGACCGCTCTTCAAAGCGGCTGTTGCCAAGAGTAGGGATGTTACAGCATCCTTGCTCTTTTTTAGTATATCCTTCTACCTTTTATTTTAGCATATCTGAATAACCAATGTAACTGAATGCCGCTGTTTACTTGGTGAAAATTTTAACTTCCTTTGGAGCAAGAGTCACAGTGATCGAACCGTTGTTAATCTGAACGGAGTCGTTGCTCAGCTGGTTAGTCAGGCGGGTTCCGTTGGACAGATTATCGAAGTTGCCAATCGTGCGGGTTTGACTATTCCAGGAGTTGTTGATAAATACGATGGCCTCGTCGCCATTTTTAGAGCGCTGAAAACTGTAAAAGGAGTCGTCGACCCATTTTTCCTTTTGGCTGCCGTTTTGCAGAGCAGGGTGGTTGTTGCGCACAGAGTTCAGCTTAGCGATGTACTGATAAAGGTCATGGTTGGCGTTGAAATTCATATTCTCCCGATTGGCGGGATCATCTCCGCCATTAAAGCCTTGCTCAGTGCCTTGGTAGATGATTGGAATTCCGCGTGACGTCAGAGTAAAGCCCAAAGCAGTTTTGAGCTGTGGCCATTTGTCATAGTTAGCACCCGGCTTGCCAGAGGCGTCATTCAGGAAACGTTTTACATCATGATTGTCGATAAATACACCGTTGGTCTGAGCATCGCGATAGTAACGATCATCGGAGTAGCGATCCTTGATTTTTCTCATGGATTGATCGTGTCCGAATACGTCCTTGATTGTATAATACATCGGAAAATCTAATGCGGCATCGAGATACCGGGTGTAATCCCCCACATAAGCAGGGTCGCCATGGAAAATTTCACCCATGGTGAAGGTATTGGCGGCTTGGTCAAAATCCTTTAGAAAACCCTTCGGTACATGCTTGGCGGTATCCAACCGCAGTCCGTCAATGCCTGTCTCATTAAGCAGCCATTTGATCCAGTTTTTAAGCTCGTTTGCGGTAGCGGGGTTTTCATGATTTAGGTCATCCAGTCCAGCTACATCACCATTTTCGATTTTCCATTGATTGTTGGAGTTGTAGTCCCCGTCTGTAATGTCACCATTGTGATGATACCAGTCTGCTTTGTCGAAAGGAGCCTTGGCAAAGCCGTTCCCCGGTTGGAAATCACCTGTGTGATTCACAACTACGTCCAGCATCACAGCAATATTTTTGTCATGTGCCTTGCGAACCAGCTCTTGGAGCTTGTCCATTGTTCCGAGATGCCCATCTACTGCATAAAAATCATACGTATGATAGCCGTGGTAAGCGTATTCACTTTTTTGCATCGTTACTGGGGTAATCCAGATCGCGGTAAACCCCATATTTTTAATGTAGTCGAGTTTGTTAATAATACCTTGAAAATCGCCACCATGCCACTTGCGCTGATCACTATTGTTGGAATTGAAGCCACCGTAGTCATCGTTGGATGGATCTCCGTTGCTGAAACGATCTGTCATGATAAAATAAATGCTCTGTTTGCTCCAGTCTGTGTTGAGAGAAGTGGGGTTGGAAAGGGTACCCAAATCCATAGGGGTAAAGGCGCCTGAAGGCGCCTCCGTTTGAGCAGTTACTTCAACTCCGTTAGAGTTGGGTGCGTAGGTAGAAGTGCTTACGTTTAAGGATACACCTGAAAGTTTTTCTGTTTGGATAGGTCCTGTAACTTCGTTGAGGTCGGTTGCGTAGGTGGAAGTCACTACGCTGAGGACGCTCCCGGAAGGTGCCCCTGTTCGGATAGTTCCTGCGGCTCCGTTAGAGCCGGGCGTGTAGGTAGAAGTTCCAGTGCTGAAAAGGTAGTTTTTGGTATTGTTACTGTCCCAGTTGTTATTGCCATCATTAAAAGCGGCTTCCAATTGGGAGGCAGAACCGATATCGACGGTAATTTTAGCATAGCCGCTAATTTCGGCATCCTGCATTTTCACACCAGGTGCAGCAGTCCAGCTACCACCAGCCGGACGGTAGTGAATGTAAGGTGAGTTAAAGCCTTTTTTGTAGTATACCGTTACTTTGTTAGTTGTACCGCCGCCATCCCCGGGATTCGCACCCGATGGAGCGCCTGAAGTGATCGTTCCTGCATTGCCACTATTACCGGGCGTGTACGTAGAAGTGCCCGTGCTGAAGGAGTAGTTTTTGGTGTTGTTGCTGTCCCAGTTGTTATTGCCGTCGTTAAAAGCGGCTTCCAATTGGGAGGCAGAACCGATATCGACGGTAATTTTAGCATAGCCGCTAATTTCGGCATCCTGCATTTTCACACCAGGTGCAGCAGTCCAGCTACCACCAGCCGGACGGTAGTGAATGTAAGGCGAGTTGAAGCCTTTTTTATAGTATATCGTTACTTTGTTGCCTGTACCGCCATTATTGTCAGGCTTGGCTTTGCTGATGATATATTGTTTGAATCCACTCAACTCACCGGTTGGTGAGCCATCATTGTTGACGAGATTGTTGATGCGCAATAACGTAAACCCGTGATAACCGAACTTCGTGATTTTCTCCTCGATTTTTTGGAAGCCGCTACCGCCTGTCGGAAGTGCATTTTCACCATTCAGGCGAACACCCTTGGCATTCGCGATGGAGGAGACGGTATCAACCAGGGTGGACGGCAGCGAATAATTCGGTGCTGTGCCACTGTCACTCATCTCTAGGCAAGTAAATGTCAAGTCTAGATCGGCATCCTTGAATTTCTGAATGAGACGGTTGTAATCATAATATCCACCCGCTTGTTCTGTGCCGTGCGGCATGGCAGGATTGTTCATTTGCCAGTGCAGACCGGAAATTTTGGCCCCGATCCGGACACCGAACACAGAATCGAAGTTTTTGTGGGCAGCTGCTCCGATGACACCTAGATGCTTCTCAAGCACACTTTGGTACCACGACAGAAAATCCTTTCCATACACGGAGTTATACCCGCCGTTCGTGTAAAATCCATCCCCATCAGTCGGTGGATTGATTTGGCTAAGGCTGGTAAGCTTGGTGCCCCAAGCAGCATTAATCTTGTCCAATGATCCGTACTTGTCATTCATAGCTGTGCGGAATGCATTTTTGGCTGTTTCAGTATAAGCTTGGAACTTGCCTCGTCCCGGGTAGCTCCATCCTGCTGCTGGATAGTAGGACGGATAGCGCAATTCCCCGGAAGGACCGCCGCTCAAATAAATTTTGGGAATGATACTTTTATACCCGGCAAAGTTTTCAGCGAATGAGGCATACAGCTCATCATATTGTTTACCGGTTCCTCTCCACAATGGGGAAAGGGCTTCACTATTGTCATAGCCGCTTTCGTCCTTGAACTGCATTTCATCTGAACTGCCCTTGCTCGACAGCCAGCTTGGCAGTGGGATGTTGCAGTCATCTCCTACATTTCCTCCACACTTATGCGTTGAGATGATAGGAACCCACTTCAGTCCCGCTTCTTTCACGGCATTTGCATAGGTTTTGTAGTAACTCCAATCGAACTGGTTATCTCCTGCGCTCTCCACATAGCCCCACCAGACGTCGGTAGTGATGGCATATACGCCATTGTTTTTCAACGTTTGTAGCTGCTTTTTAAAGGAACCCCAGTCATTGATTTTCGCCAGCGGTCCCATAACGGAAGCTTGAAAATCATCTGCAACCGCAGCGCTCGCCGTATTAGAGGGTGAGCCAATGAAGGCGGTCAGAGACAGCACAAGGCTTAATAGAAGCATACACCCTTTTTTCCATAGACTTCGATACAAGGTCAAACCGATCATCCTCCCCAAAGCATAGTCTAATTCGACAACATTTTGTAAACGTCTACAAAAATAGTATAAAGCAAGCGGTTGCATAAAAAAGAAGAATTTATTGCACACTCAGGGTGGACAAATATGACATTTTACGTTAGCAACCGTGTGCATAAATTAGACCATGCAAAAAAAGACACAGGTCTGAGTAAGACATGTGTCTTTTATCGCTATTCCCGTGAAAGGGGAGGCAAAACCCAGTGTGTATGCAAGCAACGCATGAGGCTATCTGCTTAATAGATAGGGCGATTTTTTTCGTCGGGAATACCACTTTTGCGATAAAAATACGTATTGATTCGATCCCGCCATTCCTCGGCGTGCTCAGCCTGATGTTCAAGCCGTGTCAGCACCTGTTCGTAGATTGTCTCATGTAGTTGCTCTCGCAGACTAATCCATGTTGCATGAAGATGTGCCGCACGCTTTGCACCTTCAAAGTGAGTATCATAAATGTGCTGTATGACCGTTTGTCCGGAGTGGAGCACATGCGTATAAGGGACATGATGAAAAAATAAGAGCAGCTCATCTGGACAGCTGTCTATAGATTCGTAGATCCCGGCAACAGGAGGAAAATATTGTCCTGCATAGCCTGTTCCCGTTGCAGTCGTGCGATCTACCCCGATTCCCCAGCAATCGGCAAAATGGTAGGTGCCCCACATTGAATATTCATATCCATCTACATCTGGCCCATAGTGGTGATTGGGACTGACCATCCAGCCAACCCCGAGAGGAGCAGTGTAGGACTCGTAGATATTCCATGAATCGAGCAACATTTGCTTAATGGTAGGAATCAACTCGGTATCATCGGCATCCTTACCTTGGTCGCTGAATGTCAACCGAACCCATTCATCCGCGATTTCATCTGCGGATAGATCCGGGTCCCATGCCAATCGGCCGTAGCCGTAAAGATTGGACTGGGCGAGCAAATGTCCGGTCCAATTGGTGTCTGCACCAATATTGGAAACAGCGGCTATTCCAAAGTTCGTGCCCTTGGGAACATGATTCGTTGGCTCCTCCTGGAAACTGCCGCTGCCTGCATGGACAGTAGCCTTCCTGTGATGAGAACCAGATTCGCTGTTGCTATGCAAAGCGCCACTCACGATACGTTTGATGGTGGAGCCTTTCCCCTGTGCATAGGTGTCAAAATCAAGCACTTCCTTCCATTGCGGAACCAGGTAACATAGATGCTTTTGTTGTCCGGTATACTCCTGTGCAATTTGGAATTCCAGCAGTACCTGAGTGGCTTCCAGCGCGCCGAACAGGGGGGATACAGGCTCTCGCACCTGAAAATCCATAGGGCCATTTTTAATCTGTAAAATGACATTATCCCGGAACAGTCCATCCAGCGGTTTAAAATGGTCAAAGGCCGCGCGAGCCCGATCCGTCTTGCGGTCACGCCAGTCCTGTTTGCAGTCGTAGACAAAGCAACGCCAAATCACACGTCCGCCATAGGGCCGTAGTGCATCCGCCAGCATATTGGCTCCATCGGCGTGGTGGCGTCCATAGCTGAAGGGTCCGGGCCGATTTTCAGAATCGGCCTTGACCACAAAACCACCCAGATCGGGAACGGCTGCGTAAATCTCCTGGGCCTTGGTCTTCCACCATTCAGCTACACCAGGGTCTAGAGGATCGGCTGTAGTTAATCCACCGAGCTGAATCGGGCTGGCATAGTTAATGCTCAAGTAGATTTGGATACCATAGGCGCGAAAGATGGCAGCTACTTTGGCTACATCCGGTAAAAAACGATCTGTTATCAGCTCGGTTTCTACCTGATGGACATTCACATTGTTAATGGATAACGCCTGAATGCCTACAGAAGCAAGTAGACGGGCATAGTCTCGAAGGCGCTCCATATTTGTAGTAAAGGCATTGTTGTTGTAGAAAATAGATGCGCCGGCATATCCACGTTCAACACTACCATCCATGTTATCCCAGTGATTGATCATGCGTATCGGATTAGCTGGATTGGACAATAGGTCTAAACTGGGAGCATGCAATGATTCTTTGGCAGTGGGCTTCAGCTTGCCGTCTAGTCCTCCTTGCAGGTAGCGCAGCAAGTGAAAGACTCCATATAATACCCCTTTGGAGGTCTGACCCGCAATTATAACGCACTGTCCTTTGATATCATCGTGATCTTGACCGGTTGAATCAGCCAGTTTCTTAGCCTCTACCCCGCGAATTCGATAGCCTTCTACGCTCACTTCTGCCTGTTCCTCTGCACTAAATCGTTCTGCAATACATGAATGGTCTTGGAACGTACCCAGCGCAACGAATGGTACATGGACAGGAATGGTACTCATCTTTGGCTGCTGTCCAAACATAGAGGCCAATCCTTGCTGAAGCTCACTCGCAGCTGTCTGAAGCACTTCATCATCTGTGTCATGAACCACGATGACCCTGCACCAAGCAGGCATTTTTTCTATAAGACGATCGCGGTGGTAGTGTAGCCAAGCGTCATAGCCGCTCCCTTTAGGCATATCCATACGCTTGCTCATATTATTTGAACCTCCTTTGGGCGAGTGAGGGTTCGTTTGTCTTAGACATGCTGCTTCTCATCTTGACTCATATGCTGAGGGAGGGTAAACCGATTCCCTTTGCCTTCATACAGCCACAAAATAGCGGTAACCCCGCGTGGGTAATATTTGCTGCCGTGGGCAATGCCGGAGAGCATTTGGTCGCTCCAGCACCAATAGGATTCTTCAGGATGGAGGAGCCATGAAACATGGGCTGCGTCAGCCGCCTGCCCAGTTTCCTGCCAAGGCAGTTCCAGCAGCTCACGGGCAATAAACTGAGACAGATAGATTTTGCTCAACCAGGAGTTGTTACTGGTCGAGGATAGCTTCCAGCCTCCGTCTTCAAATAGACAAACTCCTGGTACCAGTACGGTTTGCAAATGGCGTCGAAGTGCTTGGATATATCCACCGAACCGCCCATCAGGCTCAAGCGCATCCTCGCATCCTGTAAAATAGGGGAAGATTAGCCCTTCAATGGCAGGAATAATCTGTGAGTCGTTGCCTTCCTTAATGACTGCAGGGATATAGCCCTTGTCTGTCATGTGAGCGGTGATCGATGCTGCGCATTTGTCTGCCTGTGAGCCAGCTTCCTGTGAAAGGGAGTTAAGCCCCTTTGAGGCAAATATCTTTTCCAGCGCAACATATACCGCCCAGCATTTGCTGCCTAAATAAATGTTATTGCGGGACTGACCCAAGGATACATCTAGACTATCGTAAGTCGTAATTTCTGCGCCCCCCTGGGTTCTTGAGCTATCCAGGCCCATTAAGCCGTTTCGTTGTGCCGGATCTGGATGATCCCGCCGCAGCATGCTTTCGAAGCAGTCGCACAAGACAGGCAGCATACGTGTCGTAAATGACTGATCCTGTGTCTGCTCGATATATACCGTGGCGCAGCAAAGCCAGTTCACCAGTTCCTCGTGGCTCATGTAAGAGAAGCAGTCGTCAATCCCTGCCAGTTCATAACAGGAGTACCCCTGCCGGGAGAACACATTGGCCACGCCCATATCATGCGTAAACGTGATCCCCCCCGGATAGGATTGTTCCTCTCCCGGGAAGCGCACCTCATCCCGATAGCTGTACCTTTGGACAAACCATTCTAGTTCGTTGCGTACCGTCCATGGATTCAAAATCAATTCATAATAAAGCTGATCCGCCGTCAGATCGAGTGTATTCATCATTCGGTACTCGCCTTCGTTCACAATCCAGATCGGTTCGCCATCCTCTTGCTGACTGAGCAATTGGGTGCTGCCATAATAGCTGTGAATTGCCTGAGCGAGCATAAATTCCTGATCCGGACTCAAGTTCGCCGATTCGATCCAGTCATTCCCCTGAATACAAGCTGCAGTCAGGTCGGTAAAATGCTTCAACGCATAGCTTCCCACGTCTTCAATATCCTTGAACAACCGGGTATAGTAATACGATGCTTCGATGCCTGTTGTCACAATGCCGCCGCGATAAAAGCATATGGCGAAGGAATACGTGCGCTTCTCTCCTGCGGGAACGTCCATCAGGAGCGCACCCGTTGTGCCCAGGCCAAAGGATAAGTTATCGGCCATGGTCTCCCCGAGCAGCTTCTCCATTGCAAATCCGCTGGCAGGTATGGCTTCACTACTGTTGGTCACAATAGCTGTACTTCGTCCTTGACCGATGCCTGTGAGTCTTCCCTCCAATTGAGGAGAATCCATAATGTCCCTGCGTGGATCTTCCCCTATAATACGTATGCCGCTATACGGATCACTGCCCTGATAGCCGAAAAAGGCTCTCCGTGCAGCAGCACCCTCTGTATTATCGATCGTCAGCTCGGCAAATACAGCCGGAACTAACGCTGCCCGCAGCTCATCTATGCCGGCAATTCCCGGCTCGGGCACCGGGCGAACGGGAGAGTACAGCCGGAACGTCAAATCGCTTGCCTGCCATGTATCTGTTCCTGCTTTTAACTCACGGGTGATGTCCTGATCGGCAAAGGCAACGAGCAGAGGCTCCGTTTTTTTATCCTTTTTCTCCACATCGTAGCGGGTACTTTCGTCCTGTGTGGATGCGAAAAAGGGAAGCGCCTCATAGGATCCGCCATCCCTGGATTGCAGTCCGATGTATACATTTTCATCGGCAGGCTTGCCCAGCTCCAGGCCGAGTCCGCCGCGATTACCCTTAAACCCAAGTGTAAAGCTGGAGAATGAACCGATAGGTGCATGCTGCGTGTTATAAAATATATTTTTCGACATATATTGAAACCCCTTTCATAATAAAATGTAACGTTGACTAACTTCAATTAGAGCCTAGCATGACATGTGCCGAGGAACCATTGTCAAATCGCTCCACTATTTATCCAAATCGCGCTGAAAACGATATACTGGAGGATATCGATGTAAATGAGCCAGGAGGGAGAATATGTCGTCACCACGTTTACCGAAGAGTCCCCATGATCCAGACCTTACGGTCTCCGGAGAGGAATTCTTTTTTCCCGATGTGCGAACTACGGTCAATCTATTTGCCATTCATACACGAAGTGTCGGAAGAGACTGGAGTTATCCACCACATGAACATCCGCAATATGAAATTAACATCGTGCTTGCGGGAGAACAGATCATGGTTGTGGATGGTCGCAGCTATATTCAGCGACAGGGTGATCTGATGCTTTTGCGCCCGGGAATTGTGCACTCCAGCTGTAGTAACGGGGAGGGATTTACGTATTTTTGCATGCATTTCGACATTGATGATAAATTGTTTCTTTCGCTACTGAGCCGTTTGGAGCAAGTGCTTTTTCCTGCGGATGGCACGGTGGCAAGGCAGATGGAGCCAGCGCTGGGCAAGCTGCTTGATCTTTCTGCCCTGGATGACATGGGGATAAATGGTGACTCGGTGGCAAAACGTATGCGGATTCAATCTGCTGTATTTGAACTGTTCGCAACGTTGTGGGAGGCTGTATCCAGTGAAGCTGCTCATCTGCCGGGACGTGGATATGTGCAGGCAGAGCTTGCTCATCAGATTGCCAGTCGTCTTCAGGGCAGAGTCAATCTGTCTTATAGACAGGCCGGCTCGTTGGAAAAACAGGATGGGATTGAGGGTATTTCATCCGAGCTGGGTATTAGCGTGTCCCATTGTAATCGCGTATTCCGTAGTGTTTTTGGCGTATCTCCGCGTGTGTATCTATCCGAGCTTGTCTTGCATGAGGCCAAGCTGCTGCTGGCTGATCCGCAATGGTCGGTGCAGCAAATAGCCGATCTGCTAGGCTATGGGGATATTGCACATTTTAGTAGGCAATTCAAACGCTGGTCTGGCCAGTCGCCGACATCCTACCGTAAGAGCGTAGCCCCTGAAAGCTCATCCGAATAAAAATATATATGATTATAAAATAGTTATGATAATATCCTTATGAAGGAGATGACAATAATATGAGTTTACATAATCAACCTGTTGTCGTGATTGGTTGCAGTGCAGGAATAGGGCTGGCAACAGCCGTAGAAGCAGCAAATGTAAGGAGCAAGTATCGTAATCGCTGGCCGTTCTGCAGACAGGCTGGCGCAAGCGAAGAAGGCCATTCCTGCAAAAGCGGTAGAGACCTTCGGAAGCGTGCTGTTCCTGGATGGCGGTTATACACTGATCTAATTTGCGGGAAACTAACGTGTACACGTCCACCAGTCCAATACATGCTTACAATGTGTTGAACTGGTTTTCTTTTTACAGGAGATGTAGCGAGAGGGATCAGGTGGATTATAAAATTCTACAGATATTGCAAAATCAAGCCCGCATGTCCATGACTAATCTTGGAGTAACTTGGGTAATATGGTAGACTTTTTGTTGAGGTATACGTTCTTATGATACGCAAGCTATTTGCGAAAGACTATTCCGTAGAATTTCAAGTTTCAATGAGTTTCATAAATTCATTTCTACTTGAAAAGGAGATATCACATGTTGAAGAAAGCAGTTCATACCATACTCTTTGTTGTGATTTTCTTTATAACCGTAGATCAGGCAAATGCTGCACTCCCTAAATATTTGTACAACCTTGTTCTTAAAGTAAACAATGTTGAAGTCACATCTGATGCAAATCCTTATATCGAACGAGCAACCAATACAACGTATGTCCCTATTAGATTTGTATCAGAGAGTTTGGGCGAAAGTGTAAGCTGGAATAGAGAGAAGCAGGAGATTACAATCCTTTCTGAGCATGGTGAAATCGTACGTCTGACTGTCGGGAGTAAAGTGGCTTATGTAAATGATAAAGAAAAAATAATGCCTAGTGCGCCTGTTATGCCAGAATCACCCAATCGCGTGATGGTGCCTCTAAGATGGGTTTCAGAGATTATGGGGGCGACTGTAAATAGTGCCCTAATAAATGAGACTATACATGTAAACATTATCAAGCCACATCTAAGTAACATTGACTTATTCTGAAAGGCGACAACTCTGTATAGGCATGGGAATATAGGGATGAATTTTAGCGAGGGAGGTTTTATTAATTGAAGATTGCATTACGTAAGAAGTTGGCTTGTTTGATTGTTCTTGGAGGGGTCTTGACCTTAGTTGCTACTGGTTTTGGAGGGGATAAGGAACCTTATAAACTTCCCGATAAGCCTAAAGAGGCTGCTGTCTCGACATTTTCAGAATATATGAACGCCTCTATGAGTCGTGACTACGATAAGATGCTTTCGCTGTCTGATGATTATCGTTTTAAAACAGAGCGGGCACGACTTAATTTTCTAAAAGCCCAAGGGACACCGATTGATTATCGTATCATGTCTGTGGATGATTCTGACCCTTCCAAGATTGTTGTTTCTTCGATAACGAAGTATGAGGATATGGAGTTACCTCCTATCAAGCATATTCTTGCTTTTGAAGAAGGAAAGTACAAGCTACAAATGAGGAATGTAGTGGTCAATATGATTCCTTCTTCACCTGACTATAAAACAGTCGAGTACGAGCCTGAGAAGGTAGATAATGATTTAGAAAATCATTTCAAGTAATTATTCTTTTGATTTTCTAATCAAACGATCGATAACATATCCTATGAGATACCAGAAACCTATTGTAGTGAAGTAAACAAGCGCTATGGGGATATGTGTTTTTCGCACAAATTGAAAAGATTCATACACCCAAACCAACGGGCTAATAATAGCCAAAAGTATATTATAGTCGTCATATCCCGTAATATTTACAGCAATAACTATACATGAGACTAGGACCAACCAAAAGCGAAAGGACTTCATTGCCCATACCTCCATTCCATTTTCAAAAGAGAAGCCGCGAGACGATTAATAGCATTCTGATCGCAGCGGCTTCTTGGGATTCTTCTGCTCTACACTTTTCTCACAGGGCGCAACACCGCGTAGCCGTATCCCTCAGGGAAATGCCGTTGATAATCCTGCTTCGTTTCCTCATCCCATTCATACCCCAGGCTGCTAGGATCAAAGTTCCAAGCTTTCTCCTCCACCGTTCTCATAACGTCTCCGTTGTTTTTTAAATAATTGAAGGGTGGGTGGAAAAAAACCAGGTAATCTGATTCGGGGATGTCCCGGCACTTCATTCCTGCGGGAATCTCTCCGGTGTAGTCAGCGGCAACCGGTATTCCATAGAGGTAGCCCTTCTGACCATTCTGATAGAACCAGCCTGCCGTTTGGCCCAATTGTCCGGGAAGCTTGAGGTGAGACATGCTTTCCAGGGTTCCGCAAATTTCATCACAATTATGACCATTTCTCCAGAAATCGCCGTAATTTCGAGAAGAAATATCCCAGAGACCAATAAATTTGTGTGCTGGTATATGCTCAATTTTGACTTCGGCTTCTTGCAAATGCTCTTTAACCATCTTATCCCGCTCCTTCAAATGGTAATGATAAGGAGAGAACACCTCAACGCGAATGGCTAGTGGAATAGGTCTCGGCTCCTTCTGGTATACAGCCGGAGTTACCTCAAATGCTTTTACAAATGCTCGTGTAAAAGCTTCCTGTGAAGAAAACCCATACTTTATGGCAACATCGAGGATGCGGACATTGCTATCCCGGAGTTCAAGAGCTGCCCGGCTAATCCTGCGCATCCACACATAATCCCTTAATGTCATTCCTGTCAGAGAATGAAATTGCTTTGTACAGTAGTAAGGGGAGTAGCCTAGCTGGTCGGACATTCTCAACAACGATGGTGCTGAGGTAAGATTATTATCAATCCAATCAATCATAAGCTGGACCATTTCGTTCCATTCGTACACGGGCGGTTCCCTCCTTTCGATTTCATCTTAACAGCCGGAGTGCAGGAAACATTTGACTTGAGTTGCATACACACTTTTGTTTTGTCTGTTTACTCTTCTACATAACGGATATATGGGTGTTGAAAGAATCTTTGAACAGACACGAAATCATATTGTTTTCCTACAACCAGAGGAGGAATTCTAGACTGTGAGGAAATCTATAAATCTTTATATCCGCCTCCGTTAGAGGCATCTCTCTGTACAACTAAGTAATCGTGCAGCTATTTTATTCTTTGTAATCAACATTTGCGCACCCCCATAATCTATGTATAAGTCAGGAGACATAAGAAAAAGAATCTATACTATTCCGTCCTTTCATCCGCAATAAAATATGTATGATTGGTTATTTATCCTGTATATGTATATTTTATGACGTATGTTCGGATGATGAAAGTATTTTTCACACAAAAAGCCTACCTACCGGAACACCGGCAGATAGGCTTTTATAACTTAAACATTCACTTACTTCGTATTCTATGCAGTCGGTGCCTTTACATTGCAAATGCATCGACAATGCATCCTGATCTATCGTTAGTTATTTTTACGCTGACGGGCGCGGGCCTCGCCGCCTTTGCGGCCTGCTTCTTCTCTGCTCATTTTCCCGTCGCTATCACTTTGGTCTGAATTGCCACGGGCTTCACCGCCCTTGCGACCGATTTCCTGATAGAACTCCTTGCCATGGTTTTTGGAAGTGGCTTCGCCGCCTTTTTCACCAATCTCCTGATAGAAGTCCTTGCCATGACTTTTGGAAGTGGCCTCGCCACCTTTTTCGCCGATCTCTTGGTAAAATTCTTTGTCGTGATTTTTAGCAGTAGCTTCTCCACCTAAACGTCCTGCCTCTTCGCGACTCATTTTGCCATTTTGGTTGTTGTTAGCCATGTTCAATCACTCCTCATCGAATTTTAGTAAAGCGTCTACGTGTATCTATTAACCCTCGTGTCAGGAATTAAACATGTCTATTTAATTTTGATAAATGGAAAATGGTTGGTAAATAACTGGGTATACCCGTCTCTATCAGACTTCCCAGGACTCTGTACGCAGTTGTTGCTGGCGGGTAAATAATGTCGGGTAAATGAACAGGCTGAGCAGCACGCTGGTCAAAATGGCAGAAGTCATGGTAGTGAATACGATGAGCAATTGCAAACGCACGGCGACAATTGGATTGGCGCCTGCAATGATTTGTCCGGTCATCATGCCGGGAAGCTGGACAAGCCCAAGTGTTTTCTGCCCCTCAATGGTTGGAATCATACTGGAACGTATACAATTCTTCAGTATAGGGAAGATGGCTTGTCTCGGTGTTCCTCCCAACGCAAGAATAAGCATGATTTCAGGCTTGCGCAGCAGGACTTCCGACTTGAGCCGCGATACCAGCAGACTGGACAAAATCATGGAGCTGCCAATGATCATGCCGCTAATCGGAATCATGTACCGGGCTGTCGCCGGAATGATATGCAGGCCAATTAGAAATGCCTGTGTAACGATTTCCACACACAGCAACGTCAGAAATGACTTCCACATAAGCTGGGGAATAAAACGTCCTTTGCGCGCAACATTTTGAGAAGCTACAGTGATCATGAGCAGAATGAATAACACGATAAATCCGTAGCTTTGCATCCCAAAAATCAAATGCAATACATATCCAATCACCAGTAGCTGAACGGATGCTCTGATCGTGGCAATAATAATATCTCGGTCCAGACCGAGTTTGAAGGACTTGGACATGACGATGGCGATAAATACAAAACCAAGAGAGAGAATCAAGGCAACAATCGTCATACCCATTCTCCTGCTACAAACTTGCGGGTTTCACTATGTTGTGGAGCGTTAAAAAACGTTTCCGTATCCGCTTGTTCTACTAGTCTTCCGTCGATCATCAGCCATGTTTCGTGGCCTACCCTGTGGGCTTGTTCCATATGGTGCGTAATCCAGATCATCGTTGTTCCCTCTTCTTTGTTCATTTGAAGCAGCAGTTCCTCGACCTCTTTGACTGAGGCGGGGTCCAGTGCAGAAGTAATCTCATCCAGTAGTAAAATATCCGGACGGTTCGCGAGCGTCCGCGCCAGGGCCAAGCGCTGTCTTTGTCCGCCGGACAGCTCCTGCGCCTTTTGCCCCAGCAGGTCACGGGTAAGTCCTACGCGCTCTAACAGGCCAACCGGATCTTCCAGTACCGTGCCATGCAGCCGCTCTACAGTCTGGAGATTGTAGAGGACCGTTCCCTGAAGCATGGGGGCATCTTGAAAAACCAATGCTACTTTCCGTCTCAGTTCAGGGATTTCCCACTCGGTTATAGGCTTGCCGAGGACGTTGATTTCTCCTTCATCCGATGCTAGCAAAAGATTGCATAGTGAAAGCAGTGTGCTTTTACCAGATCCTGACGGACCGACCAGTGTCGTGATTTTTCCGCGCGGGACCTTTGCCGTAACTCCGTTCAGGACAGCACGTTGTTGTCCCGACCCGGTGAAATATTTAGTGACACGATTAAACTCAATAGCTGGAAGTGGATTGGGTTCCATAGATATAGCTAGCTCCTTTGCAGGGAATCGGAAAAGATATCGAATCTGCTCTATAATCTCTTTGTATTATAGCAGTAATATCCTACCGGCTCTTCTTCTAAAAAGAGTTAGTGTATGGAGCTGTTGCAAACGGTACTTTCTTTGTATAAACTAACAGGATTAGTTAAGATGAAATAAGAATTTAGTCTGTATATGTATACGAAATTAACCTTACATAGGAATTTAACGAAAGGGGACCGGATGATGTCACCTAGAAATGGAGTAAAGCTACAAGATATCCTGGAGGCTGCCGAGGATGTTGCCAATGAACGAGGGATGGGAGAGGTCACGCTCACTACATTGGCGCAAAAGCTGCATATTCGTCCTCCATCTTTGTACAACCATGTGGACGGATTGAACGGATTGCGTCAAGCGCTGGCATTACATAGCCTCGAAAAGCTAGAGGAAGCATTGATGAGCGCAGCCGTAGGCAGAGCAGGCGAAGAGGCGCTGATTGCTATGGGGAGAGCGTATATGCAGTATGCGCGCGAGCGGCCTGGTTTGTATGAAGCGATGCTGTATGCAACCGACCGAAATGATACCGAGCTGAGACACGCAGCGGATCGAGTAGCGGAACTTATCCTTACCGTGCTATCCAGTGGCTACGGCTTCAACGAAGCAGATTGCATTCATGCAGCGAGGGGATTCCGCAGTCTTCTTCATGGTTTTGCCTCACTTGAACAAAAGGGTGGCTTTGGTTTACCTGTGGATGTGGATCAGAGTATTGAAGTGATGATGGACACCTTTTGCGCAGGTCTTCGCGTGTTACAGCAAAAGCGAGAGGGAGAGCATTCAGATAAAAACTGAGTTCAATCTGATATAGCCCATATGATTGCGTCCTGGACTCAAAGGGTAAAATATATTCAGTATACTGTAAGCGAGAGACCGTGAATACAGGAGGGGATATGAGTGAACGTACTGGTGATTGGTGCCAATGGAAAAGTAGGCAGACATCTCGTTCGCCTACTAGGGCAACATGAGTCGCATCGCGTAAAGGCACTGATCCGCAAACCGGATCAGGCCGAAGCGCTTGAACGTTTGGGAGCAGAAACGGTAGTAGCTGACCTTGAAGGGACGGTAAGTGAAATTGCCGCAGCTATACAAGGCAGCGATGCTGTCGTGTTCACGGCAGGCTCCGGTGGCAACACAGGAGCGGATAAAACGCTGCTCATCGACCTTGATGGAGCAGTCAAGGCGATGGAAGCCGCTGAACAAGCGGGTATCCGGCGCTTCATTATGGTCAGCGCTCTATATGCGGAGAACCGGGAGCAATGGCCTGAATCGATTAAGCCATATTACGTGGCAAAGCATTATGCAGATCGCTTGCTGGAAGCGAGCAATCTGGATTACACGATTCTTCGTCCGGGCGGGTTGACAGATGATGCGGGTACTGGCAAGGTTGCTACCGGTGAAGATCTCACCAGCCATACTATCTCACGTGAAGATGTAGCGGCAACGGTGGTAGCAGCACTAGAGGAAAAGCAGACGTATCATCGAGCGATTGATTTGGTGTCCGGCAGTACGCCTATTGCTGAGGCCATCCGGTAGAGCTGATGAATTGAAAGACATGTGCATAATATGGATAAAAGCAGACCCAAAGATAGGATTCCGGGTCTGCTTTTTGCTTTTTGTATAACGTTCCGACAGGTATTTACGAAAAAATTTGCCTAAAACTAATTACATTATTTATAATACTAACATAATTAGTTTATGATCAAGACAAGGAGATGAGATAAAATGCGTATCGTTCAGGTGCAGCATGTGTATCAATTAACGTTTATGCCCCGGCTGTTCCCAGTGAACTGTTATTTGGTGGAGGAGAAAGAGGGGCTTACCCTGATCGATGCCGGATTGCCATACAGTGCTCAGCGTATTGAACAGGCTGCGGCGCGGATTGGGCAGCCGATTATACGAATTGTACTTACCCATGCGCATGGAGATCATGTGGGTGCGTTGGATAAGCTGAAGGCAAAGTATCCTGAGGCGCAAGTATTCATTTCAAGGCGGGATGCTCGGCTACTGAAGGGTGATGTATCGTTGGAGGCAGGCGAACCAGACACTCCTATTCGGGGCAGCGTGCCGAAGAATATCCTTACCCAGCCTGACGTTTTACTGGAGGATGGGGATAACGTGGGTTCGCTGCTGGCGATCAGCGCACCGGGACATACGCCGGGCTCGATGGGATTTTTGGATACCCGTACCCGTGCATTGATTGCAGGCGATGCCTTCCAGACTCGGGGTGGTGTTGCAGTGGCGGGAAGGCTCAAGCCACTGTTTCCTTTCCCAGCACTAGCTACCTGGAACAAGGAAATTTCGCTGCAAAGCGCCAAAAAACTGGCATCTTACAATCCGTCTCTATTAGCAACCGGTCATGGAAACATGCTGAAGCATCCACAATTTCAGCTGGAAAGAGCGATTATGGAGTTGGAACAACAATGTTCAGTGTGATGATTACGTATTCAGCCAACATTCAGCCAGAACTCACAAAGTCCTAAGCTAAGGCAGATACAATATGAGGAAAATAGAAACAGAGAGAGGTGCATCGGACTTGAACGTTTGGAAAGCGAACGGTCTGAAATATATACTTCTATTTAGTCTCATATTGTGTGTTGCCGTTAGTATCGTTTCGTTATGGAGTTATTCAGGTAGTTCCGCGTCTCATTCTGCGGCTATTAGGCAGGGGCCATCCGGCGGGTTCGGAGGGGGAGCAGGCGGAGGCATGGGAGGGCCGGGGCAACGTCCCTCTGACGGTCAGACCGCAGGGAACCTGGGAACAGGAAGTGTAGGACAAGATCAGCATAATTCTCCCCCAACATCTACGGATGCGGCGAGCAGCTCTGACAGCAAGAATCAGGGGACGACGGGCCAGACGACCAACTCCTCTAGTGAGAATTCGTCGACATCGGGTGACAAAGGTACAACGGCCGGGAATGATACGTCTGCCTCGGACGGCAGTGGTGTTGCTAGAGACGGACAGCACAGAGGCCCCGGTGGCATGTCTGGTAACGGATCTGGAATGGGCATGGGCGGTCCTGGCGGTGGTATGGGTGGGGGAAGAAATGGAAATTCTTCATCTGCTTATGCTACTCCGATGGCGATTTTCGCTGCTTTGTTCTTCGGTGTGTTCGTGTTTATTGCGTATCGTTTTCGGGCTCAAGAATGGAAGCTCGGGGAACGTAACCGGGGACTGATGCTGTGGACTGTGCTGGGTGTGGGATTCTTTTTAAGAATGGCGATCGCCCCATGGATCTCGGGCCACATGGATTTAATGCTATTTCGAAACTGGGCTACGACAGCAGCGGATAGCTTGTCAGGCTTTTACACGAATGGTTCCAGTGATTATCCACCGTTCTATATTTATATTTTATATGTAATCGGTAAAATCGGCTCTACGGATGCTTTCAGTCCTTATATGTCCGTATTGCTGCGGCTTCCGAATATTTTAGCTGATATCGTGACAGCGTACATGCTGTACCGGTTGGCAAGCAAACGGGTCGGCTATGGAGTGAGCCTCGGATTGGCTATATTCTATGTGTTTAACCCAGCTGTATTTATCAATTCGACCTTCTGGGGGCAGGTAGATTCATTTTTTACCATGCTGATTGTGGGCATGATTGTGCTGCTGGTGGAAAACCGGATAGGCTGGTCCGCTGTACTGTTTACGATAGCGGTATTGATGAAGCCACAGGGGATTATTTATGCGCCGGTTCTGTTCTTCGAGCTGCTGAGACAGCGCAAAATACAGCCTTGGCTGTTGTCCATTGGTGGTGCCGTTGTGACAACCATTCTGGTCATATTGCCATTTTCATGGGGGCAGGAGCCATTATGGCTGCTTGATTTATACAAGGGGACAGTTGGCGAATATCCATATGCTTCGGTGAACGCGTATAACTTCTTCGCACTAATTGGTGGCAATTATACGCAGGACACTACAACGCTGTTCCTGTTCAGTTACCATACATGGGGGATGATCTGCATTGTGCTAGTGACTCTGTTTACATGGTGGATGTATATCCGTAGTCGGAAACCACAATTTGCAGCAGCAGCTGCACTGGTACTCATTGCAGGTGTATTTACCTTCGCTTCCAGCATGCATGAACGGTATCTGTTCCCTGCGGCGGCGTTAGCTGTACTGGCGTACCTGTATTTGAAAGATCGCAGATTTTTGTGGCTTGCGGGTGGATTCAGTCTTACGATTTTCCTGAACACCTTTGATATTTTCTATAGCTCCAATTCTCAGGATCATTACGGTATTGTTTTGTGTGTGACATCATTGCTAAATGTGTTGTTGTTTGGGTATTTGGTCAAAGTAGTGTGGGATTGCTCCAAGCCGGCTACAATTCAGGCTGCGCTTCCCAAGGCCACCAATATAGCTCCTTTATCCGCAGAATGAGTGATGGGCGGTCACCACACAGGTGATCGCCCATCTTCCAGCGATGAAGGCACGTTCTCAATACGGCGCGCTAATATCCTTTCATTTCACTGCGGCAAGGAAATGCTTCTCTCCACCATAAGAGGGATCAATTTGCGGAATGCTATCGTGCTGGCAGCTTGTTCATCCCTTTGATAGGCTTCATATTCTTTCCTGAAGGTGTTCTGCATTTCCTCCGATAAATGACGGATGTATCGGTGCGCACATGCGGCTACCTGTTCCGGGGATCCGAAATCAACCACCAAATCCAGAACATCCAGCACATAGAATTCCATGGGATTCGGCTGTGGCAAAAACCATCCGGTCAAGATGGCTTGTTCAAGCACCTCGTCGAGATTAGCACCATACTTGTCCACCAAAGGAACGACCTTGTCTCGAATCAATGTGATAATTTCCGCCAATTCCTTCTCCCGAGACGTTTCCTTGGCCAGATTCCATACCTTGCCTTTGTTCCGGAAGCTGCTCAAGCTGATATCCCAATATACTTTTCCGCTTTGCGTATTCATGATTTGGCAATTTACATTAAACTCCAAATAGCTGCCGGCCACATTGAAAGCATTGCTCGAAAAACGCACCTCGGCCGTAAAGGGGTCCATGTGCTTGACCATGCTTCGCCTAGATTTATAGTATTTGAATCCGCAAGGCTCACAGGCCGCAGCAATCCTAGAGCAACATTCTCGAAAAATATCCTTACCGGTTTGGTGATCCGCCATATCTATTCCTCTCCATTTTGCTTATTTTATAAAGAGTATGAAGACACAGAAATCTTGGCTTGATTTCAGGCTTATAAACTTTGTATTACTACGCAAAAACAGGCCTACGGTTTCTATTGTTATTTTACAGAATAGCTAATGGCCAAATGCACAGAATAAAAGAAACCGCCCTTTAACAACATGGAAGTGGTTGATGAATCAACTACAATCCATAAGTTAAAGAAGCGGTTTTTTTGTCCTCATGCCAGAGTAACCTGGTATATATCAATCCATATATTCGTTCAGTTTCTGTACATCGCGGATGGTAATCTCACGTGTACCCTTGATATGAATAATCCCCAGCTGTTCAAATTTTCCGAATTTGCGACTGATGGTTTCACGTGTGACACCCACATAATTAGCCATCTCTTCGCGTGAAAGGGGGAGATTTATTTTAATATAGGAGCCGTCCGGCTTGCCGTACTTGTGTCCGAGTTCGAGAATCATGTAGGCGATACGAATTTCCGGGTCTTTGGTAGCCAGGCTTTGAGCCAGGTTTTCGGTATGTGCCAAGCGTTTGGTAATCGTTTTGAGCAGCCTCAAAGAGATATCGGGATTGTTGCGGATCAACTCCTCCATATCATCTTTGGTGAGCATACAAATATCAGTATCCTTTAAGGCGTACGCACTAAAATTGCTCAACTCGTCGTTATTAAATATATTCAACTCACCAAAAAAATCGCCAGTTGTCAGAATGTGCAGAATTTGTTCTTTGCCCTGAGGTGTCATCTTCAGCAGCTTAACATGCCCGCTTTTAATAATGTACAGCGTATCGGAAGCCTGTTCCTCGACAATCAAGGCCTCGCCTTTCTGATATTTTCGGTGCCGGATCATAGAGCTAACCTTACACAAATCTTCGCAGGACAAAGAGGAAAAGATAGGCACTTTGCGGGCACAGGGCTCCTGTTCGCACTGGCAGGGGCAGGACATCTCATTCACATTCATTCACTCCATTCATCAACCGGAAACTAAAAAGTATAGCGTGTTCTTGTTATTCTGTATCATCTATAGGGGCAAAATGGCTTTGATCCTCACCGCAGACTGGACAAACCCAGTCTTCCGGAAGGTCTTCGAACGCTGTACCTGGCATAACGTCTTCATCAGGGTCACCCATAGCAGGATCATAAACGTATCCACAGGGCTGACATACATATTTTTTCATCTTTAGTTCTCCTTGTCATCCAAAATTTTTGTAAGCTCTGGTGCATCCGGACTGAGTCCTTGGATAATGGCTGCTTTATATGGAAGTGAAGCGAGAGCATCCCCAAAGCCGATCACACCGCAGATAGAGCCGTTTTGTATGAACATACGTGTATAAGAAACTTGATTTTCACGGGTCAGGCTGGTGTCACAGACTTGTTCGTCTACCAGACCGATGGAAAACAAGGGGCTTTCATAGCTGTTGGACAGGGTGACAGGAAGAGGACGCTGGTAAGCTGTGGAGGTACCCGCCATATTAGTGCCTGCTATTTTCCCTTGCTCCATAGCACTTTCCCATAATCCATCTACTCTATTGTGGAACTCGGCTACATCACCTGCCGCATATATATGGGCAGAGCTGGTCTCCATCTGCGCATTCACCAGAATGCCTTGACCAATATCAAGGCCGATTTGGCGAGCAAGCTCCGTATTAGGTACAATTCCGATAGAGTACACGACATGTTCGCAGGGAATAACAGTGCCGTCCTGCAGTTCTACGCCCTCTACATGATCTGTGCCTGTAATACGCTTTACGCCTTGCCCAAGGCACACCTGGGTACCCTGTTCGATAACTCGGCGGGTCAAAATAGCGGATGCCTTTTCATCTAGCTGGCGAGGCATGAGCCGTCGCGAAGCTTCCAGAATGGTAACGGCATATCCGGCTTGCTGGAAGGACCAGGCGGTTTCTACACCCTGAATACCACCGCCGATGATACATATCCGGTCTCCTTGTCGCAATTCCGTTTTAAGTCTGTCTGCATCTTGTCGAAACCGAATATTGTGAACGTTCCTTAGTGAAGCTCCGTCCAGCACAAGCTTACGGTTGTGGGCTCCTGTACACAGCAGCAGCTTGTCATAAGCAACGGTTTGCCCGTTGGCTGTTTCGATGGTGCAGTCCTCTGCGTGTATCGCCGTGATCTTTACACCGGAATACACATGAATCCGTTGACTAGCAAACCACTTTTCCTTTTTAATCAGGATTTTGTCGCTGTGCAAGTCAGTGAATAGTGCCTTCGAAAGCTTGACTCTGTTATATGGAAGGGAGGACTCTTCCCCGTAAATAGAAATTTCTGCTAGCTCATCATGATCTCTAATCGCTTTTGCCGCGTTGACAGCGGCCACGCCCCCTCCGATGATAACGTAATGTTGGTTATCCATTCGGCATCTCTCCTATTCCCTCTAAGCTTCCTGTGCTCAAATAACACTAAGCAGCAGATCTGAGACAAATTCAGCGGCATTTTTAATTTTTTTCACTTTTTCAACTTCTGTAGGAGAGAAGCGAATGCGTACTGGGAATTCCACATGCGTCATACCAGTTGACTTGATTACATCTGAAGTGCTCTGGACTTTCATATTAGTACCGTTCAAGTAATCCTGTACGACTTCAATGGCTTCACCGCTCCAGCCGTAGGAACCAAAGGCGGCAGCAAGCTTACCTTCCAAATTCATCTTTTGCATTTTTTGCAGCAGATCTTCCAATTTGCCTGTCATGTCGGCATATTTGGTAGAGCTGCCGACGAAAACAGCATCAGCTGAGGTAATACTATTTAATATCTCGGTTTCATCCGCTTTATCTACATCCCATAGCTCCACCTTGATTTGGTTCTCCAAAAAGCAATCTCTCAGGATGTTTGCCATTTTTTTAGTATTATTTTTTAAGGTGGCATAAACAATCGCTACTTTTTTATCATCCTTGGTTTCGGTACTCATCGATGCGTACAAATCAATAAATTTGGCAATATCATGTCGGATCGCGAAGCCGTGGGAAGGAGCAATCATCTCAATATCCAAGTCAGATACAGCTTCGATTAATGTACGCACATATCTGCGATGAGGATGAATAATAGCCTGATAATATCCGATAAAATCCTCGGTGATATCAAAGCCGGCCTCATCGGCAAATAGATGTTCTACAGCCACGTGTGTGCTGAAAATATCGCAAGGGAACAAGATTTTGTCTTCGATGCAATACGTAATCATAGTTTCTTCTGTATGGAGATAAGGTGTTTCCTTGAACAGCAGTGTCTTGCCTCCAATATCGAGTTGATCCCCATCCTTGATGACGAGGAAATTCCGATGCTGGAGCTTGTACATCTGCTGAATTTCCGGAACGGCAATCTCCGTGCAGACAATTGTGGCGTTTGCTGCCTTGGAAGCAAGTGCCGCTAACCCGCCGGAGTGATCCGGTTCCGTGTGATTGACGATTATATATTGAATATCCAACGGGTCGATTAATTCCGCTACAGCTTCTGCAAATTCTCTGCCGAACGCCATATCTACGGTATCTACAATAGTTGGTTTTCCTGTTTTCAGCAGATATGCATTATATGTTGTACCCTTTGATAGTAGAAGACGATGAAAGGGGACCTCACGATTATCAATTTTTCCTACCCAATAAATATCCTTTGCCAGCTTAAATCCTGGTTTCATAGGAATAACCTCCTGCTTTTTTGGTTTGTCTGACACAATTCGATTTTAGTTGGATGTGATGATGAAAAAGATGATTGAAATCAAATTTTTGAATATTTCAAAGTATTTATGACTTAAATTTATGTTTGTGATCGCAATCACAAGACGAGCGTAATAATCAAATACAATAAGACTATATAGGCCCAATCCAATTACAAACAGGAGAGTGAATCTACATGAAAAAATCAAACCTCATTCAATTTCAGGAATATAAAGAAGCTGCATTTACAAAACGAATTGTGCATAAGGAAGCCGACAATGTCATTTTTATTCTCAACTTCACCCCTAATGCTGAGTTACCAACACATAATCATCCAGGAGCGAATGTATATTTGCTTGTTCTGGAAGGAAGCGGTACTGTAACTGTAAATGGTGAAGAAACGGAAGTTGTCCAAGGGGATATGATCCATATTACCGGAGATGAGCACTTTTCCTATCGTGGTAGTGCGGAAGCGAATTCCAGCCTGCATGTGGTGTTGACCAAAACGCCAAGTGAAAGCTATGCACAAAATATATAAAGTATAGAAATTGCAAGAAGAGGAATTGCAGTCCAAACATACAAAAGCCGCTTGGTCATTTAGACCAGGCGGCTTTTGTATTGGAGAGTCACACCCCGGAATACGCTATAAACCGGCTGTCTAGCGGGATTACTGTACCTGTGACAGCGCTGAATGTCTAAGCCACAGTAGGTCACGGTTGTGTTCAGTGAGGAAGCAGCTGGGGGCAATAGTTTTCACGCTTTGGAGCGACCTTATGATGAAATCCCGTCTGTACAAATGGCTTCCGAAGTGCCACAATACGTTTTAAAGGCCATTTTTCTCCAGCTGGGATATCGCGCAAGGCTCGTGAAGTAGTCAACTCAAATAAATTGACGTTTCATCGAAAGGAGGAGGCAGGTTATGAAGCTACATAGAGCTATTGTGGTGGATGATGAAATATTCACCCGCAAAGGGCTGATTCAACTTGTAGATTGGGAGACCTGTGGCTTTGAAATCGTAGGAGAAGCTGATAACGGTGAGGATGCGCTGGAGCTAATCAGTCGTCTCCACCCAGACCTGATCATTACCGATATTCGTATGCCTGTGCTGGATGGATTAGAGCTGATTCGATCCGTACTCGAACGGAGTACCCAACATCCTGCTTTTATTATTATGAGTGGTTACAGTGATTTTACTTATGCGCAGCAGGCACTCCGCTATGGAGTTCATGATTTTATACTTAAGCCGGTTGATGATGAGGACTTTTCGGCTACACTGCGCAAGCTGAGTGAAAGATTGCACCGAGAACAACAGAACGCGCAGCGATATCAGAACCACCTTACAGGCGGGCTGCTAGAGACGATGATGATGAACCCAGTGGATGATGCAGTGTTGACACATTGGGAGCAGCAGCTGCGGCTTGGAGAAGCCACGTATATGTACTATGTACTCGTCGAGCTGAATGATCAGCATCCTTGGCGCTCCGGTGACGATGGCGTCATGCTATCACTTTTCCAGTTCAGGGAACTTATAGAGCAAGCACTTCATCGTTTAATGGGCAGCAAGTACCCTCTCTATGTCCATGAGCATCGTAACCGGATTGGTCTTATCGTACCGGACTTCTTTTTAGAGTGTTTTGAAGCCAAGGTGGAAGTTTTTATGAAAGCGCTACAACAGGAGATAGAGGGGATGGAGTCACTAAAAGACCGGTTGGGAAGTCGGGTGTTCGTTTATGCGGGAAGTCCTGTGAATCAGTTGCGAGATATCCAGCAGTCCTATGCCAGTGCAAAAGAAGCAGTGCTCCATAAATACATTCATGACCATAGTGGTATTGTTGTCTATCTGCCGGGGGAAATGCCCCCCCTCCACTATAGGACCATTCGTCAGGACGTACTCGATAGCTTGACAGAGCAGATCGAGGAACTCCAATTGGAAGAGCTGCGTGCGACCGTAGATTATTTATTTAGCAGCTTTCGGGAAGAGCATTATGCCCCTGAGGCTATGAAAATGAGTCTGCATCAATGCGTTCTTAGTATCGTGCGGGTCATTCAAAACATGCAGGGAAATGAGCGCTCAATTCAGTCGCTGGAACCGATGATCAACTGGCAGGATATGAATCTGTCGCTGGGTGAACTCCAGCGATTGTTTACAGCCTTTGCCGAGGAAAGTGGAAAATATATTGGGACGCTGCGCAAAGAATGTCAGCAGGGAGGAATCCAGCATATCCGTGCTTACATTGAGCAGCATGCTGACGAGAATATAAGTCTGAAAAGTATTGCGGCCCGCTTTTACATGAATCCGGTATACCTCGGTCAATTGTTCAGAAAAACATACGGTGTGTACTTTAACGAATTCCTGCTGAAATTACGCATTCAGGAGGCGAAACGCCTGCTACGGCAGACGGATCTGCGTATATATGAAATTGCGGAGCGCGTGGGCTTCGGCAGTTCAGACTATTTTGTGACTCAGTTTGAAAAGCTGGCGCACGTCACGCCAAGTGAATACCGCAATAGCCTGAGTGTTGGGTACGAGCCAGAGAGGTCCGGCGAATGAAGAGGCTGAGAACTATCCTGGATCATATACGGCTGCGAGATAAAATGCTGCTGCTTTATTTCCTCTGTGTTTTTACACCTATAGTGCTGACCAATCTGATCTTTTACCATGTTACCTCGCAAAATGTGAAGGAACAGCGTATTCAGGATATTACGCGCGCACTGGAACAAATTAAAATTGAATTTCACCGGGAATTTGAAGATGCGATGGAAATCTCGTCTATCTTTTATACCGATTATCGACTCAATGAGGTGTTGGAAGAAACATATCCCCACCCTGCTGACTATATTGCTGTTTATGACTCTTATTTACGTCGTATCTTAAACAATACGTACAGCCCTGTGTACCAATCCGTAGGTGGAATTACGATCTACACAGATAATTCAACGCTGCTGAATTCCGGGGGAATCAGCTTTATAGATGAGAAGGTCAAAGGCTTCCCCTGGTATACCCAAATCCCGCCTGGACGCCAGTCCAAGCCTATATTTGTCCGTACCGACGACAGTACCGACGAGCAGACACACCCCTTCAGCCTGATTCGACGGATGAACTACTTTTATTCCCCAAGTGGTCGTGAAAAAATACTAAAAATAGAGCTGCGAATGTCGTCCATTCGGGAGATTTTCAATAACCTGAATTTACAGGGGAGTCTCTTCCTGCTTAACGAACGGGGAGAAATTGAATACACAAATGATCCCAAGGTGGATATAAACCATAAAAGCGTGGCCTATAGTACCCTCAAGCTGCCCGAGAACACCATGGAGTTCAAGACTAGTTATGTGCTTACAAATAATCTGAACGGTTGGAGCATTGTGGCCGCAGTATCAAGGGATGAAGTGCTGTATGAAATGCAGGAACCTCGCAATTTTGCGCTCTTGTTAACCTGTGTGAATATGCTGCTGCCCACCTTGATCATTATTTGGATTACACGTTCGCTGAACGTGCGGCTTCATCGCATTTTGAAACATGTGAAAAAGGTGAAAAATCAGCATTTTGAACTCATTCCAGGTATGGAGTCGAGTGATGAAATCGGACAGCTAACAGGTGAATTTAATCGGATGACGCTGAGAATCAAACGACTGATTAACGATGTTTATATGGCCGATATTCAGCGAAAAAATCTGGAGATTCAGCGTAGACATGCCCAGCTGAATGCACTTCACAGCCAGATCAACCCCCATTTTCTGTTCAATGCGCTGGAGACGATTCGCATGCGAAGCCTGATGAAGCATGAGGATGAGACAGCCCGCATTATTCATAACATGGCACGGATTTTCCGCAATTCGCTGGTGTGGAACAAGGATCGAGTTACTTTGCGGGACGAGTTGGAGTTGATCCGTTGTTTTCTGGAAATCCAACAATATCGCTTTGGTGAGCGAATACAGTACGATGTACAGGCGCGCTCTGAAGACTTGGATAATCTGATTCCCAAAATGGTCGTACTGACGCTGGTTGAAAATGCAAGTATCCACGGCATTGAGCCGCTAAAGCATGGGGGACGCATTGAGATTCTTTTTGAGCATGAGGAAGGACGACTGATTCTAACGGTTCGGGATGATGGGGTTGGCATGTCTGCGGAACAGGTGCAGCGCTTATATGGTTACATGCAAAGGCAGGAAGAAATGGGTGAGCGTATAGGTCTGCAAAATGTCATCTATCGTCTAAAACTTTACTACGGGAAACGCTTTGAGCTCGCCATTCGCAGTGCACCCGGCGAAGGTACGGAGATTCGTATAATGATTCCTGCGGATCGGGACCTATAGTTTCCTAAGTAACACCTTTAGATTGACAGGTGAACAAACTGAACGGCATTTTATAAAATGAAAGTGCTTACAATTTAGGGTGCGCGGGATTCTCGTTGTTCAAGGGGCGTGCGCATGATATTCACACATAATTGACAAAAGAGGCCGAAAGGGGAAGGTCTGGCATGACAAGCAAAAGGTTCGGAATCATCAGTCTGGTAATGGTTATGATGGCATCTATGATCACTGCTTGCTCAGGGAGCTCGGATAAGGAGCCTGCGTCGGGAGATAGCAAGGAGAAGGTCACATTCACGTATTTTAATGCCACGGCGGGAAGAGACGTTAATACCAATGAAACGCGGATCGGAAAAGTTTTGGAAGATCAGACCGGCGTGAACTGGAAGCTGGAGCATTTGGTAGGGGATTCGAATACGAAGATTGGCACGTTTATTGCAAGCAACGATTACCCGGACGTAATTGTACCGGATGGGACGATTGATAAACTGCTGGATGCCGGGGCTTTTATTCCCCTGAATGATTTGATCGACAAATATGGGCCAAATATCAAGCGTGTATACGGACCCTACTACAACCTGATGAAAGCGGAGGATGGGAATATCTATTTCCTGCCGTTTAGCGCGGTGGTCGGCGATTATTTGTCTGCTCCTAACATAGAGCAGGGAGCTTTTTGGATACAGCGCAGAGTGTTGAAGGAGGCGGGATATCCAAAAATAAAAACGTTAGATGAGTACTTGGCTCTGATTCGGAATTATACGAAAAAGCATGCAGACGAGGGATTAACCGGGTACTTGGCGCTAACCACACAGGATAGGTTTTATGCGCTTACGAATGCGCCGATGCATCTGGCAGGCTATCCCAACGATGGCGGCACAATTATTGATATGAAAACACACCAGGCGACGGATTATGGAGATAAGGACATCACTAAACGGTACCTGAAAGAGCTAAATCAGCTTAACGCAGAGGGCCTGTTCGATAAATCGTCCTTTGTGGACAATTACGATCAATATTTGGCGAAGCTGACCTCGGGCAAGGTGCTGGGCTTTTTCGATTACCGCTGGCAGGCAGGGCAGGCTCTAAATAACCTGCAGGAGGCTTCCAAGCGATCGGGTAATGATGATCTGGAATATGTAGGGCTGCCTGTTGTATACGACCGGAATATAAAGGATCAGTATCTTGATCCGTCGTCATTTGTTAATAACCGAGGCATTGGAATTACGGTCAGTGCCAAGGACCCGGTACGTATCATCAAATTTTTCAACAATCTGCTGACCGACGAAAACCAAGTGTTATCCAACTGGGGGATCAAAGGTGAAACCTATGATGTAGATAAAAATGGGCGCTTTTATCGGACCAAGGAGCAAATTAAAAAGACGGGTGAGGATGCGTTCCGTGACTCATTTGGGTTCAAATATTTTGAATACAGCTGGCCGCGATACGGTAACGGTTCTTCCTTGCCTGACGGCAACTCGGCTAGCCCCGGACGGCAGCCTGAGGTTGCACGTATGTCGTATACCGAAGGTGATAAAAAGCTGCTAAAAGCAAACGGTGTAGAGTCCTTCTCGCAGATGTTTTCCGCACCTGACGAACGTCCATGGTTCCCAGCCTGGAGCATTCAGGTTGCCCAAGGCTCACCAGCGCAGATCTTTCAGCAAAAGAAAGGTGACCTGCAGCGCAAATATTTCCCGCGCTTGGTGCTGTCTGCACCGGCACAGTTTGATGCCATTTGGAATGAATACACCACCGAGTTTAACAAGCTGGATGTGAAGGCTTTTGAGGAACTGATCACGAAGGAGGTTGCCAAAAAAGTCAAGACGGTCGGGAAAAAATAAAGGAGGAAGCAGCTATGAGCTACACGTCACCGCCACCTGTTACGACCTCCTCGGGTCGTTTGCCGTCCTCACGGCGGACCGGCTTTAGGGGATTTATACACAAGCTGAACCAGCAGCGTGCACTCGTATGGATGTCCGTCCCTTTTTTAATCTGGCTGTTTATTTTTAAATATTTACCTCTGTGGGGCTGGACGATTGCTTTCCAGGATTTTAAGCCTGCCCGCAAGCTGCTTGACCAGCATTGGGTCGGGTTGAAGCATTTCCGTTTTCTGTTTCAGGATGAACACTTTCTGCGGGTGATGCGCAATACGCTGGCGATGAGCTTTATTAACCTGGTGCTGGGCTTTGTCACCGCTATAGCATTGGCGATTTTGCTGAATGAGCTTCGCCAGCTCGTATTTAAACGGGTGGTTCAGACGATCAGCTATTTGCCACACTTTATTTCTTGGGTGGTCGCGGCCAGCATCATTAGTACTGCACTGTCTGCGGACGGCGGTATCATCAATGAGGTGCTGATGTGGCTTGGGCTGATTAAGGAACCTATTCTGTGGTTAGGTGAGGGAAGCTACTTTTGGGGCATTCTCGGTGCGTCGGAGGTATGGAAAAATGTCGGCTGGAATACCATCATTTATTTGGCCGCGATGACGATGATTGATCCCTCGCAGTATGAAGCGGCCGAGATGGACGGAGCAGGGCGGTTTCAGCGGATTTGGCATGTGACATTACCAGGATTAAAGCCTGTATTTATCATCCTGCTCATTATGAACATTGGCAACCTGCTCGAATCAGGCTTTGAACCTCAATATTTACTGGGCAACGGCATGAACGTGGATTACTCGGAAAATTTGGATATTTTCGTACTGAAATATGGTATCCAGATGGGGAACTTTTCGCTTTCCATTGCTGCCGGAATGTTCAAAACGGTGGTTAGCTTCATACTGTTGTTTAGCGCCAATTATATTGCGAAGCGGTTAGGGGAGGAGAGGTTGTTCTAAAAAAAGAGTGAGTTTCTGGGGAGGGCTCGTTGTCGCTTCGCGTGCAGATTGTTCTTCTGAATGCTCCGCTTCTTCAGAACAATTCCGCCCGCTCCGCTACTACCCGCCGTAAAGTCACTTTTTTTAAGAACTGAGGGTAGTGGCAGGGAAGAGCTTAAGAAAGGCGCGTGACTCGCGCCTCCTTGTAATAACTGCGTCATGATGGTTGGCTCAGCTTCGCTATCGCCATTAGAGGATGTCTTTGGGAATGGGCTATTCGAGGCGATAGCAGGAGTGCGTGCTTATGCATACTACAGGTGCAAGTCTGTGGATTTTTAACAGGCCGCTTCGCGGACCTCATCAAGACCTTAAGTGCTGGGCTAGGCGATGTTTTAGAAAGGAGAGGAAGTCATGGGCAAAGGGAAGGCCGTACATGGGCGATTTCGGGCGCCCTCGGATCGGATTTTTGATGCGTGCAATGTTGTGTTTATGCTATGCCTAATGGTGTTCACGCTGTATCCATTTTTAAATACGTTGGCGGTTTCATTAAATGAAGCGAATGACTCCATTCGGGGTGGGATTTATTTGTGGCCGCGTGAATTCACGTGGAGTAATTATGAATTTGTATTCAAGGAAGCGACGATTTTCCATGCTACGTTGATTTCTGTATTACGTACGGTCGCGGGTACAGTGACCTCGGTGTTTTGCTGCGCGATGGTGGCGTATACGATCAGCCGGCCGGAATATGTGCTGCGCAAATTTGTTTCGATTTCCTTTATTTTGACGATGTATTTTAGCGGTGGCTTGATCCCCAATTTTCTCTTAATTCGTGAGCTTGGGATGCTGGGAACCTTTTGGGTGTACATCGTACCGGGGTTAATCGGGGTGTTTAATGTCATAGTCATTCGCTCCTTTATTGAGGGCTTGCCAGAGGGGATTTTGGAGTCGGCGCGTATTGACGGTGCTGGGGAGTTTGCTACTTTTATGCGTATCGTTTTGCCACTGTGTGTGCCGGTGCTGGCAACGGTGTCGTTGTTCACGGCGGTCTCGCAATGGAATTCATGGTTCGATGTATTTTTGTACAATTCGTCGTATGAGCAGTGGAGCACACTCCAATATGAGCTGATGAAAATTTTGCAAAATTCCAATACGTCCGTTAACGCTCAGGATTATGCCAGCCAGTTTTCAGGGTCAGAAAATCTGGCGAAGGCGGTTACGCCTACCTCTATTCGTGCCACGATGACGATTGTCGCCTCAGTTCCTATTATTTTAGTCTATCCGTTTTTACAAAAATACTTTGTGAAGGGTATGACCTTGGGAGGCGTGAAAGGATAGTAGACATTTTACATTTATTCTAGGAGCCACTTTTAATCCGCAAGTAACTGAAATCCAAGGGTGCCAAATACGAATTCAAAAATTTGAGTGCAGGAGGGATTGCTTTGCGGTCAGGTTGGTATACGCCTTTTTGTCTGGTGCTGGCTGGAGTGCTGTTGTTATCGCCTATCGGATGGTGGGGAATGTCTGTAGCGAAAGCAGTTCCATCTGTGGAACATTCTCCGTCGGTTTCGAACACGGTGCTATCGGCAGGGAAGGTCATTGGAGCGTATGGATTTGAGCAAGGAAACAGTGACGGCTGGAAGCCACGGGGAGCTTATACCCAAATTGCATCCGTCACGGAAGCGGCATATGGTGGTACGCACAGTCTGAAGGCAACCGCTCGTACGGCGGCTTGGAATGGAGCAGAGTTAGATGTGAAGCCACTGTTGCTGCCGGATGTGGAGTATGAAATTAGCGGATATGTGAAACTGGACGGCAATGCTGCAATTCCAAGCGTGCTTAAGTTTACGATGGAGCAGCAGCCGACAGGCGGGACTACAGCATGGAAGACCCTAGCTCAGACGGAGACAACAGATACATCGTGGATCAAACTCCAGGGGAGATATACTTTTACCGGGGAGATGAATGCATTGAAGCTGTATGTGGAGAACTCGAATTCTGCTCAGGCTTACTACGTGGATGAGGTGGAAATCAGGCAGGTTTCAGTAACACCAACAAATCCTACAAGTGGGATCGTATCCGGGTTCGAAGACGGTACAGCCCAAGGATGGATATCCCGCTTGGGAGACGAGACCGTGCAGGTCTTGAATGCCGATGCACGGACCGGCTCATACAGTCTGCTGACAACGGGCAGACAAAAGGCATATGCCGGACCCAAGCTGGACGTGACTGCCACAATGCAAAAAGGCAACCGATATACGGTCAGTGCCTGGGTGAAGCTGGCTCCGGGTGAGCAGCCTGCTAAGGTGAGGCTCAGTGCACAGCGTGATTACCAAGGCCAAAGTGCATATGAAACGGTTGTAGGCGATACGGCTGTCACGACAGGGGGATGGGTGCATTTGTCTGGTACGTATACGCTCGCACATGATGCAGATACCGTTTCTATGTACCTGGAATCGCCAGAAGGGACGTCTTCCTTTTATATGGATGATTTCGAATTGTCGCTGGTGCCGCCGCTGGCGATTGAAAAGGACATACCTGCTTTGCATGGATTATATCAGGGACAGTTCAGCATCGGCACAGCGATTGAGGCTTTCCAGACCGAAGGGGCTTACGGAGAACTGGTACAAAAGCATTTTAACAGCGTCGTTGCAGGGAATGCGATGAAGCCAGTCTCCTTGCAACCATCTGAGGGGCAGTTTCATTGGGAGGAAGCAGATCAAATTGTGCAATTTGCCAGACAGCACGGATTGGAAATCCGTTTCCATACCTTAGTGTGGCATAACCAGACCGGAGATTGGATGTTTAAGGACAAAAATGGACAGCCGATGACGCCGACTGCTGAGAATAAAAAGCTTTTGCTGGACCGCCTGGAGACGCATATTCGCGCCGTTGCGGCCCGGTATAAAAATGTCATTACCGATTGGGATGTGGTAAATGAGGTCATTGATCCTGATCAGCCGGACGGCATGCGCCGCAGCAAGTGGTATCAGATTACAGGAACCGATTATATTGAAAAAGCGTTCCGTGTCACGAGGGAGGTGGCAGGGCCGAACGCGCGATTGTTCATTAACGATTACAATACCCATGAACCGAAGAAACGCGATTTTCTGTACAATCTGGTGCGTGATTTGCTTGCCAAAGGCGTACCTATTGACGGCGTAGGTCACCAATCGCATATCCGCTTGGAGTTTCCTACCATAGCCGAAATTGAGCAATCCATCGAAAAGTTTGCTTCACTTGGGCTGGATAATCAGATCACAGAGCTGGATATGGGCCTCTACTCTAATGATACGGATCGCTACGAAACGATCCCGGACGTCCTGCTGATCCGGCAGGCTCATCGTTATCAGGCGCTGTTCGATATGTTTACAAGACAGCAGGAGCATCTCAGCAATGTGACCATTTGGGGAACAGATGATGGCAATACGTGGCTCAGTACATTCCCGATTGCCCGGCTGGATAAGCCGCTGCTGTTCGATGAACGGTTAAAGGCCAAATATGCATATTGGGCGCTGGTTGATCCATCCAAAGTGCCGTCGCTGCCAGTAGGGAGTAATGAATAAATGATTTGAGACAGAGGAGTAGAGCTGTTCAAAAGGAGAGCTGAAGCTATGGCTACCTTGCGCTATACGAATCCGGTTGTCCCCGGATTTTATCCTGATCCGAGCGTGGTACGTGTCGGAGAGGATTATTACATGGCGACAAGCTCATTTGAATACATGCCGGGGTTGCCGATTTTTCATAGCCGAAACCTGACCGATTGGCGGCAGATCGGGCATGCATTAAATCGGCGCAGTCAGATGGATTTGTCCACACGGAAGAGCTCAGAAGGTATATATGCGCCCACATTGCGCTATCATCAGGGTGTATTCTACCTGATTACGACAGATGTGATGGGGATAGGCAATTTTTATATTACGTCTGTGAACCCTGTGGGACCTTGGTCTGATCCGATCCGTATTCCTTACGGAAATATAGATCCGTCCCTGCTATTTGATGACGACGGGAAAGTGTATGTTACCGTACAATCCGGGGCAGATGCCGAGTCGCATATAATTCAGTACGAACTGGATATTGCTACAGGCCAGGCATTGACCGAGCCTGTGGCTATTGCTCATGGAGATGGCGGCGTATGGACCGAAGGGCCGCATCTGTATCACATCGGCAGTCGTTATTACCTGCTGTGCGCCTGTGGCGGCACGGGGCGTGATCATCGTACGCTCGTGTATCGGGCCAATAGCCCGTATGGTCCGTTTGAACGGATGAAAGAGCCCATGCTCACGCATAACGCTCTCCCTGCGCATCCGATTCAGAACACAGGCCATGCCGAACTGGTTGAGGACACTCGGGGGGACTGGTGGGCTTTTTTCCTGGGCGTCCGTCCGGTGGTGGATGCCCGGCCTGTGGATGATCGCATAGAGGTCATGCTTCAGACTGAAACAGCTGCTCAGTCGTATAGCGTGCTCGGACGCGAAACCTTTCTGGCACCTGTCCGCTGGACAACGGACGGGTGGCCTATGGCTGACAACAATGCAGGCATGGTGCAATTGCACATGTCTGTAGACCGTCAGCCGTTCGGTCTGGCGGAGCAGGCTTGCTCGCCTGCTCCTACGCTGCTCGCGTCTGCCAAGCGTCATAGCTGGCGCGATGACTTTGATGGTCAGCGGCTGGACTGCCGCTGGGCTGCTCCGCGCAGGCTGTGCGAAGCCTGCATCAGCTTGGAGGCACGTCCCGGCTGGCTGACGCTCGCCGGCAATCGCCACACGCTGCTGGACGAGGCGCCGAGCGTCTTCCTCGGTACCCGGCTGCGGCATCATCGGGTCGCCGTCCGCAGTCGGCTTTATTTTCAACCACAGCAGAAAGATGAAGAAGCCGGCCTAGCAGTACGGCTTAATGAGCGCGGTCACTTTACGCTGGGTATTCGCCGGGCTGGCGAAGGCGATTTGCTTACTGTAGTGGTCTCGGTCGCAGATCAGGGGAAATCAACTGAATGGGCCTCCGTGCCTCTGTTGGCAGCTCCAGATATACAAAGCGGTGAAGGTGTGGAGCTTCGAATCCTATCCGATACGTATCATTTTGCCTTATCCTATGCAGCACGTCCCGGCAATTGGGTATCACTCGCCAGGATTCCGGCCTATGTGGTTTCACCTGAACGCAATGGCGGATTTACTGGAGCTTTGGTCGGCATGTATGCTACATCGAATGGGGCCGTGAAGGAAGCAGCATCCTTTGCCGCGACTCCCGCATACTTTCAATATTTCTGCTACGATGGCCTATAAGCCGAACTTGAAGAATGAATATCCAAACTTGTGCAGACAAGAGAATCACCTCATTTAATACAAAAAAAAGCAGGCTGCTTACATGCTCGGACATGTAAGCAGCCTGCCTTGTTATCGCAAAGGAAAAAGCAGTTTTATTCCAAGTTGGCGTGTTGACCATACATGGATTCGGAGGTCAGCTTGCGCAGCTTCATCGTTCTGAGCACCAACGCATCGCCATACAGCAGCAGAGTTTGCTCAAACAGTGAGCCCATGGGCTGAATGGTCTGGTAATCCTTGTTGGACGGGTCCTTGGGTGCGCCGGGCAGCTTGACGATGATATCGGCCAGTTTGCCGATGGTGGACTCGGGGGAAGTGGTAAGCAGCGCCAGTGAGGCCCCGAGTTTCTTCGCTTTGTCTGCCATGGAGACTAAGCTTTTGGTTTCACCAGAGCCTGAACCGATAATCAGCAGATCTCCCTCGCTCAAGCCAGGGGTTACGGTTTCCCCAACTACGTAAGCTTGAACCCCCATATGCATCAACCGCATGGCCAGCGAGCGAATCATGAACCCTGAGCGCCCCGCTCCTGCTACGAATACCTTATTCGCAGCAGCGATGGAGTGGATCAACTGTTCTGATTCGGTATCGCTGATTAGCTGTGGAACGAATTGCAGCTCCTTGATGACCTCAGATAAATATTGAGAGGTTTCCATTGGATTAACCTTGTTTGATGAGCTGCTGCATTTGCGAAGCTACAGCCTTTTTGTCGTCTTCGCCAGTGATACCGCCGCCTACGATAACCAGATCCGGTTGAGCTTTTACCACTTCAGCCAATGTACTCAGCTTGATGCCGCCAGCTACGGCTGTTTTGGAGTTTTTTACGACTTTTTTGACGGTTTGCAGTGCTTCGAACGGACTTTGACCTTCCGCTTGCAGATCGTAGCCTGTATGCACACAGATGTAGTCAACGCCTAAAGCGTCGATTTCTTTCGCACGTTGCTCCAGGTTTTTAACACCGATCATGTCCACCAGGATTTTTTTGCCGCCTTGTTTCTTAGCTTCTTCTACAGCACCTTTGATCGTTGCATCTTCAGCTACAGCCAAAATCGTCACGATATCTGCACCAGCCTCGGAAGCTTTTAGCACTTCATAGCCCCCTGCGTCCATAACTTTCAGGTCAGCCAGTACTTTTAGATTGGGAAATGCTTCTTTCATTGCTTTTACAGCATGAAGTCCTTCATTGATGACAATCGGCGTACCGATTTCTACGATATCAATATACGATTCTACTTCTTTTACCAATGCGATACCTTGCGGGATATCTACCAAGTCTAAAGCCAATTGAAGTTCCATGTTATTAACTTCACTCCTTAAGTGAATTTGTATTTTAGTGAACAGGTACATGCTTTGTTGAGTCGTACTTATACTTTGTTTTCATGCACAGGTTTGATTGTAAGGCCCCGGTATTCGGTTGAAAAGTACGCACTAATTCGTAACGTAGTTACCCTGACGATACTATAGACCATGAAAACCACCCATATGAGAGCCAATATTTTGTCTTCTTTAGCATTATTTCGATAATGAAAATCATCTATTCATAACCAGTAAAATATACACATCCATGTCAGGTTGCAAAAGTATGAATGTACCGATGATTGAATTGACTTCAAGTTAGGTTTTGACTATATTTGTAATATACTGGTATGCAAAAAAAGGGAGTCTAACAGCATAACTACCCTGAAGAATAGCCACTAGGCTAGGGGTGACTTTAATTTTCAGGATAGGGAGGCGGGGTTTAGTGGAAGAGGTCCTGAACCAAAGGGAAGCTATTTATTTGTTGTCGGACAGCCACGCGCTCGATAAAGCTTGCGAGTTGTTTAGAATCAGCTATACGTGTAATGATTGGGATGAAGCGAACAAGGTTGCGGATTATCTGCATTCGTTGGCTGAAAGCCTGTATCACACCCAACTGAGAAATGCTGCGGACGGCAAGTACGAGACATTGAACACCAAACACCCGCTGGTGTTTTATTATGCTTACAGCTATCTGGCAAAATCAATTTATTATCAGAATATGGGCCAGTATGAGGAAGCCAGAGATTATATTATGAAGTATAGCGAAATGGGTTGGTTTATGGGGCTGGATCAAAGCGGTCACGAAGAAGTAGAGAGATTCCGTTTTCTCGCCAAGGCCAATTTATATACGATTGATTTACTTTCGGGGAAGAAGGAACTTTTACCAGAATATGTTCAGTTTCTTCACGACAATGACGAGGAGCTACTCCCGGGATTGGTTGGTATTGCCGAAGCAGCTAACTTGAACAATTGGGACATTGACGACCTGCTGAACGAGTTTGCCGATGATATTGAGATATTTGAAGGTTATGAAGATAGAGCCAACCGCGTATATTATTTAAAACTGGTCAACCAATTAGCTATTTACCAGTTGAAAAAGAAACAGTACATCGTTGCCTTGAATTATATCCTTGTTTCCCTGCAATTCTCTATTGGTGTAGAAGCCAATACTGATTTTAGGACACTGGTTGCACTGTTCGAGACTTATCGAGATTTGGCAACACTGTCACAGCAAGAGCAATACCAAACCATTTTATTAAGGGGGCTTCATAATGAAAAAGGCATTAATCTCGATAACTATGGTCTTAGCGTTTCTTAGTGTTGCTCTTCCGGTAGGAAATACATTGGGGAAGTTAGACCCCGTGTATCCTTCGAATCATGGTGTTTTTTCTTATACTGCTTGAGTTTAGATTTGGATTGTTAGACCCAGTAGGGATTTTGTAAATAAGGGGAACGCACTTTTTACGCCATTTGCGGATCAGTGCGCTCCCCTTTCTCATGCCAATAAACAATATTAGTTATTTTACAATATAGGAAGTCAGGTTCTCGGCCAGATGTTGCATCGTTTCGCTCGCCTTTTGCATACGCTCCATGACTTCGGTGAAAGAGCCTACCAGAGTCGCCTGCTCTTGAGAAGAGGCAACAATTTGCTCTATTTCCTGCTCCATCTGACGAATGGAGTTCTGTACATCCTTAAGGGCTCCCTCAATATCGACTGTCGCTTTTTTGGACTCTACAGATAGCTTGCGTACTTCTTGAGCAACGACACCAAAGCCTGCCCCTGCTTCTCCGACACGTGCGGCTTCAATCGCGGCATTTAATCCAAGCAGGTTGGTTTGATCGGAAATTTCCTTGATGAATACAGCGACCTGATTAATTTTACCTGAGTTTTGTACGGCAATTTGGGTGTTCTTCAAAATATGTTCACTGGTAGCTTGTAGCTCCTCCGAATGCGCTGTTACATGTTGCACCATCTCAATGAGCTGCTCTGTAATGGAGCGGTTTTCAGATACGATTTGATCCAGTTGATTTCTGTTGGTCAAATTATAGGAGGCGGCAAACGCTGCAATGACGTTCCCGTTATCGTCAAACACAGGAATGCTGATCATATCGAGAGGATATCCCAGCACTTCAGCCGGAATGTGGGTCAAGCTGGCCTCATGTCCATTTTTAAGCATGGCGAAATTTTGTAGTCCTCAAGCAGCTCCGAGCCGGTTTCAAAGCCGAGATTCATGCCCTCTGATTGGGTATAAGCCAGAACGTGAGTACGGTCGAAGAGAGCGAGGGTTACTTTCTCACGCATAATCTGTTGTATGTAGGGAATGGCTGCAATTAATGCATCTATTGTATTCAAGTGGAGTGCCTACCTTTCTTTACTAAATATATTTTTTATAGTCCTATATAATTGTCGGTCTAAAGACGGATAAAAGTTATAAAAGTATTGAGAATTTAAAGAAAATTCAGAAAAAAAGGCATATCGTTTCGTAATAGAAACGATATGCCTTCAGATTTAATTTGAACGTGTCAGTGCTGTGTATAAGCGGCTTACTTGCCACGCTGCTCGAACAATTGTGCAATCCCCACAATAACCTTGGTTGCAAGCACCATGTTATCCACCGACACATACTCGTACTTACCGTGGTAGTTCTCCCCGCCTGTGAAAATATTCGGTGTAGGCAGTCCCATGTAAGACAGCTGTGAACCGTCTGTGCCTCCACGAATCGGCTTGATAATGGGTTCAATATTCAGCTTCGTCATTGCTTCATGAGCGATATCGACGATATGCTTGACAGGCTCAATTTTCTCTTTCATGTTGTAATACTGGTCTCTCAGCTCCAGCGTAATACGGTTGTCTCCATAGGCAGCCTGGAGCTCTTTTACGATATTTGTCAAATAAGCTTTCCGGTTCTCAAAGCTCTCACGATCAAAATCGCGGATAATATAGTATAGTTTGGCTTGTTCTGCTGTGCCAGTAGACTCCAACAGATGATAGAAGCCATCGTACCCATCTGTATATTCCGGGGCTTCATTCACAGGTAATCTACTGTGCAGTTCCATAGCGATTTTGGCAGCGTGGATCATTTTGTTTTTAGCCGTACCGGGATGTACATTTACACCATGAATGGTAATATGAGCAGCCGCGGCGTTGAAGCTCTCATACTCCAGCTCTCCGAGCGGTCCGCCGTCTACCGTATAAGCATATTCAGCGCCAAAAGCGGCTACATCAAAGCGTTCAGGTCCTCTTCCAATCTCTTCATCCGGTGTAAAAGCAACGCGAATTTTGCCATGTTGAATTTCGGGATGATCAATCAGATAGTGGATCGCTGTCATGATCTCTGCGATGCCGGCTTTGTTGTCTGCACCGAGCAGAGTGGTGCCATCTGTTGTGATCAGGGTGTGGCCTTTATATTGAGTCAATTCGGGAAACTCACGTGGAGAAAGGACTACACCAAGCGAGGCATTCAGCGTGATATCGCCTCCATCATAGTTTTCCGTCAACTGTGGCTTCACTCCTGCGCCAGTTAGCTCAGTAGCTGTATCGAGGTGTGCCAGAAAACCAATGACGGGCACTTCTTTATCCGTATTGGAGGGAAGGGTTGCCATCACATAACCATGATCATCAATGGTTACGTCTGTCATGCCGATGGCTTTCAGTTCGTCCACCAGAAGGTTGCCCAATGTGAGCTGTCCGGGTGTGGTGGGGCAAGTGTGGCTGCTTTCGTCGGATTGGGTATCTACCTGAACATATGTAGTCAGGCGGTCAATCAGTTCCTGCTTCATGTGGTTATCCTCCTTGGGTCTTTTTCATTATGGTACGTATTTTATCATGATTAGGCTTATGATATGAAAAAAATGGTTTAACCTTTCAGAATGACAGATTGTTTTTAGCACATATAGAGAAATGTTAATCTATGAGTCTTTTAAATTGTGTCTTATTACTGAGTCACTTAACGTTACGTTCATAGATTGGAAGCATAGAATACACTATCAAATGCAAGGGAGGTGAGTTCTATGGCGATCCTTTTACCTTCGCAAATTTACAATCTTGCTGCTGGTGTAGGTAAGTCCTTTTTTGAAAACCTGAGAGGCGGTAGTGATGCTACAATTACCGTTAATAATTTCGGTGCCAATCCGGTGAATCTTGTGGTTACCCGTGTCAATGCTCCTGTGATCACTTATGTAATTCCGGCGGCTAACAGTCTGACGCTAGAAGTTGCTTTGTTGCTGGTAGCTGCTCTTCAAGCTACTCCAGCTGGAGCAGTAACAGGTAGCATCCAAATTGCTACTGCTGATTTTTAATCTGTAACGACTTGACCCTCTAACTCTAGCTTTGCCGAAAGGCAAGGTTAGAGTTTTTTTATTGTTTGAAATTTTCTGAAACTTTTCTCAGGTTGTACCGATATATACATATGGCAGCGTAAATAACACATCGAAAAGGAGTACCCTGTATGAGCTTTAGCAACCCGGTTTTACGTGATGACATCTTTTTGCGTGAAGATGAAAGAGAAGCTAGCGAACAACGTATGACTATCGGAGGAACGGTGAACAAAACGTTGCTTCTGCTAGTCCTGCTCATCGTCTCTGCCAGTATTACCTGGTATATGACCTATCAAGGAACCATAGAGGTGCTATCGTTGATGACGGCAGGCTTTATTGGGATGGCAGGCATAGCACTTTCGATATCCTTTTTTCCCAAAACGGCTCCATTGCTCTCTCCTGTATATGCGATTCTGAGTGGCTTTGCTTTGGGTGGCGTTTCCGCTTTTATGGAATATGAGTACCCTGGAATTGTAGTTAATGCCATTTTGCTGACAGTGGGTATCTTGTTCTTGATGCTCTTTATGTATACACAACGAATCATCAAGGTGACACGTGGCTTTATCTCATTTGTTGTCCTATGTACGATGGCGATTTTTCTAGTGACGTTGGTTGATTTTATTTTGAATTTTTTCGGTATGAATGTTCCGTACATCCATGAAACGGGCTGGGTGGGTATTGGTATTAGTTTATTTATCGTCATCATTGCCGCTTTGAATCTGCTCGTAGATTTTAATTTCATTGAGGAACAAGCTGATCAAGGTGCACCCAAATATATGGAATGGTATGGCGCTTTTGCATTGTTGGTAACGTTAGTTTGGCTATATGTACGAATATTGGATTTGTTAGCTAAGCTTAGCAATAGGGACTAAGGTTTGCGACTATTTCATATGGTTCAAGTAGGACGAAAAGAAGGACGGCTGAATGTCGTCCTTTTTTGTATGAAAGAGGCGGTTTAAAAAATGCATTTTACGTTAAATACATAGAAGTTGGGTAAAACATAGAGTATAGATAGGTGAGGAGTGAGGTATATGTATCAGGTGGTGCTGGTGAGGCACGGAGAAAGTGTGTATAACCGACAAAACTTGTTCACAGGCTGGACGGATGTCGATCTGACTGAGCAGGGAACTCATGAGGCTATCGAGGCAGGACGTATCCTCAAGGAGGCTGGGTATACGTTTGACTTGGCATTTGCTTCTGTGTTAAAACGTTCTATCCGCACGTTGTATCATATCTTGGATGAGCTGGATCATCTGTGGATACCCGTGCAGAAGTCATGGAAGCTGAATGAACGCCACTATGGTGCGCTTCAGGGGCATAGCAAACTGGATTCCGCCGTGCAATACGGCGAGGAACAGGTTCATATTTGGCGGCGTAGTTTGACGGTGCGACCTCCTATGTTGGATGCGCAGGATGAACGGAGTCCACATCGGGATGAGCGTTATCGCCATATTAAGCCAGAGGAGCTTCCGCTCGGGGAAAGTCTGGAAGACACGGTGCATCGGGTTGGTGGGTTTTGGAAGCAACGGATCGTGCCGTTGATTCTTAAAAAGGACCGGGTTATCATTTCAGCACACGGTAATACCTTAAGGGCCCTGATCAAGTATATGGAAAATTTGGATGAAGCTACTCTGCTGGATTTAAACATTCCGACAGGCATTCCACTGGTGTATGAGCTGGATGAGCATATCGATCCTATTCGGCGCTTCTATCTTGGTGATCCGAGTCATGTAGAGGCAAAGAAACAGGCTGTGGCCAACCAAAGCAAGGTGACGGAATGACTTTCCATACAACAAAGAGGACAGGGCGCCTTCTTGCATCCTGTCCTCTTTGTGTTAATATACATCAAGCGCTCGCGGTATCCTCTGCATCCAGGCTGTCTTCCTCGGTAGGAAGTGCCCATACCGATACACTGCCGGCACGAACGGGAAATATGCCATAGCCATCCTGTTCGATCTTTACGGTATGATCGTGATGCCCGGTCAAATCGGTCCATTTTTCTCCTGCATGTTGTTTACCCACGAACATGCGCTTTTCCCCGTCATTTGCGTTAGTGATCACCACAGCACATCCAGAGCCGTGTAGCTCAGGAATGCCCTGACGAACCCATCCAATCGTATGGGGATCATCAAAATAATCTTTTTGCTCACCATAAGCTTTGTGGTACCGGGCATATAGGAGCGGGTCTAGCTCAGCCTGCTTGCCTTTCACAGGCGTTTGTCCCTGAATACCGTAGTAATCACCGTAGAATACGCAGGGATAACCATCTTTGCGCAGTAGGATGAGTGCATAGGCACTGGGCTTAAACCAGTCCTCTACCCAAGATTCGAGCGCTTCGTGCGGCTGGGAATCATGATTATCGACAAAAGTAACCGAGTTCAGGGGATGGGTATGAACCAGCGTATCCTCGAAAATGGTGCTTAAATCGAAATCCTTACCACCCAAGGAAGCGCTATGTAGTTTGTAGTGGAGGGATACGTCAAACAGGTCGATTTTATAATCGATGGTATCCAGAAACTTTTGGCAAGATTCTAGATCCGGTTTCCAAAATTCGCCTACCATATAAAAATCCTGCCCACGCTTTTTAATCATTTCTGTAGCAAACTCTCGTACAAATTCATGATTAATATGCTTGATCGCATCCAGACGGAATCCGTTGCATTGTAGAGTATCCACCAGCCATTTGCCCCAGCGGATCATTTCCTTGCGCACATCCTGATGATTATAGTCAATATTGGCGAACATTAAATAATCATAATTGCCGAATTCGTCATCTACATTATCGCTCCAGTTTTTGTTTTTACCTAAAATACGATAGATTCCTGTCCGGTCCTGACTTGCATCGTAATCCGTTCCATTAAAATGTTCGAAGTTCCATTGAAATGTGGAATACTTACCTTGTCGGCCGGGGAATGTAAATTTAGTCCAGCCTTCGATATCAAAGGGCTCGGAAATGACCTCATTACGATTATCCGGGTTGACCTCGACGACTTTGAATACTTCGGTTTCATCTGCACCAGCCTTATGGTTCATGACCAGATCGACATAGACGGCTACGCCGTGGCGAACGCAGGATGCGACAGCTTCCAGCAGGTCTTCCCTGGTTCCGTATTTGGTGCGCACTGCACCTTTTTGGTCAAATTCGCCCAGATCGTAAAGGTCATAGACGCCGTAACCCGTATCCTCAGGAGATTGGCCTTTGGTGACAGGTGGAATCCATATCGCGTCAATTCCTTTGGCCTTCAGTTGCGGTGCCAGGCGGGCAAGCTTTTTCCAGTGAGAACCGTCAGCTTTGACATTCCACTCGAAAAATTGCATCATCGTATGGTTCCTTTTCATGTGCGTCCCTCCTTCATATATAACAAGTTACCCACCAAGTGAGGGGGGCTAAACGTCTGATGGCCAATATGATGTTGATGAAGAACATGGATCGCTGTATAACGTATGCTAAATCATTAAAATTTGTTATACATTGAGTGATCACAACGACTCGATGGCTAGAAAAGGAAACGTGAAAACGGTAAAATGAATCTAACTTAGCAATAGTTCCGATTTCGGGCAAACCATAAGCTCGACCAAGAGAGGGGAGGAGGGATGAACGTGACAGACCCGCAGCAGGATAAGGATGAAGCGAGAGAACCGCTGATGAAAAAATGTACGTATTGTCAGGAGACAAAACCATTAACGGACTTTCAGCGCCGAACCGGTCGCCGGGCTGGGCCTTATTCCCGGCGTGGTCCTTGCCGTTCCTGCCGGGGGTTAGCCCCGCAAGAACGGGCGGTTACGTCCGCTCCTTCCCATGAGGAAACGAAGCCCTTGGCTGCTCCTGTGGAGCGGCATAGCTCCGTAGCAGATACGGCTGCGCATCGTCTGGAAGCGTCCGCGCAGCCTTCTAATGATTCTCAACGCCCCCGTAGGAAGCCCGTCACGGACAAAGCGCGTGAGCGCCATCGGCAACGGGTTCGCCATTTGCTTAGCAGGCTGAAGCCTGCGGATACCCGTGCGTTGCGGCTTAATCGCAATGGCATGATTCGGCTAAGAGGCAAAACCGACCAAGGGAGACGCTGGCATCAGGAGATTGAGCTTGATTTGGCGATGACTCTGGTCAGAGAACGTATGGCGGTGATTGTAAATCCGTACACGGTCCGCAGACTTTATAGCAACAAGGAATTCCGCCAATATGTGCTTAAACGTGACCGCTATACCTGCTTTTTTTGCGGTGGCTATGGTGACACGATTGATCATTTACTTCCTCGGGCTAAAGGTGGACACACCACGCCAGTAAATTGTGTATGCGCCTGCACTGAGTGCAATCAAGTTAAAGCTGCCCGTGATGTAGAGGAATTCATCGAGTCTGGTGTGCCATTGCCGATTCCGAATGATTTTGAACCTCCTGATGCTTCTGAGGACACCTTACGTACCTAGGAGATTCCTGGGGAGTCGGCAACATTCCCTTAGTACAGTTCTACTTCAAAGCCGGATTCCTTCCAGGCTGTTGTACCGCCTTCGATAAAGGCCACATCGGTAAAGCCCATCTGTTGGAGTATATAAGCTGCCAGTGCGGCTTGTCCGCCTGCCCCGCAGGTGGTGATAATCGGGCGGTTGCGGTCACGTAAGCGTTCATCACGCAAATCTTGTGGAACGCCCAGGTCAGCGCGGATGGGCAGCATGCCTAGTGAAATATTGGCGCTTCCGCGAATTAGGCCGCAAGCACCTGCATCATGAGAATCCTGTACGTCGATAACGAATGTATCCGGATTTGATTCAATTCGCTGACGTGCCTCCTGTGAAGTAATGCCCTGAACGTGCTGCCTCGCTTCTTGAACCATATCTGCAATTGTTTTAGCCATCGTTCAACCCTCCGTAGGAATATGTTTTGTATTGGTTTTCATATTAATGAACAGAAACTCACTCTCTCTATTACCCATCTCTAGTATAAAATGCCCCTTTTTTAAGGTAAACTTAGACAAAAATCGTGCTTATTCTAGTTTTTATCTAAAATAACAATAAAAAATTTGCAGAAATTTGTGCAAATTTAAAATTTCTTCGACGATTGGGTTGTGAAAGGTGTAATATAGAGGTATAGGGTTCCGTTTCGTCCTGTTGTAGTCACGAGGGAGCGCTTCGTGAGATATTCCGCAGCAGTAACAACAACAGAATAACGTCCAAGCAATATACAATTGGCATCTGCGATCATCAGTCTTGCCCTTTAGGGTATAGGCCGGTTTAAGCTGTGCTTCTTGCATGTTTAAGGGCGAATTCATTGAACGTTTTATTGCTAGAGTTTATGATACAGGTTACGAGAAAGGAATGGACTTCTATTTTCACAGTAAAGGAGGACGTTCACGCATGTCTGAAAACCAACAAGAGGTGGCCGTAACACAAGAAGCTACCAAAGAGTCTCGGGATGTATTGGACCAATTGATGAAACCGGAGGTTCAGCAATCGCTGACCGTACTGGTAGAGAATCTGCCAAAGTTGACTGAGATGGTTACTTTTATGACCGATGCTTATGATGTAGCACGCAGTCTGGCAACTGACCCTGTCTTTATCGGAGATATGAAAAACTCCATGGGAGAGTTTGTGAAGCCTGTTACAGATTCGGCTAAAGGATTGGCTTCTGCTGCAATTGAAGCAAATGACCGTGTACAAACTACGGACGGCAGTGTAGGTCTGTTTGGCCTGCTCAAAATGCTTAAAGATCCTAATGTACAAAAAACGCTGCGTTTCAGCCAGGCTTTCCTGGATATTCTGAATGAGCGCCAACGCGAAAGCAAATAATTACCTGATCGAGAACGGAGGATGGACATGTCGAAGCAAATTTTGATCTTGGGCGGCGGATACGGCGGATTGCTGGCCGCTCTTACAGCACGCCAGCATATGGACGCTAGCCAAGCAACCATTACAGTGGTAAACCGCTTTGCGTCGCACCAAATTATTACGGAACTGCACCGTTTGGCGGCAGGTACTATTGCCGAAAAAGCTGTGGCGCTTCCTTTGGAAAAACTGCTGCGCAACAAAGATATTATCCTGAAAGTGGATACAGTTTCCGAAATCAAGCCGGAAGATAAGAAAGTAACCCTGGCCAGTGGTGCTACGTTGAGCTATGACGCTCTCGTTATTTCCCTGGGCAGTGAAACGGCATACTTCGGTATTCCAGGGCTGCAAGAACATAGCTTCACGCTGAAATCAGTAGCAGAAGCTAATCGCATCCGCGCACATGTGGAAGCTCGTCTGGATGCTTACAAGCAATCCGGTAACAAAGCGGACGCTACAATCGTTATCGGTGGTGGCGGTCTGACTGGTGTTGAGCTGGTGGGCGAATATGCTGACAAACTGCCTGCAGTTTGCCGTGAAAAAGGCATCAACTACGAAGATATCAACTTGTATTGCGTAGAAGCTGGACCATCTATTTTGGCAGGCTTCCCTCAACCATTGGTTGATCGTGCAGTAACAAGCCTTGAAAAACGTGGCGTTCAAATCGTAGCGGGTGTTCCGATTACAGAAATGAAAGCTGACGAAGTTCTCCTGAAAGACGGACGTTCGATCAAAACGAACACACTGATCTGGACAGGCGGCGTACAAGGTAATGCACTGGTTGGCGCATCCGGTATCGAAGTAAACCGTGGTCGCGCAACTGTGAATGGCGCACTGCAATCGACTTCCCACGAAGACATCTTCCTCGCTGGCGACAGCGCAGTAGTGTTCCCAGGTGAAGGCGAGCGTCCATACCCTCCAACTGCACAGTTGGCTTGGCAAATGGGCGAATTAGTTGGTTACAACATCTTCGCTTATTTCAACGGAGCGAAAATGGAACGCTTTACGCCAGTGTTCTCCGGTACACTGGGCAGCTTGGGAAGAACAGACGCGATCGGTACTGTAGGCGCGAATGGCACCCAACTGAAAGGCGCTGTAGCTACTTTGATGAAAGAAGGCAGTAACATCCGTTACTTGTCCCACATCAAAGGACTTTTTGCATTGGCCTACTAATATCTATATGGTTTATTAAAAGAGAGCGCTGTTCAGCGCTCTCTTTTTTCATTCTTTGACACTAGTGATGCTCACCATTCACAGATAGTTTTAATTCACTTCATCTGGGCTAACTCTTCCACCTGTGCAGGAGGGAGCGCGCCTTCAAAAATACTCAGCTCATCCATAGAACCTTTGAATGCAGGGTCCCACCAGTTGACCCCTAAGCTGAATGTTCCAGATTTAGAGGTAAAGACATCCGGAAACCCTGACCCGGTAAACTGAATTTTCCCATTCACATACACCTCTAGCACTCCATGATCTACAGTAAAGGCAAGGTGTGTCCATTCATTGGCTTTGATCTTCAGGCCAGTACTGCCGGTATACCAAGTTGAGCTGCCGGACCAGACCATGGTGTTATCCTTCTCAGGTCCTCTGGGCAGAAGGCTAACCCAGTGGTTACTATCCATAGCTCCAAAAAAAGTTGGTGTATGCACAGTCAATTCGCTAGGTTTCACCCACAGTGACACAGAATAGGCTGAACTGGATATGAGTCCTTCAGGCAGAGCAATACCTGACTTACCATCAAGGACTACAGCTTGTCCTCTTACGCCTTCAGCGTAGGATACATTTCCTCCCTGACGATCGATTCGGTCACCAATAACCTTACCATTGGCAAAAGCATCATTCTGATCCTTTAGATTATTTTCAAATGGGTATGAAGCAGTCAATGTTGCCTTCTCATAAGGAGCTACCGTAATGTTAAAAGCTTTGTCCCGACTGCTGTTCCCTTTGGTAATGGTAGCTGTCAAAGTGGCGGATACAGCCTTTTCTCCGATCCCGGGGCGCTTGATTTCACCAGTATCGGAAATGATGCCTGGGTCTGAAGTTTTCCAGGTAATGGATGATTGCCGACTGCCTTCCTTCGGAAGCGTCAGATTAGCTGTCAACCGGCTCGTATCGCCAAGATCTAATTCACGATACACACTGTCAACGACTGTCGTATCCGTCATATCAGGGAGCTTACTGCCCCAGGCCATTTCACCTTTATTCGATAGAACTGTAAACGCAAGGATGTATTGATTTGTAATCTGGTCCCATTGTCTCAGGAATACTCCATCATATACAGCACCATCCAGTGTTAGTTGGACATTCGCATCCCCCGACTTGCGCCATGTTCCTTGCACATCGCCTTTAATCGTATGATCTGCTCTCAGCTGAATGAACTGTGTATTTTTGATCGTCGCCGAAGAATCACTGCCATGGTTAATATATTGATAATCACCAATGAATTGTTTCTCATCCAGCTTTGTAAGCGTCTCGCCGCCGTAACGGTAAGGAGCTACAACAGGCCAGTCATCCTGATTCATGAACATTTGGTGTACACGCAGCTCATGAGTCTCCCCTTGCTGAGGGAATCGGGTATGAAAGACAACAAACATTTGTCCGGTAGCAGGATCGGTGTATACCGAGTTATGCCCAGGAGATACATAGCCGTAGCCCACACCTGTACCTGGATCGCCTATTTTGCTATCGAACAAGAAGTTACCCATTAATTTGTTGCCATAGGCTACATTTTTGGTGTTTGCTGGTAGAACGGCATTCTGTCCTTTGGCATCCTTATAAGGCCCTGCCGGACTCTTGGAACGGAATAACCTCATGTTATACCCACCGTCCGCTGCAAGTCCACCATAGGTTACATACAGATAGTAGTAACCTGTCTTTGAGTTGTATTCAATATATGGACCTTCCCCGGACTCACCGTATCCACCTGCGATCTTGGTGCCAAAGTAACGATCAATCAGACGACCATCCTCTGTAGTTCCATCTTGGCCTGGATAGATCGGTTTGCCAGTTGCTTTATCCAGCTCCAGTAGAAATATTCCTCCGGACCATGACCCGTACGTCATCCATAAGCGCCCGTCTGTATCATAAAAGACTGCTGCATCGATTGCATTCGGGAACACCCGATTCGCATAAGAACCATCGGCGTTAAACCATCCTGCTCTAGGCCCCTTCAGCTTGCCTTCATTAATGAGTTGAGAAATCGGCGTATTTGTCCACTTTTTATCCACTTTGCTATCTTTATCGAATGCAGTCTCCTTTGTAAAACCAGTGTTCACAATAGTATCCACATATTGATAGGGGCCTTCAATGTTGGGTGCAACGGCAATACCGATCGCGGAACGTATATAGGTGGAGGAGGCACTATAATAAATCATATAGGCCCCTTTTGTTCCATTCTTATTGACATAATGCTCATTCCAAAATACATCCGGCGCCCATACCGAGAATCCTCCCTTGCTATCCGCATCATTCTCGCCTGCCCAAGCGAAAGATCCGGCCAGATTCTTCGATAGATCCCCGTAAAGAGTATTCCCAGGCGTTGTGTAACCGTTTGCAAAAGAAGTCCAGTTTGTGAGATCTTTGGATTTCGCTGCGGAGATATGCGACCCATACACATAATAAGTATCGCCGTCTTTGACAATCGAAGGATCGTGAACCGATACATTAGAGAAGGTTGGCACATCCTGCTTCTTGTTCTGGTTCGTCTCCGCTGCTGCGGCGTCCAGTGTACCTAATGGTACAGCTACAATTGCCAATAATAAAGTCATTGTTAATGCAATGCTCGACCTGGCTCTACGTTTAACAAAACTTCTCATCGTATACATTTACCCCTTTCTAAATTGGAATACAGTGATACATTCTGCTTTCATCGCTAAAATACCTTTATATTTATAAATATTATTAATGTATTTGTGAATTACATAGCTACGAAGAAGTTGATTAATCTATAATTAGGTAGAGATTATAAATTATGGTTGACGATATGTATCTATGGAGGTACGTTATATATGAACAAAACAGTTATATTTGTGAGCTGTTTATCAATAAAGGAGGGTATTATGAAAATCAGGTTGCTAGTATGCCTTATAATTTTATTTAGCGTTGCTACTGTACACTCGAATTCGACATCAGCCCAAGCTCAGACCCCTATACACCTGAAGGTAAATAATCATTACGTTTTATACACCTATCCTGCATCACCTTTTATGGATACGAAGGGCAGACTGCTTATACCACTTCAAGCTGCTGAAGATATACTGGGCGGCAAAGTAACTTATAATGCAGCGAACAAAACGGCTTCTGTTGATTTGCTAGGCCGTAATGTAACGGCTACGATCGGATCACCCGAAATATCGGTTAACGGTGAGCCGGTGACAATGGACACAGTCCCCATCATGAAAAGCGACGCGATGTTTTTACCAGTTTCCATTTTGTTGAAAGATACAGATGCGCAGATGGAGTGGGATTCCAAGCGTGGCTTATTGAAGCTAAGACATGATAGCTTTACGGAAAGCCCAGTTCTTATGAGGTTCAAGGGACAAGACTTGGCCCAAGTCATTGATGCAAATGCATTTGATCTTACTTCTTTTAACTGGGATCAAAAGCAGGGTGTATTGAATATTCATGCTACGTATAAGAGCGACTTATCGCCCGTCTTCAAGCAAATTGACTTTAATCCTATGATTGTGTATAGCAAAGGGACCTATAGTGTAGATCCTTATTCTAAACCCGGTTCATTTCACAAAGTCAAAATAACCAGCGCAGGTCATTTGGTTTATACAAAAAATATCGGTACAACTAATGCGGATAGTGATTATATAAAATACATTACTTCTGTAGGCAGGCTGATTCAATAATTGAATGTAGGATGTTTGTACATCATAAAAAAAGCGACAAGGGCTTAAGCCTTGTCGCTTTTTTCGGAAGGTTAATCTTAGAAAGTAATGATTTGGCTGCTGTTTCCTTTATTACGTACATATCCAACGACTTTGGATACTGACTGTCTGTCTTTAAGATAATCAGTAACGCCATCTGTCAGGTTGTTTTTTTGATTGTTCGAAAGTTTATTCCAGTCATCCGAATTTACATAAACCTCAACGATAGCTTCACTGCTGTCGCCTCGTACGGTGAAATCAAAGCCGACTCCATTATAGGTACCATATCTATCGGACAAGTTACGTTGGATCGCACTTGAATCCAGAGAAGAAGCTACATCCTTCAAAGTAACATCGCCTCTGCTGTTGGTTGTAAAGGTCGCCATTTTATCTCTATTACTGGAGTTTTTCACTGTGCCTTCAATATCGGCATCTTTATACTCTTTCAAAATATCTTCTACGATATCCTCCAGGAAGCTTTCCTTTCTGCTGTTGGTTAGGTCAGTCCATCTGGATTTCGTCATTTCGATGGTCACTGAAATATCTTTTTTGTTACCATCCAGCGTGATATCCGAGTTGGTGTTGTAGTCATCCCGGTGATCATCATTCAGCTTACGTTGGAGATCTTTCAAAGAGTCTGAACTATTTTTGCTCGCTTCATCTTTCAGCGTCTGATTGTCTTTTTGCAGTTGAGCAATGGTAGCGTCTTTCGTTGTGTTCGCTGCTTTCGCTGTGTTCAGTTCCTGCGTCAGCGTCGTAATCTGGTTGTTCAGTGCTGTAACCGTAGACTGATCAATAGGAACGCCGTTGTCAGCAATGACTACGCGTTTGTTTGTGCCATCCCATGTTACTTTTTTATCCAAAGCAGTACCTGCCAGCTTCAGCGGGATATACGTCACGCCATCCAGCAGAAATGGTTCTGTTTTAGCATCAGCAGGAACCTCGGTTCCGTTGTAGATAATTTTAATATTGTTATATACTGCTTGGATCGGCTTAGTTACTTGTGCAGCATATGTAGATTGGCTGAACAGAGCCCCGGAGATGGCCAAGGCCGACACGGCAGTGATGATGACTGGTTTCTTCATGGACTTCAATGATTTCATTCGTTGGTCTACCCCTTTATTTAAGAATTATAGCTTGATACATAGACTAGAGTAACATTAATACATACAAAATCCAACAGGTTGGAAGGGTTGTTATTGGTTGTGCTTATATTAGTTAGACGCAAAAGCGACTGTAAAAGTTGCCCTGTTTGCGTAAATATTTTTTCCAAAAGTAACCGAACAAAATAAAACAAGCCCACTGTACAAGACAGCGGACTTGTTTGGAGTACAGTGCGTTAGGGTATTGAAAGTTGGCTTATTTGTGGTCCTTCAGTTTGCCTGCTGTTTCCTGAAGATGGCCTTTGGCTTTATCCAATTTACCTTCGGCTTGAAGTGACTTATTATCTGTAGCGTTCCCGATTTGATCCTTGATTTCGCCTTTAGCTTTATTTACATTACCTTTGATTTTATCGCTAATTCCGTTATCCTTCATGGTATAGCCCTCCTCATATAATCAAACTTTCTTTCAGCATGCTGTAGTTACTCATTACCCGAGCGAGGGTAATACGAAACGTGAGGCTGTAGATCACAGACAGGGGCATAATGTTAGATATGGGTTAATTAGATCGTGGAATGGGGAGTGAGCATATGCTCAGAATTTTATTGTTTATTCTCGTTATTCAACTTATCTATGTATCGGCGTATACACTACGCATGATTTTGACGCTGAAAGGACAGAAGTATATTGCTGCACTCATTAGCACCGTAGAAGTTACGGTCTATGTGTTGGGCTTGAATGTCGTGCTTAAATATCTGGATCAAGTGGCAAGTCTTGCGGTATACGCCATCGGCTACGCAGTGGGTATTCTTATTGGAGCATGGATTGAGGAAAAAATAGCGCTCGGTTATGTCACCGTGAAGGTGATCAGTAATGAAATCAATGGAGGGATTGCCAATGCGCTGCGAGACAAAGGCTACGGCGTTACAGCCTGGCTGGGCAGTGGACGTGATGGAGAACGTTTGGTGATGGAGATATTGGCCAAGCGAAAAAACCAGAATAAGCTGTATCAATCCATTCTGGAGCTGGACCCCAAGGCTTTTGTCATTACAGTGGAGCCAAAGCAATTTCACGGCGGTTTCTGGACCAAGGCTATCCGCAAATAAGGATTTTGGTAAAATACGCATATTTTCCGTAGGTTGGAGCATATTAATACCCGCACAGGAGGGAATTAACAGTATGCCGACAGGGGATGTTCCCCTATAACAACCAAGGGGGGATATAGATGTACAGACGCCAGGCCCCGGAAATCATTCCAGAGGAAAATACGGCTATTTGGTCGTGTACCAACGAGGGTTGCAACGGATGGATGAGAACGGATTTTACCTTTTTGAGCGAGCCAGCTTGTCCACTTTGCCAGGCCACGATGGGGCAGGAAATGCGGATGCTGCCGATTCTCAATCGGACGGGCAATTCCTTTGTCGCCCAGCGTTCTTAATTGAAGGTAAGCCTATGATTACGCTGCAAAGATTCTAAACGTCAAAAGCCGCTCCAGCGACATGCTGAGCGGCTTTTGGTTGTGGAAATTCACTGATCATGATCACTCAAGGGGCTGCACGGAATCACGATATACAATATGACCCTGTACAAGGACTCGACCAAAACGACTGCCGGGATGGCTTATTTTTTTCATCATTGAATCCACCGCGGTACGTGCCATTTGCTCAATGTCTACTCCGACCGTGGTCAGTTGCGGAACAATAAGCGTGGCGTATACATCGTTATCAAAGCCGACTACAGAGCAATCCTCGGGTACGCGGTATCCCAGACCAATCAGCTGGTGCACCAGATTGTGAGCAACCTGATCGCAGTTGCATACAAAGGCGGTCGGTAGTGGCTGAGGCAGCTCCATTTCAACATAGGACCCTTCGTCGTCCCGGTCACTGAGTACCCACTCGTTACGGAGGGGCAACCTGTGCTCCAGCAAGGATTTATAGTAGCCGAGGAAACGATCTTGAATACTACTGGTGGAATAGATATTTCCCACATAAGCAATATCTCGGTGCCCCTGGGCGATCAAGTAGTTGGTCAGCTCATAGGCTCCGTAAAAATTATCCGTCACCACAGAGTCGATATCGGCATGCTCATCATAAAAGTCGAGAAACATTTTAGGTTGGTCCATGGTTTGTACCAGCTCAATATATGGCTTGCTCACCTGGCCCAGAAGAATGAAGCCGTCCACCTTACGGTCGTAATAGATACGTGGCAGATTAAGCTGTTCTTCGTCCTCGCGATGGAGGATGTGAAGGATCCCGTAGTAGCCGTATGGCTCCAGTGCTCGTGAAATTTGCTGGTAAATATGCAGATAAAACGATTGGCCAGGACCGGTAAAACGTTCAGGGATGACAACACCAATGTTATAGGTGAGCCCTTCCTTCATGGACTTGGCAACGGTATTGAAACGATAACCCATTTCGCCCGCGAGCGTTTTAATACGTTCTTTTAGCTCCTCGCTAACCCCATCCTTGTCATTGAGCGCCTTCGACACGGTCACGCTGCTTATTCCCAGCTTATCTGCAATATCCCGCATCGTTACGTTGCTCTTCATTCCTGTTCCGCCTTCCAATTTTAAAAAGATAAGCATTTTGCCTACATCCAGATAAGAGTTGCAAAATGCTGGGGTGAATATGGATAGCTTATCCGCTTGTAGAAATTCAATTAGCTTAGCGGTGCAGCTGCTCTATAAAGATACAAGGACTGGCAGCCATAGCTGCCCATAGAACAACAATTAGCCTGCGGGTAACAGTTGTTCTATGGATAGTATACATGGTTCCACAAGCAGGATAAAGCTTACGGCTTAGATCTGCTGGAAAGGACGGTTGCTTGCTTGCAATAGCGCTTCATTGCGATGGATCAGCTCACGGCGGATAGCGGCGCTGCCGAGAGAACGCAATGGGTCGGACGGTGTATTGAAGGTGTAGTCTTCTAGACGGGCAATGGTGGTCGTCGCTACGTGGATACGTGTATCACTGGACGCGTAGTATATGAAGACTTCATCTCGTTCATTAACGACTGCCCCATTGCAGAAAATAACATTCGAAACATCACCCACGCGTTCCTCATCATAAGGAGCCAGAAAATGCCCGCCAGGCTTGGCAATGACGCGCGTAGGGTCTTCCAAACTGGTGGCAAAGGTATACAGCACATATCGCAGCCCGGCGGCTGTATTGCGTACCCCGTGAGCGATATGAATCCAGCCACGACTCGTTTTGATCGGAGCAGGACCTTGCCCGTTCTTGACTTCGTATACCGTATGATAGTAGCGCTCGTCAATGACTGTCTCATGTTCAATCACGGGCTGTGTAATATCTTTGCAGAGACCGAACGCGATGCCTCCGCCTGAACCGGTGGAAATAAACCCATCTTGGGGACGAGTATAGAAGGCATATTGACCGTCCACAAATTCGGGGTGCAGGACAACGTTGCGTTGCTGCGGGGACTGGGTAGTGATGTTGGGAAGCCGGGTCCATGTGCGGAGATCACGAGTGCGGACCAGTCCAGCCTGAGCGACAGCGCTGGAGGTATCGTGGGCTGGCGCGTCAGGGTCTTTTTTCTCTGAGCAATAAATACCGTAAATCCAGCCGTCCTCATGCTTCACCAGCCGCATATCGTACATATTAGTTTCATCCGGGTCGATATCATCCCATACTAAGGGAGCATCAATGAACCGAAACTGATCAATGCCGTTATCGCTCTCTGCCAAGGCAAAAAAAGACTTTCGATCCAGTCCCTCGGTGCGTGAAACAAGGATGTATTTTCCTTCATGATAGATCGCTCCAGGATTCAATGCCGCATTCACACCCAGTCGTTCCATGAAAAAGGGGTTGGTTTGTGCATCCAGGTCAAACCGCCAGTGAATGGGAACATGATGGCGTGTGAGCACCGGATAGAGGTAGCGTTCATAGATACCATTGTAAAAGGAGGTTTTAACCTCATTGGGGCGCGTAATCAGTTCTTCTTGCTGCAACAGCAGCTCATTGTATTTGCTATGAATCATTGTTTTTCCATCCTTTCTAACATTTCGATACAAAATCGGCTGTTATGATATGGGCACTTCCAAGGGCCTGCAATCTCTCTCGCATCAGGCTTACCGTCGGCTTGAACTGACCAGAACCATTCGCCTCCGGCGCGCGGGTCGATGATATATTGTCGGGTATAGGTCCATAGATTTCGCACAATGTGCAAAAATCGTTCATCCTGTGTCCGCTGAAACGCATTGTAAAAACCAACCATTGCTTCGGCCTGTACCCACCAGATACGTGAAGTGTCTACCCGCTCTCCCTCCCGCTCGTTGATGAGCGATCCGTCTGGCTGAATAGCCCGCTCAGCTACCGCGCCGGCAATATCCAACACCATGTTCACATACTCGGATGGATGATAACCCAGTACATTCATTGCGTCCTCCATCAACCAGCTGGCTTCGATGTCGTGACCATATGAGGTCAGATCGAGCAGTGAGCGCCATTCGCGATCGAAGAACACTCCCAAGCGCCGGGCGGAAGCATCGTAAACACGATGGTATAAAATGTCCAGCACGTTCTTCAGTGCATCCCGAACCTCTTCGTTTGGGTAGGCACGTAGCAATTGGGTATACGCTTCCAAAACATGAATATGCGTATTCATGGTAATATGCGCGGTAACTCCATTTTCGCTGAGTAGCTCATTAGGCTGCGCGTTCCACGAACGATCATATTGTTCACCGTATGCCTGTAGAGCAGGATCATACCCCTTTTGTTCCACCAGATGAAACAGTTCCATTGCCAGTGGCAATGCATTCGGGTCATCCGTAGCTCGTGCATATTCTGCCAGCGCATAGATGGCAAATGCCTGCGCATATACATGCTTGCACGTATCCACCGGCTGCCCCGTGTAGTTCACCATCCAGTACATTCCTCCATGTAACGGGTCAAGCAGGTGATCTTGCAGAAATGTAAAGGCATGTCGTGCCGCGTCTGCATAGGCGCGTTCCCCAGTTACACGGGCTGCTGCTGAGAAAGACCAAAGTAGTCGCGCAGTGGCGATGCCACCTTTGTCCGCTTGTTTATGGATGTGCAGATCCACGTCTACCTCTCCATAAAATCCGCCATGCGCTTCATCTTTCAAGCCTAACCAGAATGGGAGTATGTGTTCCTTCCATTCCTGTCTAATTTCGTGTACTAGTGTTTCCAAGAGACAAAGCCTCCTTCGGAAAATTATTTATTAGTTTATCGTTAACTTTACAGAAGTATTATATCTAGGTGTTTATAAACTGTCAACCATGCTAGATTCGTGTTTTAACATAATATGAGAGCGCTATTTTTACAAAAAAATATTGTAATTGACACGGTAAGCGCTAACATAATAAAATGATTTTGTTAGTTTAACGATAACCTTATTCAAAAACAACAGGAGGGGTCGTCTCATGAAGTTGTCCAAGGTTTTGATGTCATTACTATCCGTGCTTTTGATAGCGGGGCTGTTTACTGGCTGTAGCTCAAAGAAGGATGCGCCAGCTGCCGGTTCTGATCCGAAGGGACCGGAAGGGGAGATTACGGTTATCACACAGCGGACAGATATTGTGGATACCGTATTTCAGGATTACGCCAAGGAATTTAACAAACTTTATCCGAACGTGAAGGTTAATTTTCAGGCATTGGCCGATTATGATGGTCAAATTAAAATTCGGATGGGGACCCGGGATTACGGAGATGTCTTGCTGATTCCTGGCAGCATTCCGATTGAGGAGCTTCCTAATTTTTTTGAGCCTCTAGGTACTTATGACGAGATGAAAAACAAGTATACCGGCATTGAAGAACGTACAGTGGATGGTAACAGCTACGGTATTCCGATTGCGATGGTTTACTCTGGCGTGATTTATAACAAAAAAGTGTTCAAGGAAGCAGGAATCACACAAATTCCTAAAACACCGGATCAATTCCTGAAAGCGTTACAGCAAATTAAGGACAAAACCAAGGCAGTACCGCTGTTTACGAACTATGCCTCTGGTTGGGCGCTGACCCAGTGGGAGTCTAGCCTGGCGACAGTAGCGGGTACGAAGGAATACGTAAATGTGACACAACCGAATTCGGATGATAATTTCACGAAGGGCCAGCCCCACTATGAGCTGTACAAGGTCCTGTACGATGCGGCTAAAAATGGTCTAATTGAAAAAGATCCAACGACTACGGATTGGGAGACCTCCAAGGCGGATCTTGCACAAGGCAAAATCGGTACGATGGTCCTTGGCTCTTGGGCGATTGATCAGATCAAAAGCGTAGCTTCTAACAAGGATGATATCGGTTTTATGCCTTTCCCGACGAATGCCTCCAAGGTGCTTGTACCGCTGGCAGGTGACTTTAACCTCGCTATTAACGTAAACAGTGAAAATAAAGAGGCGGCCCGTGCCTGGGTGGATTGGTTTACCGAAAAGTCCAACTATGCAGTAGAGCAGGCAGGCAGCATTAGTCCGCTGAAGGGTGCCGCAATGCCTGCCATTTTGAAGCAGTACGAGAATGAGGGCGTTGCTTTTGAAGCGCTGACTCCGTCTCCGAAGGGGCAGGAAGGAATTGTCGATAAAATCGATAAAATGGGAGAAATCGGCTTGTGGCAGCCTGATTTCAAGAAACGCATTATTGAGGCAGCGGTGGGTAATCGCCCGGAATCGTATGACACCATTATGAAGGATCTGAACGATGCATGGGTGAAGGCGCGTGCTGAAGTGGCAGCCAAGGAAGCAAAATAGCCATCTGAACTGACCATAAGAAGAGATTGACGTGGCAGTTGATGGACGGATAGCCAGGAGGTGCAGCATGTTTAAATTTTCGAATCTCAGCTACTCCAAACAAAGATTAGCGATTATTGTTGCCTTTTCATTTATTCCGCTGGCGCTGCTGGTCACTTTTGCATACTTGCCGGTGATCAATATGTTTAAATACAGCTTTTCAGACTGGAACGGCTATAGTAAGCGTCTGGAATATGTGGGTTTTGAAAACTATATCAAAATCTTTACCGACCCCGAGTATTTCTCGGTGTTTAAGGTCAGTCTGTATTACTTTGTAGCCACGTTTGTACAGATGGGTTTGGCCCTTTATTTTGCAACCATTCTCAGCTTTCAAACCTGGTTTAAAAATTTCTTTAAAGGCATTTTGTTCTTCCCTTCCCTGATGAACGGGGTGGCGATTGGTTTTATTTTTCTATTCTTTTTTAAACCGGATGGTACCCTCGATACTCTGCTTCAGGCAGTGGGGCTGGGTTCGTATGTCAAGCTGTGGCTGGGCAACCCGGAGATTATTAATATTTCGCTGGCTGGTACGTCGATCTGGAGATACATGGGCTTTAACTTTATTGTGTTTCTAGGTGCGATTTCTTCTATATCCAGTGATCTGTATGAAGCAGCCGATATCGACGGAGCCAACCGCTGGCATCAGTTCCGCTCTATAATTTTGCCGACCATCAAGCGAATTTTGCAGCTGAACCTGATCCTGGCAATTAGCGGTGCGATCAGTGCATTCGATATTCCTTACATTATGACCGGTGGCTCCAACGGCAGTAAAACGTTCGTCATTCAGACGATTGATGTGGCATTCAAATACAGCAAGGTTGGTTTGGCCTCGGCGATGGCGGTTGTTCTGCTGTTGATCGTAATTGCTGTTACGTTGCTTCAGCGGTTGCTGATTCGGGGGGAGGAGGACTAATCATGTATAAGCTAAAAAGATTGCTGGCAAACAGCATCAAGTATGCCGCGCTATTGCTAGGTGCGTTCATTGCTCTACTGCCGATTGTTGTGATTTTGTTTGCATCTTTGAAGACGAAGGCTGAATATGCGGCAAGCAGTCCTCTGACTCCCCCGGTGAACTGGCTGAACTGGGCGAACTACGCCAAAGCCTTTGTGGATGGAAATATGCTAACCGGATTTTTGAACACAGCCTTTATTTTGCTGATCTCCATCATCGGGGCTACGTTGACCGGTTCCATGATCGCGTATATTTTGAACCGTTTTAAATTTAAAGGTAAAAGTCTCATGCTGGGTGCGTTCTTGCTCGCCACGCTCATTCCGGGGGTGACGACACAGGTATCGACATTCCAGATCATTAACAAACTGGAACTGTTTAACACACCTTGGGCAGCTATTTTACTGTATTTGGGAACCGATATTATTGCGGTGTATATTTTCCTTCAGTTTCTGGATTCCATCGCAGTGGCGCTGGATGAGTCGGCCATGTTGGATGGGGCTTCCTATCTGACCATCTACTGGCGCATTATTTTGCCGCTGCTGAAGCCTGCCATTGTGACGGTAATCATCATCAAGGGTGTTAATATTTACAATGATTTTTACACCCCGTTCCTGTATATGCCCAAAACAAGTCTTCAGGTGATATCGACGGCACTGTTTAAGTTTAAAGGGCCATACGGATCGCAATGGGAGGTCATTAGCGCGGGCATCATCATTGCGATTATTCCGACGCTGGTTGCGTTTTTATCATTACAAAAGTATATCTATAACGGATTTGCACAGGGTTCAGTCAAATAGAAAGATCAAAAAAATAAAGTGTTTAGGTGAGAGGAGAGTCAAGTATGAGTAAATTGAATGTGGATTTGGATGTAGGTAACGTACGAATTGTAGGAGATAGCCTGTCGAAAATGCCGTGGCAGGATAAGCCCGAAGGTAGCGAGGCTCCGGTGTGGAGGCATACTGAAAACCCGGTCATTGGACGGAATCCGGTACCCGGCATTGCCCGTATTTTCAACAGTGCAGTAGCTCCGTATGAAGGACGGTTTGTAGGAATATTTCGTGCTGAAACGATTAATGGACGTCCGCATTTGCATCTCGGCTGGAGTGACGATGGGCTGGCTTGGGATATTGAGACAGAGCGTCTGCATCTGGTCGATGAGGAAGGGAATGAGTATCAGCCTAATTATGCTTACGATCCGCGTCTGGTTCGAGTGGAAGATACGTATTATATCATCTGGTGCACAGATTTTTATGGAGCAGCGCTGGGGATCGCACAAACGAAGGATTTCAAAAGCTTTGTGCGATTGGAAAATCCGTTCTTGCCGTTTAATCGCAACGGAGTGCTGTTACCTCGCAAGCTAAATGGAAACTTTATGTTGCTATCCCGTCCGAGCGACAGTGGTCATACCCCGTTTGGTGATATTTTTCTAAGTGAAAGTCCTGACTTGGTGTATTGGGGCAAGCACCGTCATGTAATGAGCAAGGGCGGTCAGGGCTGGTGGCAATCGGTGAAGATTGGCGGTGGACCAGCACCGATTGAGACGACTGAGGGCTGGCTGATGTTCTATCACGGGGTGACAGGCACGTGCAATGGACTGGTATACAGCATGGGCGTAGCTGTTCTTGATCTGGATGATCCGTCCAAAGTTAAATATCGTTCCTCCAACTTCGTGTTGACCCCGGAGGAATGGTACGAAGAGCGTGGCTTTGTGCCGAATGTGGTGTTCCCGTGTGCTACACTGCACGATGCGGACACCGGAAGAATTGCAATTTATTATGGAGCCGCTGATACGTATGTAGGTATCGCATACACGACAGTATCTGACATTATGAAGTATGTCATCGCAACGGATGAAGTAGTCGCAGATGACCGTGAATCCGGCCGGATGTAGGAGGAAATTTACATGCCGGAGGATATGTCTTTACAGCAGCTACAATCCTATATGGGAAGTAATCCGAAGCCGCAGGATTTTGATAAGTATTGGGAACGGGCGCTGCAAGAACTGGAACGACAGCCACTGGAATATACACTGGAGCCTGCCGATTTTGTCTCTCCGCTGGTGGAGTGTTACCATCTGTATTTTACTGGAGTGGGCGGGGCAAGGGTACATGGGAAGCTGGCTCGTCCCAAGCATCTTACGGAACAAGGTCCAGCCTTGGCGATGTTCCATGGGTATTCCTGCGATAGTGGCGACTGGTTCGACAAGGTGAGCTATGCGGCACACGGATTCACTGTGCTGGCTATGGATTGCCGAGGACAAGGCGGACTGTCCGAGGATAATTTGCAGGTTCAGGGAACGACGGTTCGCGGCCATATTATTCGCGGGATTGACGACCCGGACCCGGATCGGTTGTATTACCGCAACGTATTTTTGGATACGGTACAGACGGTGCGCATTCTAATGTCTATGGAGCAGGTTGACCCTGAACGGATCGGTGCATTTGGCTGCTCCCAAGGCGGGGCACTAACGGTTGCCTGTGCTGCATTGGAGCCGCGTGTCCGTGTGGCGGTCCCGGTATATCCGTTCCTGTCGGATTATAAAAGAGCTTGGGCGCTGGATGCAACGACATCGGCCTATGAGGAACTGGTTTATTATTTTCGCTGGTTTGATCCCAATCATGTACGTGAGAGCGAAGTGTTTCACCGCTTAGGCTACATCGACATTCAACATTTAGCAGACCGTATTCGAGGACGGGTGCTATTCGTGACAGGGCTATCCGATGTGATTTGCCCACCTTCCACACAGTTCGCAGTGTACAATAAAATCGTATCGGACAAGGAATTGCTTGTGTATCACGAATATGGTCATGAGTATTTACCCTATCTGTCGGATCGTGCCATGAGCGAATTTTTGCGGCTCTAGGGGTTGAACTTAGCTAAAGGCTCCTTTATAGTAATAGCTATAACCTTCGTGAAGCGTAATAAATGAATGCCCCATTTGTATAACCTCAATAATATGGTTTGAGGGTCTCTACCAGGAACCGATAAATCCTGATTACAAAAAGTGTACGTCTTGTACATTTCTTGTGGTCAGGATTTTTTGCGTGTTACGAGGGATTTACATGACAGCAAAGGAGCTAATGTAATGAACTTCAAAGTAGTTATTTTAACCATTGCGACCTTTACGGTAGGTCTGGTGGAGTTGATTATCGGTGGCGTGCTGCCCCAGATTGCACAGGATTTGAATGTCTCTGTGAGCACGGCAGGACAGCTTATCATGATCTATGCGCTTGTGTACGCTATTGCCGGGCCGACTTTGTTGGCGTTGACCGCCAAAATTGAACGAAAACGACTGTATTTGTGGTCGATGTTTATCTTTATCCTGGGAAGTCTGCTGGCTTTCTGGAGTCCGAAGTATGCTGTGTTGTTTATATCTCGTATCGTTACTGCTGCAAGTGGGTCGTTGATCGTGACATTGTCACTAACCATTGCGGTTAAAGTGGTGTCCAAAGCTTATCAGGCCCGCGTTCTCGGTGTGATCTCCATGGGGGTCAGCTCCTCTATCGTGCTAGGCATCCCAGCCGGGGTGCTGATTGGAAATGCGTTTGGCTGGCGGGTGCTATTTCTGATTATTGCCTTGTTGACCGTAGTTTCTATGATCATCATGAACTTGTTTATGGAACGGATTCCAACAGAACATGTTGTGCCTATGCGTGAGCAGTTGAAGTCCTTGAAAAATGTTAAAGTAATCAGCGCCCATCTGGTAACAACGCTAACACTGGCGGGACACTACACGTTATATGCTTATTTCACTCCGTTTTTGGAAAACCTGATGGGCTTGAACGCCTCGTGGGTGAGTGTGGCCTATTTCGTCTTTGGGCTAGCAGCAGTGAGTGGAGGTTTTATTGGCGGTTCTTTGGCCGACCGATTCGGCACAGCGAAAAGTATTCTCATTGTGGTAGGTGTGTTTATCGCTGTGATGTTCCTGCTGCCGTTCTCGATTCACTCGATGTATGTGTTTGTGCCGCTTCTGATCATCTGGGGAATCCTGAGCTGGGCCTTGTCGCCCCCAATGCAAAGTTATCTTATTGAAAATGCACCCGAATCAGGCAGTATTCAGCAAAGCTTTAATTTCTCTGCACTCCAGGTCGGGATCGCCCTCGGTTCTGCCTTGGGAGGGGTAGTGATTGAGAATAGTACTTCTGTTGCCACAAACGCCTGGGTGGGCGGGGCATTTGTGATTGTTGCTTTTGTCTGCGGCGTGTTTTCAATTACCAGAGCTGGAACATCGCAGACAGTCGGAGGACACCACTCCGTTTTATAGCCCAGTAGGATATTTCTCCCTTTTATTATTCGAAAAAACATGTTATACTACTTCCAATTATGAAGAAGGGGGTGAGGTAGGTGAATCACGAGATGCTGAACAACCGTATTAGCCAGCTGCCGATTGCTATGGCTGGCATTGTTCATGCTTTTCCATACAACGGGAGAAGTCTGTCCAATTTTAATCATACGGTTGTAAACATCGCGAGAAGACGCCTACCTTAACTCGAACGGATTGCAGTATCTTCCGAAGAGTCGCGGGCTTGCTCCTGCGGCTCTTTTTGTGTTACCTGGGTAAGGGTCTTCCTAAATAAAGGAGAGCCTGAACATGTATATTGTAAATGGTCAACAATTGAAAAAATACCACGCTGCCAATCTGGTTTTAGATGGAGCAACGTTTGATATCCATAAGGGAGAAAAGGTGGGGCTCATCGGCCGCAACGGAAGCGGTAAAACCACCCTTTTACGCCTGATTGCACGCTTGTCCCGCCCGGATGAAGGGCAGCTTGTCATTGCCAAAGATACGAAAATCGGCTACTTGCCGCAAATCCCGGCGGAGTTTGAAAACTTCACCGTATACGAAACGCTGGCTTACGCCTATCGTGAGCTGAAGGATTGCCGTAATCAGATGAGCACGCTCGAACGGGAAATGTCAGATCCGATTGTGGCAGCGAACCCGGGGATGTTGGAAAAGCTACTGCAAATGTATGCTTCTCTCCAAGAGCGGTTTGAGCGTAACGGCGGCTATGAAATGGATGCCAATATAGATCAGGTAGCGGATGGGCTGCGTATTCCGAAAGCTATGTATACGCGCAACTTCGGTTCACTCTCGGGCGGAGAGAAAACCAAAATAGCGCTGGCATCACAGCTCATTGGACGGCCAGATTTGTTGCTGCTGGATGAGCCAACCAACCATCTGGATTTGAAAGGGCTGGAATGGCTAGAGCAATTTTTGCAGAGCTACACCGGGGCCTGTGTGGTTGTATCCCATGACCGCTATTTTCTGGATCGAGTTGCTGGCAAGATGATCGAACTGGAGGATGGCGAGGCCTTTACGTACTATACGAATTACAGCGGCTACGTTAAGGAAAAGGAAGAACGTTTGCTGCTGCAATTTGAGGATTATAAGGAACAGCAAAAGCGAATCAAAAAGATGAAGGAAGCCATTCGGCGTTTGGAAGAGTGGGGGCGCAATGGCGACAACGAAAAGTTCTTCAAAAAGGCAGCCTCAATCCGCAAGGCGCTGGAGCGCATGGAACTGGTGAAGCGGCCTGTACTGGACCCGCAGGGAGCAGAGTTTAACTTAAAACTGGAGGATCGTTCCGGTCGCCGGGTGCTTCAGTTTGAAGAAATCGCCAAAGCCTATGGAGAACGTCAGATATTAAACGGGGCTACAGGGAGCCTAGAATTCGGTGAAAAGGTAGCTTTGTTAGGCGATAACGGCGCAGGTAAAACGACGCTGCTCAAGCTGTTGCTTGGTCAGGAAAGCGCAGATACAGGCACGGTCCAATGGGGCGCGCGCGTCGAGTACGGATATTTGGCGCAACAAGAGAGAGAACGGGATAGCCGGGCAACGGTGCTTGCTTATTTCAAGGAGGAAGCAGGACTGGAAGAAGGCGAGGCGCGCGGGCAGCTGGCGAAGTATTTATTTTACGGCGCCGATGTGTTTAAGCCTGTGAGCATGCTGTCCGGTGGAGAGTGGTCCCGCTTAAGGCTGGCGCTGCTGGTCATGAAAAAGCCGAATTTGCTGGTGCTGGATGAGCCGACGAACCATTTGGACATCGACTCTCGCGAGGCCTTGGAGGAAGCGCTGGACACCTACACGGGAACGGTGCTGGCAATTTCCCATGACCGCTACTTTGTGAACAAGCTGGCTGGGCGCGTGTGGGAGCTGGAGAACGGGAAGCTGTCCTTTTATCTGGGCGGCTTCGATGAATACCGCGCGAAGAAGCGGGAGCTGGAAAACGCTCGCTTGCAACATGAGGCGGATGCAGGGGGACGATCGGCATCTGCAAGTAGAACCGCATCTGGTGGCGGCTCAGGCTCGGGCCTAGCTACGCCTGCTGGCGCAGCAAGCAATGATGCGGGAACGGCTTCGCGGACAGGAGCGACCACCGGAGCCGATGCGAGCCGTGCTCGCTCCGGGTCGGCAGGTCGCATGGGGGCGCCCGATGCCCGGGGTGGGGCACGCGGAGCGAAGGCAGCGAAGCCATCCCGCTCGCCCGCTGCGTCCCGCGAGCGCTTGGAGCGGGCGATTGCCGCCAAGGAAGCAGAATTGGCGGCGACAGATGCCGAGCTGGAGCTGCTCGGTACTGGTAGTGACACGGCGCGCATGGCGGAGCTGTGGAATGCCCGCGAGCAGCTGCAAGCGGAGCTGGACACGTTGCTCGGCGAGTGGATTGAACTAGAGTAAGTGATAGGCTGGTTGCTGAAGATAGGCAAACGTATATTTTATAAAGGATAGCCCTGAGGTAGTACGCCTACTGAGGGGTATTTTTGTATGGTAAAGAGAATGAGAGATTGGAAAAAGAATAACCATATATTAAAATAAATTGGTATTAATGATTTTTTATATTTTTATTTTACATATAAAGTAATTCGTTTACATTTCGCAACATATGATACTTTCTAATTTGTGCACGCGATGTTAACCAATATTAAATGGGCTTATCCATATTAATATCATGCCTATCAATTATACGATGGAGGGAACGATATGTCGGACTTCTTGCTGGAGGTCAATCAGGTAACAAAAAAAATGGGGAAAAGAAATTTATTAAATAATATTTCATTCAAGCTTCAGAAAGGGAAGATTTATGGATTCATCGGACCCAATGGAGCGGGCAAAACAACAATGATGCGTATTATGACTGGATTAATGAAGCCAACCAGCGGCTCTGTACAGATAGCTTCATATAATGTACATACGGACCGGGAAAAAGCGCTGTCCAAGGTGGGGGCCATTATTGAATCTCCGGTCTTTTTTGATTATATGACAGGCAGGCAGGTTTTACGTAATTTATCACGGCTGCACTCTGAAATTGCATCCTCAGATCGGGAGGCACATATCGAAGAGTTGCTTACAAAGGTGAGATTAGAAACGCGGGGCGACGACAAGGTAAAAACCTATTCGCTTGGAATGAAGCAAAGACTAGGTATTGCACAGTCCATGCTGGGTACTCCGGAGCTTTTGTTGTTGGATGAACCGTCTAATGGTCTTGATCCCATGGGGATGAGAGAACTGCGTGATATTGTGCTTGGTTTGCGTAACTCGGCCAATTATGCCTTTTTTATCTCCAGTCATCTGCTGGACGAATTGCAACAGATGTGCGATGAACTTATCGTAATTAAAGAGGGCAGGCTAGTTTGGCAGGGGGCTACTGATCAGCTGATAAAGGAAGGCCAACGTCTGGAGGATGCCTTTATGGGGTTAATGGGATTATGAAGCGATTGATACACAGTGAATTCGAACGATTGTGGAAGCGAAAGTGGTTCTGGCTTATGGTTTTGTGCACACCTGTGCTAGCCTATTCGACAGGATTATATTATTTGCGTACTCGGAATGTTCCAATAGAGGTGCTACACCAGAATTTTATCGTCACCAGTCTGCAGGAGAATTTATATTTATTTTGCAACAGTGCTGTGGCTGCTTTAGCTGCTGCTGTGTTTACTGAGGAATTTCAAAGTGGACGGCTACGGCTATTATTCATGCGTCGATTTACCCGTGGTCAGATTTTTTGGAGCAAGCTGCTGGTTTTGAATGTTTCTATCTTACTTCTTCTCATTATATATGCCTTATCCTCACAGGTGATCGCTGAAGTATGGAAATTTTCATATGATTTAAGTGATATAGGTCTGTCTGGAGTTCGATTGCTGCGCATCCTTGAATACTATGGCTGGGCATTTGCTTCTCTATTAGCTATAAGTTCCTTGTATTGCTTTTTTGCTATGTATAGCAAGAGTGTTACATATGCTATTGGTATTTGCATGGTATACAATTTGGCTTCTCTGTTATTTGATCCGCTGTATCTAAAATTGGCATCCTTTGTTTCTCATGTTCCATACCTATATGATGTGGTCACATTTATGATTATTCCATATCTGCAGCATACGGGATTGAATAATTCTTTAATCGGAAGTTTATCTGTGAACGGGGCCATCATTACCGTTGTAAGTGTATATCTTGTCTTGTTTACATGGGGGGCATATCGCCGCTTTGTAGCCGATGATTATTTGTGTTAGGGGGATTGCTTGATGCTGGGAATTTGGCACAGTGAAATGGAACGAATTTGGAAGCGGAAGTCCACTTATTCGTTGTACGTAGCCTATATATTAATAATTGTAGCGATTATATGGAGTTATAAAATGACGGGAACAAAGATCTTCCGTTTTGGTGAAGGAACCATGCTCGTCAACAATTTAAACCTGCCATGGCTGATGATGAGTGAGGTTGCTTTATTTCTAACTTTGGCGATGTTGCCTATCCTGTATGTGGATCAGTTGAGTGGTGATCTTTATTCAGGGGCGTATAGGCTCTACATGTTGCGTCCGTACCGTCGTTTGCAGTTTTGGCTGGCCAAGATGCTCGCACTATCGGTCACGACGGTCATTTTCGTTGGGACAGGTTTGTTTATAAGCGTGATTGCAGGATGGTTTCTTTTCCCGCATAGCTCTACTTTCTTAAAATATGGTGCATCAACACCTTCTACCTCATCTGATGCCATAACCTACATACTCGCATTTTATCTCATCCTGTTTATCGTTTGTTTGGTGAAGCTCATGTTGAGCAGTGCCGTATGCTTATTTATATCTCGACCCCTGTTTGCTTATTTATCAATTCTGGTTTTATCTGCATTTCTCTTTAAATTGTCTAGACCGCTCATTATGTTAATGGACCCGTTTCGGGAAATATTACTTGCTCTAAGGGTCCAAAATTCATTTGAATTTTGGGTGTGTACAGGGGGAATGTTGGTGGTGTGCATTATTATTAGTTGTGTACGGTGGCAAAAACGAATTTTTTAACATAGATTTTGCAGTTGACACTATACAAATAAAAAAGATCCAAGCGACCGTTTGAAGGTTAGCTGGATCTTTTTTTATACGAACGGTGTTGGACTTCGTGGCGGTAATTGCATCCGGTGTATCGTTTCTTTTCTGCAAGGGACGGGTATTAATTGTCTAGTCCCGCATAGATTGACATAGGGGAAAAGGAGGTATGAGCATGTGGAATGGGGTCAAAAGACTGTCTACACTAGCGGCGATCTTGCTGCTAGTGATCATTGTAAGCGCATGCAATAGGAGTGACAATTCAGGCAAGGTGCAAATTGAGTTTTTCCAAAACAAGCCGGAGGCCAAGGGTTCGTTCGATAAGCTGATCGCTCAATTCAATCAGGAACATCCCGGTATTGAAGTGACACAGGTCAATCCGCCAGAGGCAGAAACGGTGTTATTGACCCGGGTTGTCAAAAACGATGTGCCTGATATTGTGGGGCTTGGGGCCACAGATACCTACTCCATTTTGGCGCAGAGCGGTATTTTTACGGATCTCGCAAATTCAGAATTGCCACGTACGGTGGACCCGATTTACCTCAAAATGCTTAAGGATGTGACTGGGGTCGATCCTGTGTATGGAATTCCTTATGCTGCGAATGCGAATGGTGTGATGTATAACAAGACACTTTTTAAGGAAATGGGATTACAGGTGCCCAAAACGTGGGATGAACTGATTGCAACGGCGCAAAAGATCAAGGCTGCTGGTAAAATCCCATTTTATTTTACATATAAAGATGATTGGCAAACGAACCTTCCTTTTAATGCACTGGGTCCGAATTTGGTGGGCATTGATTTTTTCCTGCAACGGCGTGAGAATCAGGTCACCTTTCAGGACAAGTACCGCGAGGTTGCGGAAAAGCAGCTGGAGCTACTGAAATACGGACATAGTGATAATTTTGGCAAAAACTATGCTGACGGTAATCGTGCTTTCGCTAACGGGCAGGGACTGATGTACATTCAGGGCTCGTGGGCTATATCTGAAATTCGCAAAGCTAACCCGAAAGTGGAACTCGGATTTTTCCCGTTACCCACAGGGAATGACGCAAAGGCGGTCAAGCTGGTGTCTGGTATAGATACGCTTTTAGCTGTTTCGGAAAGCACGCCGCATAAAAAGGAGGCGGAGGAGTTCATTGCCTTCTTATTAAAACCGGAGAACAGCAAGCAATACATTACGGAACAAACGTTGTTTTCAGCGGTGAAGGGAGTCACGCAGGATGACCCGAGTGTGGCAGAGCTGCTGCCGTATTTTAAATCAGGCCGTGTCATTGATTTTGCCGATCATTATATTCCCAAAGCGGTCCAATTGAATTCAATTGTACAGGCGTTCCTGCAAAACGGAGACATCGATGCCTATCTAGCCAAGCTCGACCGGGAGTGGAATAAGGTAGCTAACCGCCGATAGGGGAGGAGGACGAGACATGAATAAGCGACTAACGACTTTTTACTGGATGACGGTGCCGGCGGTGCTATTGTTTTTTATATTTTTGACCTTACCTGCCTTGCAGGGATTTTATTACTCGCTCACCAATTGGAACGGATTCGGCCATCAGTATCACTTTGTCGGGTTTAAGAACTATATTAATTTGTTTCAGGACGACAATGTGGGCAATGCTTACTGGTTTACTTTCAAATTTGCGATTGTGGTTACCATTGCGATTAATATTCTCAGCTTGCTGGTTGCCATGGGGCTGAACGCTAAAATACGTTTTCGTAATTTCTTTCGCGGGATTTATTTCTTACCTAATATTTTAAGCGTGTTGATCGTAGGTTACATATTCAATTACCTGTTCTCGAACGTGTTTACGATCTGGGGACAGAACTTAGGCATCAGTTCATTATCGACAAACATCTTAGGCAGTGAGCAGTTGGCTTGGGTAGGAGTGGTCATCGTAGCCGTATGGCAGGGCATTGCCTTTAATACGATTCTCTATCTGGCAGGGCTACAAACGATTCCGACCAGTCTGTATGAGGCATCCAATCTGGACGGTGCAGGTAAATGGCGTGAATTCTGGAGCATTACCTTTCCGTTGATTGCTCCGTTTTTTACGATCAATATGGTATTGGCGATGAAAAATTCCCTGATGGTATTTGATCAGATCGTGGCCTTGACGAACGGAGGGCCGGGACGGGCCACGCAGTCGATTTCCCATCTGATATACACCGGGGGCTTTAGAGGTGGGGAATTTGCATATCAGTCGGCTAACTCTGTGATTTACTTTATTGTGATCGCGATCATTTCCATCTTACAGCTGCGATTCCTCCAGAGAAGGGAGATGGACAACTGATGGAAACAAGCAGACGTACCAACTGGCCTGTGCTGATTCTGGTAGCGTTGGGGACAATATTTATCCTGTTTCCCCTCTATATGACGGTGACGATTGCCCTTAAAAATCCCGAGCAGATGGCGCATTCCGCCTTTGCCTTTCCGACCGAGCTGCATTGGGAAAATTTTAGTCGTGCAGTGGAAATGACCAACTTTTTCAGTGCTTTTCAGAACAGTGTGATGGTCACGACATCGACGGTCATACTCACTTTGCTAACCAATTCGATGGTCGCTTATGCGATTGCTCGTAATATGCAGCGGCGTTTCTTCAAGGGGTTATATTTTTATTTTGTGAGCGCCATGTTTATTCCGTTCCCGATCATCATGCTGCCGATTGTGAAGCTGGCCTCGGGCCTCCATATGACCAATCTGTTGGGCCTTATCGTGCTGCATACGGTATATGGCTTGGCGTTTAATGTCTTCGTGTATGTCGGTTATATTCGCTCCATACCGGTGGCATTGGAAGAGGCAGCTACGGTAGATGGCGCGACGACATGGGGGACATTTTGGCGTATTATATTTCCGCTGATGGCGCCGATTAGTGCTACGGTAGGGATCCTCACTTGTCTGTCCACATATAATGACTTTTTGCTGCCGCTCATTATTATTAGCGATGCGGAGCAATATACACTGCCGCTCGTTCAGTATGTATTTCAGGGGCAGTTCAATACCGACTTTAATCTGGCCTTTGCTTCGTACCTGATGGCCTTACTGCCGATGATTATTGTCTACCTGATTGCACAAAAATGGATTATCAATGGTGTTACGCAAGGTTCTGTGAAGTAAAGCGGAGCTACAACAGCTTCACGCAGACTGTGCCTTGTTAGACAAATAAAAAAGGGGGTTCCTATACTGTGAATCACACAGGTATAGAGAACCCTCCTTTTATAGCATTGTTATTTAGATACTTTGCTGTTGCTTGTCAGTGGCTGCAAGGGTACGGTCGTCTCTGCTTCCGGGTCGTCTGTTGTATAGTAGAACATATAAATAGAAGCTTCCTTTCCCTTGAAGTTCTTGTAGACATCCACTGCCTTATTATTGCCATCTCCGGCGAAGTTGGCCGTGATCGGCTTGCCAATAATCCTTTCTTTCCCCAGGCCAATATGCGTCTGGTTAATCCCCCCAAAGTGAGTGTCCTCACTTTCGGTTTCTACGAACAAGTCCGAGCCTTGCTTGTAGTAGGTCCACTTCACAGGATAGCCACCGATTTGCGTCGTTAGCGTCTGTTTTTGCTCAGAAATATCAGCTAAACGCTGTGGCGTTTTGTCATCCGAATGGGTCGTAACCTTGTATTTGCCTGTAAAAGTAATGGGAGTGTCCTTGGTAATCACAAGATTGGCCGGTCGCTCAAAACGGATCGTGTTCAGATCGTGTTCCTGATCAGGTAAAGACCAACGGCTACCCTCTAACGTTGTACCGTTCACAGAAAGAAAATATTTTTGATAAGGTAACATGGCGAATTTCTCCTTGCTTCTGATCGTGACACGGATTTGTGTCGGTGTGACAATCATTTGTTCCAGCATAAAATTCGGATTGCCGTTCTCTAATGGGGTATTCAGCACGCTTTTTATTGTACCGCTCTCCATTTTCTTCTTGCTTAACTGCAGGTCAAAATTTAGGGGCTCATGTATACTTTTCTCGGTTTGTGCATATTGCAGTTTAAAAGTAGTTTGCCCTTCTGGTATATCCTCTTTAGTAAAATACTGCTGGGCTGTGTATTCTCCGTTCTCACCGGGTGTACCAAATGCCCCTCCAGATTGAGGATTCACAGGCTTCCCATCTTTGTAGGCAATAATTTGTGGATTGTCCCATTCCTTTGGTATGGACGAATCGAAGGTAATTGCTGAGGACAGCATCAGCTTGTCCTTACCTTGTTCAAATACTTGTACCTTCATATCTTGTAAGCCGTTACGATCCAGTTTGAAAGTCTGCGTCTGAGGTGATTTGATATCGAGCGGCAAATCCAGTTCCTGAACGCTGGTGAGCTCTATATGATCTACGGTCAGCCGCACGTTCTCTGTTTCTTGCTGCGGTGTCCAATCACTTTCAAAGTAACCGTTATAGCGTTGATTTTTCTCGTCCCATTGCTGGAAGCTATACTCCCCTTCGCTGCTTTTCCCCGCAGCATTTTTAAGTGATACGCCTTTGACATTCCAAAACTCGTTGTCTGTACGTTTTCCGACCTCCAAGCTGTACAGAATCACAGTCCGATTCTCATCGACAATAGCGGTATGCAACGTCAGCTTTATCCCGTCTCTGGTGACAGATTGCTCCAGCGGCTGTCCAAGGTCTTGATTTAGTGCCGTCTGAATGCCGCTTCTTCCGTGCAGCAGATTGCCCCAGTTATAATGGATGGCGGCATAGACGGGAACGGCAACGAGAAGTGCGCTCAGGGAAGCAGCGATGGCTATTTTGCGCCAATTACTATGTCGGTGTGGAGTGAATGAATCGGAAGCATCGGTTGGCGTAGGGGCAGTATATCCTGCCTGTTCCATCCGGTTCCACATTTCATTGAAGTTAGGATAGGCTATTTCCGAATCTTCATTTAGCTTACGCTTCAATGCCTTTTCTACGTTGTTCATAGTTCTCTCCTTCCAGCTCGGGAATCTGTGCGCCAGCCTCCCGCAGTATTTGTTCCATTAACTTTAGCCCTTTGTGTGTCCTGGATTTGACGGTTCCCAGCGGAATTTCCAGCAGTTTGGATATTTCCGCCAGCGTGAAATCATGCATATAGCGAAGTGTCAGCACAGCGCGGATTTTGGCTGGTAGGCGATTCATATAAACAGCCCATTCCTCAGCCGACTCGCGTTCCTCCACCTGCCTGTCCACAGGCTTGTTTTCTGTTCCGGTAAAAAGATGGGGATTGGCCGATACTTTCAAATGTAGGCTTTTTCGGCGTTTAAGATGGTTCAGACAATGATTGACCGTAACTTTCATAATCCAGGCTTTTAGTTGCTCGATGTGCTCACGATTGCTGCGAAACAAGGTAATAAACACTTCCTGCGTTAAATCCTCAGCATCTGAGGCGTTATGGACCATGTAGTAGCAGGTTCGGTACACATCCCGTTGATACAGATCAAACAACTCTCGATTACTTTGCAATGATGGCTCTCCTTTCTCGTGCAGTTTATCTATATAACAATTGGAGTTCACAAAAGGTTCATTTGGTTATGAAAATAAATCGTCCGCTTCGATGTGCCCACTTTTTCTCCAATGTACCACACAAAAAAAGAAGCCTGTAAATCTCAAAACTGCAGATTTACAGGCTTCTTATATGTTTCATTGCTAGACCCTACGGGATGAACACACCTTCGCGTAAAAACCCGTCAACGAATAGCTTATGGACAACCTTCCGCTTAATCAGCCAGCCGTACAATCGTTCTACCCTGTGAGCGGGCTGCCAGGATGTCTTCAAGCGCGCTTGGCAGGTCACCCAAGCCAATTTCGCGCTCAACGAGCTGTTCTAGCTGTTTCGGCTTCCAGTCACTGCCGAGGTGCTTCCAGATCGCTACGCGGGTGTCATAGGGGCAGAAGACAGAGTCTATGCCCAGTAGATTTACGCCGCGCAAAATAAACGGCAGCACCGTCGTAGGCAGCTTGGTGCCTGCCGTCAGGCCGCTCACGGCAACAGAGCCGTTGTAGGCGATCTGGCTGAGCAGCGAAGCGAGCGGCTTTCCGCCTACAGGGTCTACAGCCGCTTGCCAAAGCTGCTTGGCTAGCGGTCGAATGCTCTCGGCACCGTCGTAAACCTCCTCACGCGAAATAACATCGGCTGCTCCGAGCGCCTTGAGGTAATCATGGGATTCGACTTTGCCACTGCTGGCTACGACATGGTAGCCCCTCTTGTGCAGCAAGGCAATGGCTGCACCGCCTACGCCACCCGTCGCACCGGTGACGAGCACCTTACCCTTCTCCGGCGCAACGTCGTTTTGCTCCAGCCGATATAACGACAGGGCTGCGGTGAATCCGGCTGTCCCAAAAATCATCGCCTCTCTCAGCGTGAGTCCGTCGGGAAGTGGAACCACCCAGTCCGCAGGCACGCGCGCATATTGGTTGAATCCTCCGAATTGAGACACACCCAGCCCGTACCCGGTAACGAGTACCGCTTGTCCTTCGCTAAAACGGCTATCCTCGGAAGAAACGACGGTTCCCGAACAATCTATGCCGGGTACGAACGGATAGGATTTGACAATATTGCCATCCTTGCGGGCGGCAAGCCCGTCTTTATAATTGATGCTGGAATAAGCGACACGAATCAATACTTCTCCAGCAGGTAAACTGTCAGTTTCCAAAGAACGTACTTCTGCTTGAACCTCTCCGTCCTGCGTCTGATCGACGACAAGGGCTTGAAATGATTGAGTCATCTGTAAAAGCCTCCTTTATTACCGTTTAAGTCTATGAATGACCTATATAATCCATTTCTAAATTACAAATTATGCTTGGGAAGCATACAACAATCTGCACGTCCTGTCAGCGGCAATGCTCACAAGCTCTTAATCTATTATACCCTTTAGCTCATCAAGACATCGAGCGGACCGGATTATGGCTATATTCTTGCAACAGCTTGTTTCAATAAAGTTCGATAATCAAATATAAAGAAGGTGATAAATGAATTCTTACGTATTTTTCAAATCATTTTACGTAAACGGGATGTATTTTCCAGAATGACTGTGCTAACATACCCTTTGATCATTAAATATTCTATGAAGAAAGGTGAATGAATGACAACCAGAGCACTAAAAAATGGTTCGGTATTGTCCGAAGCCAAGGAACTGAATTTGTTCCGTTTGACATGGCCTATTTTCCTTGAATTGTTCCTGTTTATGCTAATGGGAAGCGTCGATACATTCATGCTCAGTTCTGTATCTGATAATGCAGTGTCGGGTGTGGGCGCGTCCAATCAAATTATTTCAATCGCTATCCTTGTACTGGAGGTTATCGGCAACGGCGCTGCTATCGTCGTAGCTCAATATATCGGTTCTAAGAAACTTGTCGAAGCGGCTCAGGTGACGGGTACGGCCATTACTCTGAATTTAATGGTAGGTCTTTTGCTAAGCGTGATTTTTCTTGTGTTTGGTACTCATATGTTGCAATGGCTAAATGTCCAGGGGGATATTCTGACTTACGCAGAATCCTATATGAGTATTGTCGGGGGGGCCATTTTCCTTCAGGCATTGATTAACTCGCTGGCGGCGACCATTCGTACGCATGGTTTTACCAAAGAAACGATGTATGTATCGGTTTTTATGAACGTGATCCACGTGGTCGGCAACTATGTTTTGATTTTGGGGCATTGGGGAATGCCTGCACTCGGTGTAGAAGGTGCTGCTATTTCTACAGTAGGTAGCCGCTTTATTTGTCTCTTGATCTTCTTCTGGCTGATGTACCGGGTAACTGAGGTCCGTGTCGAGTGGAAATATTACGTCCATTTATCCAGAAAATTCATCACAAAAATATTGCGTATTGGTGTACCATCCGCGCTGGAGTCCATCATGTATCAGTCGTGTCAGCTCATATTTACACTGTATGTGACTTACCTGGGCGCTGAAGCGATGGCGACACGTCAATATGCCAATAATATTTCGAGCTATATTTATTTGTTCAGTATGGCAGTTGGTATGGGAACGGCTATTGTAGTGGGGAGGCTCGTGGGAGCCAGGGAGAAGGATACGGCTTATAAACGTGTATTGAGCAGTGTGAAATGGGCGCTGCTCGTGACTGTGATCATTGATGCAGTGGTTATCTTTTTCCGTGTACCCTTACTCGGTTTGTTTACGGAAAACCCTGAAATTATTCGTTTGGGTGCGCAGGTTATTTTACTTAGCATTCTGCTAGAAACTGGACGGACGACGAATATCGTCATTATCAACTCGTTGCGTGCTGCTGGAGATGCCAAGTTCCCAGTCTTTATGGGCCTGATCTCCATGGTCTGCATGAGCTTGCCGCTGGGTTATCTGCTGGTGTTCAAGCTGGATATGGGACTCGCTGGTGTGTGGCTGGCGATTGCTGCTGATGAATGGACTCGTGCTGTCATCATGTATGCCCGCTGGAGAAGCCGGTTATGGGAAAAGCATTCGCTGGTCGAGCACGATACACCGGATCAACCTGCAACGCCTGTTCCGGCACACTAATCCAAGTAGTCATTCGGGTTAACTGGAACCTAGCTTTTTGATAGAGTTGTATACGTGGAGGTAGTTCAAGAGAACATCTTGAACTACCTCTTTTTCCTGCATAGAGGGGAAATAGCAGTGAGCCAAAAATTGTATATGAAAATGGAGTTGGCGAAGTGGCACCACAGGTAAGTTTTAAGCTCAGAATATATCATAATGGCATTCATAAATAGAAGTATGGTAAATTTACTAAAAGAAAGATATACTTTTGTTGCACTAACGCAGTACATGAAAGACAAGGAGTGTACCGATGAAGAAGCCAACGATTGAAGATGTTGCCCAGAAGGCGGGAGTGTCTAAAAGCACGGTCTCGCAATTTCTGAACAAACGATATAAATATATGAGCGACCAAACCAAGGACCGGATCGCCGAGGTTATTCAAGAGCTGAACTATCAGCCTAACGGGCTGGCCCGCAGCTTGAAGCAAAACCGGACGTTTATGGTGGGAGTCATTGTGGCCAACATTGATTATACGCTGTCGATTCAGTCTATCCGTGCGATTGAGGAGGAATTGCAGCGCTTTGGCATTCAGGTGATCATTTGCAACGCCGATGAAAACCCTGACAAGGAAAGCCAGTATATTGAGATGCTCAAGGCCCGTCAAGTGGACGGCTTAATCATCTTCCCGACAGGAAAGCATGCAGACATTTACAACCAACTCATTCGGGGAAAATATCCATTGGTGTTTTTGGACCGCCTGGTGGACGGTGTCAATACACGCAGCCTGCTGCTGGATAACGAAATGGCGATTAAGCTGGCGATTCAGGAACTTGTGGCTCACAAGCATGAACGAATTGCGTTGATTACTTTGCCCCTTGGCTTGAATCGGATTACTCCACGAGTGGAGCGGCTCAGCGGATATAAGAAGGCGCTTGAGGAGCATGGCTTGTCATTTCGTGAAGAATATATGCACAGTGTACCAAGAGAAGAAATCCAGCAGACATTGAAGGAACTGTTCCAACTGCCGGAGCCGCCGACTGCACTGTTGGCCGGGAATGATATCGTGTTGGCTGAGGTGTTGAAGTATGTGAATGCCCGCCGTATACGTATTCCGGCAGAATTGTCCATTATCGGGATTGACGATGCGGAGTTTGCCCATATTTACAATCCGCCCATTACGACCATTACACAACCGATTGCGGATATGGGGAAGCAGGCGGCAAAAACGCTGCTGTCCAGCATTGAGGAAGGCGGCGAATCGGTCCCGATTATTTATCGATTTGTGCCGGATATCCATCGGGGAGAATCCGTCAAAACGCTGTAGACGAGTATATGTCATATATATAAAAATAGCCCGTATTCCTTTGTACGACCTAAGTATGCGTATGCTGCTCAGATCGTACAAATGCGAATACGGGCTATTGGAAGTTAAGGCTGACTTAGGATTCGGCCTTGTTGAGCTTGCGCTCATAGCGGTGAAGGTTATGCGGGGAATGAACCCAAACTAATTGGTGCTGGCGCTGAGCAAAAAAGATTCCAATTCGGCTCGCGTCGGATAGCCGTCCATGTCTCCGGCTGACATGACAGCCAGCGCACCAAGTGCATTACCGCGCTTGACTGCTTCAGCCAGGGGTAATCCTTCCAGTAGTGCGCTGATAACACCTGCGGCAAAGCCGTCACCTGCGCCGACAGTATCCACGACATGATCTACGCGGAAACGCTTGACATATCCCTCTGCATCTGCGGATTTGTAATAGGCGCCTTCGGTTCCCAGCTTGATGATCACCAGCGAGGTGCCGCGATCGAGGTAGAACGAAGCGATATCTTCAGGCGAAGTATAGCCTGTTAGTATTTTACCTTCATGAATGCCTGGCAGCAGCCAGTCGCAACCCTCGGATGCTTCGTTAATCGCCTCCACCATGGTTTGTGTGTCAGGCCATAACTTGGGTCTGAGGTTGGGATCGAAGGATACTGTTTTGCCTGCCTTTTTCATAAACTGCTTTGCATGTCGGGCGAAGTCGCGGCATTCAGGGGAAAGTGCGACAGAAATACCTGTAAAGTGCAGGTGGCGAGCCCCGGCAAAGTAAGCTTCGTTAAAATCAGCAATGCTCAGTGTGGAAGCGGCGGAATGCCTGCGGAAATATTCGACCTCAGGGTCGCCGCTGGTAACTTTGGATTTAATCAGCATCCCGGTAGAGTGGTCTTTGGTAAACATGACATTTTGGGTGTCAATCTTCTCTTGACGCAGTGCATCGGCAATGAACTTGCCGAACGTATCCTCGCCAAGTTTGGTCACGAGTCCGGCTCGTAGTCCCAAACGCGACAAACCGGCCGAAACATTCGTCTCTGCTCCGGCCAGCGCTTTGGTGAATGAACGCACCTCATCCAGAGAGCCTGCTTCATTGGCGTAAAACATGGCCATGGGTTCTCCGAAGGTAACAGCATCCAATGTTGCGGTCATTTGAATTCCTCCTTATGTTTAGTAAACTAAATCTGTAAGCGTATGCACCACTTGAATAAAATGAAATTATCACATAAATCGGTTTTTCACAATGAGTAAGTTGATATATTTGCTAAAAACTTTTTGGTTAAAATAGATAAAAAAATATGTTCTTGTTTATCAAAAGGTAAAAAGTATGTAAAAATTCGCGAATATTAAGGATTTTTCTAGGAATGATGAAGTTTTGGGTTGACACCCTCTTAGATAATTATTACAATTCTAGCTAAGAAGTAGAGTTAGAAACCGCTTTTATAACAATTCCGTTGATAAAAAAGTTTATCTAAACAGGAGGAATGTTTTTATGGAAATGCGTTATTCAACTCATCCCGAACATGCCAAGCATTTTACAACTGAAGAGTTGCGTCAGCACTATCTGATTCAGGAGCTTTTTGTACCTGAGGAAGTAAAGCTGGTCTATACGCATGAAGATCGTGTCATTATCGGGGGCATTCACCCCGTGAATAAATCTGTTGCACTGGAAGGTAACGATCAAATCAAAGCGGAAACTTTCTTGGAGCGCCGTGAACTGGGTGTTTTTAATGTCGGCGGCAGTGGTACGGTCAAGGTGGATGGTGAAACTTACGAGCTGGCCACAAAAGACTGTCTTTACGTAGGTAAAGGTGCCAAGGAGTTGATCTTTGAAAGCGATTCCAGCGAAAAACCTGCGAAGTTTTATATCGTTTCAGCCTTGGCTCATACCACGTATCCGACGACGAAGCAGTCTTTTGCCGATGTTCCGTCTGAAAGTTTGGGTTCGCAGGAAACCGCCAATAACCGCACGTTACGTCGCTTTATCCATGATGAAGGCATTCAAAGCTGCCAGCTGGTTATGGGTATGACCACATTAGAGAACGGCAGTGTGTGGAACTCTATGCCAACACATGTTCATGACCGTCGCATGGAAGTGTATTTCTACTTTGAGCTGGATGAGAACGCCAGAATGTTCCACCTGATGGGTGAGCCGAACGAAACGCGCCATCTGGTCATGAAAAATGATGAAGCCGTTATTTCTCCACCTTGGTCTATCCACTGCGGTGCGGCTACGGGTAGCTATACCTTCATTTGGGGCATGGCCGGTGAAAATAAAACATACAAGGACATGGATCAGGTAGCCATGAGCGAGCTGCGTTAATCCGGTCATTGCATTGGAACGTAGACCTGCAAGCGGCTGAGGAACCATGGTCATCCCATTCGTGGAAAGGATCAGGAACATGACGAAAAAGAAAGTTTTGGAACATATCACTTCGGTTGGGGTTGTTGCAGTCATTCGGGGAAACACAGCGGAGGAAGCGTATCAAATGTCCAAAGCCTGTATTGAAGGCGGCTTGGATAATATTGAGCTTACGTTTACCACGCCGGATGCGGATCAGGTCATTCGAAGATTGAGAGACGAATTTAAGGATCGGGCCGTTATTGGTGCAGGAACTGTACTGGAGTCACTGACGGCGAGAATTGCTATTCTGGCCGGAGCAGAATTTGTTGTGAGTCCTTCTTTTGAAGAAGAAACAGCGAAGCTATGCAATTTGTACGCGATTCCTTATATGCCTGGCTGTATGACGCTGAATGAGATCAAGGAAGCCATGAAATTGGGCAGCGATGTCGTGAAGTTGTTCCCGGGCAATACGATGGGGGCGGACTTTGTTAAGGCCGTCAGAGGGCCAATGCCTCACGTACAGATTATGCCAACGGGTGGCGTTGATCTGGATAATATGGAAACCTGGCTGCGTAACGGATGTGTGGCTGTGGGAATTGGAGGCAATTTGACGGCTCCAGCCAAGGAAGGTCGCTACGACTTGATCACAGAAAATGCAGCGCGTTATGTAGCTAAATATAAAGAAGTACGTGCAGCGTTGTAGGCTTCAGGAAATATAGGTTTTTATACTAATTTGTGATGGAGGCGTAGGCATGGGTCTGGACAATTTTTCATTGGATTTTTTCAGTCTTAAAGGTAAAACGGCGATTGTAACAGGAGGCAACAGTGGATTAGGTCAAGGATATTCCGTAGCTTTGGCCAAAGCAGGCGCAAACCTGTTCATTGTAGCTAACAATGATGATTATGAAGAAACAAGACTTCTGCTGGAGCCAACGGGTGTAAAGTTTGCCTTTTACCAGGCTGACCTGACTGAAAAAGCATCCATTAAAAAACTTGTAGAAGAGTGCGTCAAGGAATTTGGCAAAATTGATATCCTTGTTAATAATGCGGGTACGATCCGCCGCGCTCCTTTGCTGGAGTATAAAGATGAAGATTGGGACGCTGTTATGGAAATCAATCTGAATGCTGTATACCATTTGAGCCAGGAAGTGGCGAAGATAATGGTAGAGCAAAAAAGCGGAAAGATTATCAATGTCGCTTCTATGCTTGCTTTCCAAGGCGGCAAGTTCGTTCCGCCGTATACAGCAAGTAAGCACGCAGTGGCTGGCTTGACCAAGGCATTTGCAAACGAGCTGGCGGTTCATAACGTTCAGATTAATGCGATTGCCCCTGGTTATATTGCTACGGCGAACACAGCTCCAATTCGTGCGGATGAAAGTCGCAATCAAGAAATCTTGTCGCGTATTCCTGCTGGTCGTTGGGGTGATCCGTCTGATCTGATGGGGGTTGTTGTTTTCCTTGCCAGTCAGGGTTCGAACTACATGAACGGTCATATCTTGGCGGTGGATGGCGGCTGGCTGGTACGTTAAGCAGCGCTACTCACATCGAAGTGATGAACTGAAAGCTGCCTCAAAAGGAAATCATCCTTTCAGGCAGCTTTTATTTGTTTAATGAAGCGATAAGCTGAACTTGAGATTGAGGACGCTGTGTCGATCCGTCCTATGCATATGACACGAATGCCTTTATAATTTAATGAGATAAAAATTGCCTAGGCTCCAGCCGTTACACTTGGTTGGAGCCTTTGAGCATAATACAGAATGGATTGGAGAATGGAGAGATGAGTTCACAGCAACACCAACGAGCTTTGGTATACAAATCTTTGTGGCATGCAGGTCCTTGGGTGCTTGCCGCAGGGATCATCCTGGTGGGTGCCAATCTGCGCGCCTCGATTACTTCGGTAGGACCTCTTATCGGTTTGATTAAGGATTCTTTGCATATTTCGAATACACTAAGTGGTCTGTTAACGACATTACCGCTGCTTGCTTTTGCACTGTTGTCGCCTTTTGTAGCCAAACTGTCGCGCCGCTTCGGGTCTTCCCTTATTATTTTTGCAGCCTTGCTGCTGTTGACCACAGGTATTGTGGTGCGCTCGACGCTGGGAGTGACCTCATTATTTGTCGGGACTGCGATGCTGGGACTGGCTATTGCTGTATGTAATGTTTTGCTGCCCAGTTTGATCAAAGAGGAATTTCCCCGCAACAGTGGACTAATGACCGGCGTATATTCCGTATCCATGAATGTGGTCGCTGCAACAGCATCCGGTCTGAGTATACCACTGGCACTGAACGGAGGAATGGGCTGGCGCGGTGCTTTGGGAATTTGGGCGATTGTCGGTGTCGTAGGTATTTTACTCTGGGTGCCCCAGCTTCTTAAGGCGCGCCGAACGGCTAATCAAGCGGCAGTGTCTGCCCGAACAGTGAATGTGTATAAATCGTCTTTGGCTTGGAAGGTGACGCTGTTCATGGGGCTGCAATCTGCCCTCTTCTATGTTCCTGCTGCCTGGTTTCCCGAAATGATGAGCGGACAGGGAATGGATTCAGAGACTGCGGGATGGATGCTGTCTGTGCTGCAATTTTCACAAATGCCATTTACTTTTATTGTGCCTATTTGGGCGGCGCGAGTGAAGGATCAGCGGCTATTGGTTCTGATTATGGCAGTGCTCTATTTTATCGGTCTGGGTGGATTTCTGCTCGGGGCTACACAGTGGAGTGTGGTTTGGGTCATTTGTATTGGTATAGCGGGTGGTTTTGCTTTTCCGCTAGTCATGATGTTCTTTAATTTGCGGACGCGAACACCGCAGCAGGCGGCAGAGCTGTCAGGTATGGCGCAATCCTTTGGTTATTTGCTGGCAGCGACAGGACCGACACTATTCGGTTATTTGCATGATGCGACACAAGGCTGGACAATTCCGCTACTTTTACTTTTGTGCCTGAGTGTGCTGCTTATGTTTATAGGCCTGGGTGCAGCCAAGAAACGATATGTCGGAGGCGAGGTGGATGATCAGGCTGCAATTTGATGCAGATGGCTACAGTGTGGTCTATAATGCAGATCGTGTTATGTTGTTGGCTAAAGAGTTTGCGTTGTTGCGCTTTCTATATGATAACCGGAATCAGGTGTTCACCCGGGAACAACTGCTGGATCGTGTGTGGCCGTTGGAATATCCAGTGGAGCGTACCGTGGATGATCATATCTACAGATTGCGCAAAAAACTTAAGGCATGGACTGGGCTTCGTATTCATACGGTCAGAGGGTATGGCTACAGCTTGACCTTGACTGACGTGCAGCAACAGAACCATCCGTCCTTGCACGATCAGGAGGTGCAAGACGCCGTACATGGACTATTCCGCAAATACCAGCTGTTGGGACAGGGAAATTCCATCGTAGCACTGGCTGCCCAGCAGGAGCAGATGGGTTTTCAAATGTCCTCCTTTTATCAAATGTATACCCGTTTTGTACAGGCAGATGTGGCTTGGTTCTTGAAGCAGGAGGATTTTGTACCCGCGGACCGTTTGTATTGGATGTTGCTGCTATATACGGGCACAGCAGGGGTAACGGATGAGGGGCTTGCTCTATGTGAGCGTGCGCTTGTCAGTGGATTGCTGTCCAGTGACCAAGAGCGCGAATTACGCATCCTCAATATCCTGGAGGCTTATGTGGAAAATGGACAACCTGAACGCGCACAGGAAGGTCTACCACTGACCTTAATGGTAATGGAGCGGGATGATCTCGATAAATTTGTGATGCCGGTTGCGCTCATGGAGATGTACATGCATCTGGTTGCCAATCATATGGGAAAGGCTGCTGAACTTTCTGATCGTCTGGAAGCCATGCTGTCGAAAGCTCCGTATTTACGTGAACTGGGTCGTTATCGCATGATGCGCGGACTTATGCTGCTGCGTACTGGAGATGTGGACAACGCCGAGCGGCTCATGGATGAGGGGCTAGTTACCCTTGATATGGCGAAACAGGAACTGCTAAAAATCAAGGCGATTTGCCAAATTCGCGGTTTTTTGAAGCTCTGCGGCTCTTATCCCATGTTGGAAGAGAAATACGCGGCTCAATATAATCGGCTTGATCGGGACAATAATTTAACATTGCATCGTCCGGCGCTAAGACGCTGGCTGGAGCAGATCCTTTCTGGGGCCTGACTTTTTTTAGCTGTCTGATTTTCCTCTGATATAGGCCCGCTAGAATGTTCTTATTGCTAAAGAAGCAGAAAATGAGAGCAGGGTGAGTAGAAATGAAGGAAAATAAAGAATTGCAGTCCACGCCTAGCATTTGGCGTAACGGCCATTTTCGGCGGATGTTTGCGGCACATACGGCTGCTTCCTTTGGTGATTGGTTTGATGCTATCGCCATTCAGGTGCTTGTTGCTTACCGCTGGGAAGCCGACCCCATGCTGATTGCGCTGATTCCGGTAGTCATGGCACTGCCGGGTCTGCTGCTCGGTTCCATTGCAGGCACGTTAGCCGATCGGGTGCATAAGGCCCGACTGATGATCATCTGCGATGCAGCTATCACCTTATTGACGCTGGCGATTCTCGCCGTCCCAGGTCCGGCGTGGCTGTTGCCTTTGCTTGGTTTGCGCGCGGCGGCTGGCGTATTCCAAATGCCTTCACAGCAAGGCTTGACCCGTACAGTAGTCGCCAGTAGCGACCTGTTCCGTGCAACCTCACTGAATGGGCTGGTCAATCAGGCCTCCAAAGTCGCGGGGCCCTTGCTGGGCGCCATGACCCTGACTGTGCTGTCTCCGCAAGCATGCATTATCCTGAATGCACTGCTGCGTCTCTGCTCCGGCCTGCTGCTCTGGCCGCTGCGTGGCATCGGTCCGGCGCTGGCCAGCACAGACCAGCAAGCGGTTGCTGGTGCTGACGCGCAGCTAAGGAAGTCGGCATCGCTTACAGCGGATGAGGCAGATGATGCCAAGATGCAGGGAGGGCCTGCTCACGCATCCCGTTTTTTCAGCCAGTGGCGGGAGGGCTGGGCGTTCCTCTGGCGCAGTCGAATGCTTTTGCATACGCTCATATTCGGCCTGTTCGGTTTGATCGCCATTCTTATGATCGACTACCAGTTCCCTACATTGCTGCGAGTGCTCGCTCCGGGCAACGAATCGCTGCTCGGTTGGCTGGTTTCAGCTATAGGTGCTGGCGCCGTCGGCTGCATGCTTGTGCTTAATCGCTTGAATCGTATAAGCGCAGGCTGGGGGCTCGGTGGAGGGTATGTGCTGGTTGGCGGAGCTATTGCCGCTTTGGGTTGGGCGCAACCCGGGACAGGACTCCCTGTTCTGCTTACGATCGGGGCCATGTTAGGTGTGGGGAACGGCCTGTACATTATCACCCAGAATTACATATTACAAGCCAAAACCCCTGCTGATATGGTGGGGCGCGTCTTTGGTATCCAAAGTACCGTGATTGGAGCGATCATGGTCATTTCGCCGCTTGCTGGGGGAGTATTGATCCGAATAGCAGGGGCAGGGACGGCTTTTGTCTGGATCGGAATGACTGTAGGAATCCTAGGTTTGGCAGGACTACTGCTTCAATCCGTAATTTGGCGCGAGTCTCTCGCTAATCCTACCCCTTCTACTGAACAAAATGTTGATCTAGCGTAATCGTTTGCTTCCATTCTAGCAATTTATATTTTTAGCATAGGAGAGATCATGTTGACTCAAAATTCTTCATCTACAACGCCAGTGGCACGACTACTTGAAGGCTCGCGGGTGTACTTGCGCCCCATTAACGTGGAGGACACCGAGCTATACTATAATACATTGTTCCATCAGGAAGTGCGGAGACTGACGGGCACACAGCGAAGCTTTACCAAAGAGCAAATTGCCCGTTACATTGAAGGTAAAGGGCAGGATTCCTCAAGCTTGCTGCTTCTCATTGCACTTCAGGAGGATGATCGTGTCATCGGCGATATTGCATTACAGGATATGGATAGCCTGAATCGCAGCGCCAACATCCGTATTGCGATCAATGAGCAGGGGGATCAAGGCAAAGGCTACGGCACCGAAGCGCTTACGTTAATGCTGGGCTATGGGTTCGGCATTTGTAACCTGCATCGGATTGAGCTGAATGTATTTGATTTTAATGAAAAGGCCATCCGCTGCTATGAAAAAGTAGGCTTTAAGCGTGAAGGTGTGCAGCGGGATGCTTTATTTTACAATCACCAATACCACGATTCGATTTTGATGAGTATGCTGCAGCATGAATATCGCGACAGATATGTGAAACAAGCAGAAAATTGATTCAATACGTTTACACGGGTTTGCAGAAGAGATATAATTAAAAGATAAAGTTACTTGTTTGCGCAAGGATAACCGACAACATCAAATGAATATATGAATTACCGGAGGAGCCTGTCACCAAGGCTCCTTTATGTCTTTTTAGGGGAACCTGTGCTGTATTCGGGTTTCCCTTTTTATTTTGCGAGTTGTTGGTCTGTTTAAGGTCAGACACATATTTTGGACGATTGTTCTGCATTTTATGATTATCCGGTTTCTTTAATGTTGTAGATGATGCGCAAATGAGGTCAAGGATTAAATAAAAGGAGGTTATTACCTATGCAATTTATATTGTATCTTCTGTTGATTCTGTTGTTTACAAAAGTAGCCGGTCATCTATCGGTTAAGCTCGGTCAACCAGCGGTATTGGGGAAACTGATCGCTGGTATCGTACTCGGCCCGGCAGTTTTGGGATGGGTGCAAAATGATTCGCTGATTCATGATATGTCTGAAATCGGCGTGTTGCTGTTGATGTTCATTGCCGGGCTGGAGACGGATCTGGATCAGCTTCGGCGCAACTGGAAGCCTGCGGTAGCAGTGGCGATCGGGGGGATTATTTTGCCGTTGCTCTGTGGTTTTGCAGTCGGTGAAGCCTTTGGATTTTCAGTACATGAAGGATGGTTTTTGGGGATTGTCTTGAGCGCTACTTCCGTAAGCATTACAGTGCAGGTGCTCAAGGATATGAACAAGCTGAATACTCGAGAAGGCTCGACCATTTTAGGTGCAGCCGTACTGGATGATGTGCTTGTCGTAGTGCTGCTTGCGGTAGTGATGAGTATATTCGGCATGGGTGGGCAAACCTCGCTGGGACTTCTTGTTGGCAAGAAGCTGATCTTCTTCGTGGGGGCTATTCTGGGTGGCTGGTTCGTTGTTCCATGGATTATGAAAATACTTGCCCCCCTCAAAGTGACAGAAGCTGTGATTACTGCTGCTATGGTTATTTGCTTCGGTTTTGCATATTTTGCAGATTTGATGGGTATGGCGGGTATTATCGGAGCTTTTGCTGCCGGGATTGCCATTTCGCAAACAAGTTTTAAGCATGTCGTAGAAGAAAAGGTAGAGCCCATCGCTTATTCCATCTTTGTTCCTGTATTTTTTGTCAGCATTGGCTTAAATGTATCTTTTGAGGGAGTGGGACAGCAGATTGGGTTTGTTGTTGTTTTGACACTGATAGCGCTGGTGACGAAGTTAGTCGGAGGAGGCATCGGCGCGCGGCTGACAGGTTTTAATACCCGTTCCTCGCTTGCGATTGGTTCTGGCATGATATCTCGTGGCGAAGTTGCACTTATTATCGCAGCCACCGGGTTGCAAACGGGTCTGCTGGCACAGCAGTATTTTACCTCAGTTATCATTGCCGTTATTTTGACGACGTTGGCTGCACCTCCAATTCTTAAGCTATGTTTTAGTGATCGCAAGACTGTAAGCCAGATTGAGAAGTAAGAGGTTGGACAGACTAGACATACAATAAGACCCTTCTGGTTCATTTTCCAAGCAGGATGGAAAGTGACCGAAGGGTCTTTTTATGTTGGAATGTTCGATTCAGCTGCAGAATTAGGACTCGGATACGACAGTGAAGCGTTGATTCAGATGTTGTGGTTTTTCAATTTCGTCTACTACGGCAACAGCATAATCTTCATAGCTGACATAGCTTGCACCTTTGGAATTAACCAGCAGGGTGTCTTTGCCCACTTGGTAAGAGCCTGTACGTTTGCCGAGAGCAAATTCTGCAGAAGGACTAATGAAAGTCCAGTTTAGGTCACTGGTACCGCGTAGAATTTCCAGGTTTTTTCCTTGGTTATGAGCTGTTGGATATACAAAATCAGGGAAGTCAGGAGTATCCTTTACCAAGAGTGTCTCGGATTCATCCGTAAACAAGCTGCCTGCACCACCTACAACAATCAGGCGAGTACCGGATACATTGCGGAGAGCCTCAATCAATACATTACCTGCATCTACATGCAGATGCTCTTGTCCAAACGGAGCGGCAAAAGCATTAACAACGACGTCAAAACCCTTCAGATCATCTGTTTTCAGGTCAAAAACGTCTTTTTGTACTACAGCAGCACGATTGTCCGTGACTTTAGCCGGGTCACGCACGATGGCGGTTACTTCATGCCCTCTGTCTAATGCTTCTTTTACGATATTACTTCCTGCTTTACCGCCTGCACCAATAACTGCAATTTTCATAATAGAATAGCCTCCTAAAAAATGATTTGGATGATTTATTTGCTTGATTCATGCGTTGCATGATGTTCATACTTGAACTTTAATATGTAACTATTATAGTTACAATACAAATTAAAAGTCAAGCTCTTCTGTTGGGCAAGATAGAGTCCTCCGATTGGAAAGAGAGGAACTCGTTTAAATATAAGATGATACTGAATAAGTAAATGTAAACCATATTGAATACATGTAGACCGCAGATCAGAAAGGAAGAGTGAAACGATATGAGTAAAAAAGTACAGCTGGAGCCCGCAGCGCAAAAATTTGCAGACGATAATGCCAAGCCTCCGTTTCTGTATGATTTGGGTCCTGAAAAAGGACGTGAAACGGTCAATGAAGTTCAATCCGGTCCAGCAGATAAACCTGCCGCAGACCTGGAGGACCTGTCGATTCCAGGTGGCCCTGGCGGTGAGGTGAAGGTCAAAATTGTTCGTCCACAACAGGTGACAGGCGATCTCCCGGTCATTGTATATATCCACGGAGCAGGCTGGGTATTCGGTAATGCTCATACGCATGACCGTCTGATTCGTGAACTGGCGGTAGGCTCACAGGCAGCCGTTGTATTCCCGGAATACAGCTTGTCGCCTGAAGCCAAATATCCGACGGCGATTGAGGAAATTTACGCGGTCGTTCAATGGGTGGCACAGCATGGGCGCGAGCATGGGCTGAAGCCCGATACGCTGACGATCGCCGGAGATAGTGTCGGTGGTAACATGACTGCAGCTGTAACTCTGCTGGCCAAAGAACGCAGTGGTCCTACCATTCGGCAGCAGTTGCTGTTCTATCCAGTGACGGACGCTTCTTTTGATACGGAGTCGTACCATGAGTTCGCCACAGGATATTTCCTGAGCCGCGAAGGGATGCAATGGTTCTGGGATCAATATACGACAGATCCTAACGAACGGGCGCAGATCACGGCGTCTCCGTTACGTGCTACCACTGACCAGCTTAAAGGGCTACCGCGTGCGCTGGTTATTACAGGCGAGGCCGATGTGTTGCGTGATGAAGGGGAGGCCTATGCGAACAAGTTGCGTGAAGCTGGGGTAGATGTAACCGCTGCGCGCTTTCAAGGCATCATACACGACTTCGTGATGCTGAACCCATTGTCGGAAACCGCGGCCAAGCGCGGTGCAATAATGCTGGCTACCTCGTGGCTGCGCCAAGGGTTTGAGGGCTAGTTTTATAGACGAGTAAAGGAATACACAGTTAGTATGTAAGGAAGCACCTCCCAGCTCATGGCTGGGGGTGCTTCTTTTGGTTCTGTTTATATCATTCTAGTTGCGTTTACCATATAGTGGTTTTCTAGTCTTGCCTAGTTTACCTATTCTTCCAGGTGATTTTATAAAGCTGAACTTCCCTAATTTAAAATTGGTTTTTCTTTTTTTCGCTACTAGAGTACGTCTTGACTTAGATGCACCTTGGGTACTATCTACAAGGTTTAGTGTGTAGTTTTCGAAATTGCCAACATTGATCTCATCGAACCCCACATTTCTACAGCCCTGGCCTTGGCAACCTGCTATCCAGCATCTTGTGAAAGCCTCTCTAGGAACATCTGTGTAGAAATTGCCACCCCACCAATTACCAAAACTGTCATGCCCGTAGACATAAAATGTTTGGTTTGCGGCTGACCCAGCTACAAGAAATGCGCGTCTACCGGGTTCTATACGGTACCAGCCTCTCTTAGCATAGGTGATGGGACTACAACCAGAATCATAGTATCCAACAGCAACCGAAATAGGATTAGGCGTACTGTTACGAACATAAAAACCCATTCTAATCACTCCATTCTTTGAAAGATTAATATCAATCTATGCGAATTTTCTGGAAAAGAAATGGACATGTGGACGATCAAAAAGTACAAAAAATGAATGCAATATCTCAATGTTTTTGTGGTAGGGAAGTAAAAGAGGTGGTAGTAATCGAGCGCACAATTGGAATATGGGGAGTTCGCGGTTTATAAATAAAGGAACATATGGAGTATGAAGGGGGATTCTTATGAGATCGCTTCACGTTCATCGAACAGAGTGATAATATAAAATTTGAACGAGTTTGACCGACTTCGGCCTAAGGGGGATATCCATGCCATTTCAGGGACAACGCATTTTACCTGCAGCTAAGCACATGAAGCAGTTGGAGGATATTTTGGACAGCTCTTATGAGTATGCTGTTTTTCTGGATACGCATGTAGCGCAGTTGCGCAACCTATATCAGATGGCAAGGAGCCGCAATAAGCAGATGCTTCTGCATGCCGACCTGGTGCAAGGTTTGAAGAATGACGAGTATGCCGCTGAGTATTTGTGTCAGGAAATTAAGCCATTTGGGATTATCTCGACCCGTTCCGGGGTGATTGCAACTGCTAAAAAAAAGGGGATTCTTGCTGTACAGCGAGTGTTCCTGCTGGATACGATTGCGCTGGAAAAAAGCTACGCACTGGTGGAAAAAACGCGCCCCGATTATATTGAGGTGCTGCCGGGTGTTGTGCCGCCGATGATTGCGGAGGTCAGTGAACGCACGGGTATTCCTATTTTGGCTGGCGGACTTATTCGTACCCCTGAGGATGTGGAAGCGGCGTTGGCAGCGGGAGCTGCAGCGGTTACGACCTCCAATAAACAACTGTTTGAGCACTATAAGCGATAGCTTTTTTTGAATCAAGTGGGCAACCTACATAATAAGCAAGGAGATTGGAAAATGACGGAGCAGTACATTCTTGCCTTGGATCAGGGCACAACCAGTTCGCGGGCCATCTTATTTAACCGGCAGGGAAAAGTAGTGTACAAGGCACAACGGGAGTTCCCGCAGTATTTTCCCCAGCCGGGATGGGTGGAGCACAACGCGAATGAAATATGGAGCTCTATTTTGGCCGTCATCGCCTCCTGTCTGTCGGAATCAGGTGTGAAAGCCAGCCAAATTGCTGGAATTGGTATTACCAATCAACGGGAAACTGTGGTGGTGTGGGATAAACATACAGGCCTGCCTGTATATCATGCGCTGGTATGGCAGTCACGGCAAACAGCCGGGATTTGCGAGGACTTGAAAAGCCGTGGGCTTGATCAAACATTCCATAGCAAAACAGGCCTACTCATTGATCCCTACTTTTCGGGTACCAAAGTCAAATGGATACTCGACAACGTTGAAGGAGCGCGAGCCCAGGCGGAGTGTGGAGAGCTGTTGTTTGGTACAATCGATACCTGGCTGATCTGGAGACTGTCCGGCGGTAAAGCGCATGTAACAGACTACTCCAACGCTGCTCGTACGCTAATGTACAACATTTATGAGCTGAAGTGGGATGAGGAACTGCTGGATATTCTCGGTGTTCCTGCGTCTATGCTGCCGGAGGTGAGATCGTCCTCCGAAATATATGCGAATACAGTGGATTATCATTTTTTTGGACAGGAAATTCCTATTGCCGGAGCGGCGGGCGATCAGCAGGCAGCTCTGTTCGGTCAGGGATGCTTTGACAGAGGCATGATTAAAAATACATACGGTACGGGATGCTTTATGCTGATGAATACCGGAGATGAACCCTGTGAATCGAAGCATGGACTGATTACGACCATTGCATGGGGGTTGAACGGTCAGGTGAAGTATGCGTTAGAGGGCAGCATTTTTGTAGCCGGGTCTGCTATTCAGTGGCTGCGTGACGGATTGCGCATGTTCCGCGAGGCCAAAGATAGTGAAGCGTATGCAGCGCGGGTGACCTCGACGGAGGGGGTATATTTTGTCCCGGCTTTTGTAGGGCTTGGCAGCCCGTATTGGGATAGCGACGTGCGCGGCGCGACCTTTGGCTTGACACGGGGAACGTCCAAGGAGCATTTTATCCGAGCGGTACTGGAATCGCTGGCCTACCAGACCAAAGATGTTCTAACCGCCATGGCGAGCGATTCGGGTGTACCTGTGCATTCATTGCGTGTAGATGGGGGCGCAGTGATGAACGAGTTCCTGATGCAGTTCCAGAGCGATATTCTGGATCTGCCTGTGGAACGACCTGCTGTGAACGAGACAACGGCGCTAGGGGCAGCGTATTTGGCAGGGCTGGCAGTTGGATTTTGGGACAGTCTGGATGAAGTCCGGGGGTATGCTCAAAGTGATCGAACCTTTACTCCAACCATGAGTGAAGATGTGCGGGCTGAACGATATGGTGGCTGGAAAAAGGCGGTCCATGCCGCAATGTCGTTCAAGTAAAGGTGACTTTACGAGAGTAGGCAGTCATCTGACAACAGGCAGATTCTCCTTTTCATCGTGTACTGTGTGTGCTACGATATAGATAAGTTAATACTCGTCAGGAGACTTGGAGAGACCATGAACCGCTCGGCATCCGCCGCAGCGATGTTCGTGGTCTTTTTTTGTACCTTTGATGATTCGGTGTCACATTGATAGCAGACATGTACAAAGTTGGAGGGATAGATGATGGGAGAACAGGGATTTGCTGCACAGGAGAGAACGGCCGTTTTGGAGCGTATGGGGCGTGAGCATTTTGATATTTTAATTATTGGCGGCGGCATTACAGGGGCGGGAATTGCACTGGACGCAGCGGATCGTGGTTTGAAAACGGCTTTGGTGGAAATGCAGGATTTTGCAGCAGGTACATCCAGTCGTTCTACCAAGCTAGTGCATGGTGGTCTTCGTTATTTGAAGCAATTTGAGGTTAAAATGGTAGCCGAGGTCGGGAAGGAACGAGCCATCGTATTCGAAAATGGTCCTCATGTGACCATTCCGGAGCGTATGCTGCTTCCTTTTCACCAGGGTGGCACATTTAATGCTTTCACCACTTCTATCGGGCTACTGGTGTATGATTTCCTCGCTGGCGTGAAGCGTAGTGAGCGCCGCTGCATGCTGGACATCCAGACTACGCTGGAGCGCGAGCCTTTGCTGAAGAGAGAAGGACTGAGGGGAAGCGGTAGTTATGTGGAGTACCGCACAGACGATGCTCGCCTAACGATTGAGGTGATGAAGGAAGCTGTTACACGAGGGGCGCTGGCCGTGAACTATGCCAAGGCTGACAAGCTGCTGTATGACAGCGGACGAATAAGCGGCGCCAGTGTAACCGATCGGGTAACGGGAAAGCCATACGAAATCAGGGCTTCGCTGGTCATTAACGCAGCCGGACCATGGGTAGATACGTTGCGGGAAATGGATCGCTCCAAAGAGGGTAAGGTGCTTCGCCTGACGAAGGGTATCCACTTGGTATTCGATGCTGGGCGCTTCCCGCTTCAACAGGCAGTGTACTTCGATACACCGGATGGACGCATGGTATTCGCGATCCCGCGTGACGGCAAAACCTATGCAGGTACGACCGATACGGTGTATGAGGGGGATACGGCGCATCCCCGGATGACCGCCGAAGACCGGGCGTATGTGCTTCAAGCGATCAACGGGATGTTCCCGGATGTGAAGCTGACGGTTACAGACGTGGAATCCAGTTGGGCAGGGGTACGGCCGCTCATTTATGAAGACGGTAAAAGCCCTTCAGAAATCTCACGTAAGGACGAAATCTGGGAATCCCGTTCAGGTCTGATCACGATCGCAGGCGGCAAGCTGACAGGTTACCGGAAAATGTCCGAACTCGTCGTGGATCGTGCGGTACGGGAATTAGGCCGCTTGCATGGGCAGGGCTTTCGGGCATGCCGCACAAGGCATATCCCAATTTCGGGCGGCAGTGTAGGCGGCTCGGCGGGCTGGGACGCTTTCGTGAGCAAGCAAGCCATAGCGGGCGCTGCGCTCGGTCTGCCGCCGGAGACCGCCAGAGCATGGGCTGTTCGCTATGGTTCAAATGTGGAGCGACTGTTTGCTATAGCGACACAGAGCATGAAGAACGCCACCGAGACGGAAGCGGCACTACCTGTGGAAGTGCGTGTTCCGCTTCTGTACGCGATGGAACAGGAAATGGCCGTGACACCGTCTGATTTTTTCATACGTCGCACGGGAGCACTGTTCTTCCAAATTGACGAGGTGAAGCGCTGGAAGCAGGCTGTCGTTACATTAATGTCCGAGCATGCAGGCTGGAGCGCCGAGCAAGAACGCCAATATACGACTGAGCTGGATACTTACCTGTATGAAGCTGTGACACCTGTAGAGATAGAAGCCGAACCCGGCGCCACTAAAGTCATCTGATACAGTGTGAGGGATGTGTATCCTTGACCGCTCTGCTTCTCTACAATTGTTTCGTTCGCATCACTGCTTTAAGCGAAAAAGGGGCCTACAAAACAAAAGCAGCGATCCTCTATTCATAAGAGAATCGCTGCTTCTTTGTATACAGATGGCTTACAGCATCAAGTGGAACAGGAAGGGCGCAGCCGCCAAGGTAAAGAGAGCGGCGAGCACCATCGAGATGCTGGAAATCGTGCCCGTCAGCGAACTGAACTCGAACGCTTTGGAAGTACCCGTACCATGAGCACCGGTACCGAGCAATACCCCGCGTGAAACTTCATTTTCGATACGGAACAGTTTGACGATCATCGGGCCGATAATAAGACCGCTCAATCCGGTCAGAATAACGAATACCGCCGTGACCGTCGGGTTACCGCCAATCGTTTGCGATACATTCATCGCAATAGGTGTCGTAATCGAGCGAGGAATCAGGCTGCTCAGCAGCGAGGAGTCCAGGTGCATCCACTTGGCGAGCGCCATGGAGGACAGCACGGCTACGACAGATCCAGATAGCACGCTAAGCACGATTTGGGCCGCGTGTTTTTTTAACACAGGGAAATATCGGTACAAAGGGACAGCAAATGCAATCGTAGCTGGCTGTAGCAGCATGGATAGAAAATGAGCGCCTGAATTATAAGAACGGTAGTTCACACCCGTCAGCGTCAAAATCAAAATGATAACCACAGGTGTAATGAGCAATGGGGACAAATACACCTTGGGCAATGTGCGGTACATGCGTTTGGCCATCCAGTAAATAGCAAGTGTTAATACAATACATAGAAGACCGGTCATGATGATTTATGCTCCTTTCGTTTACCAAGCAGACTGGCGATCATACCTGTGCAGGCCATCACCAGAAAGGTGCCGAGCAGCACGACCAGCATAATGCTCATGCCATCGTGTTCCAGCATCGGCCAATAATTCATAACGCCAACAGCGGAGGGAATAAAGAATAATAGCAACTCGGCCAGCAACCAGTTTGCGCCAACCTCGATCCAGCTTAGTCGGACCACACGGGTTTGCAGCAGAATAAAGAGAATTAGCATACCGACGATACTACCGGGTATAGGCAGGTGGAGCCAGGAGACCACCGCGTTCAGGATGAGCGAAAAGGCCATCAGGACGGCGATCTGAAGGACACCGCGTATGAAGCTTTTCATATATAAAGTCTCCTATCTTTGAGATCCGTTATTTTCAAACTGTAATGAAATTTTACATCACAAGCTTTCATGAGTAAAATGCATATAAAGAATGAAGTCTATTCCGTTTGTCTATGGAAGAAGGTGTAGCTTTGGATATCCGACATTTGCAATATTTTCTGGAAGTCGCGCGGTTGCGCAGCTTTACGAAGGCAGCCCAGAGCATGTTTATTACTCAGCCGACGATTAGTAAGACGATTAAAAGCCTGGAAGAAGAACTGGGAGTTACTTTGTTCGATCGGATTGGCAAAAGAATCGAACTCACGGATGCGGGCAAGGTCATTGAGCTTCAAGCACAAGCGATTGTGAAGTCCTTTCAGAGCTTGTCCTCGGAGCTGAGTGATTTGATGAACCTGAAAAAAGGACATATCCGCATTGGTCTGCCTCCTATGGTCGGATCGAGCTTTTTTCCGCGTGTCATTGGAGAGTTCCACAAGGCCTTTCCCGATGTGACCATTCAATTGTTCGAGGATGGAGCGAAGAAAGTGGAGCAGGACGTAGAAGCTGGGGCACTGGATATCGGGGTGATTGTGCTGCCTCCGGTTGGAGATATGTTCGAGACATTTCTATTTGTGGAAGAAAAGCTGAATTTGCTCGTTCATCCGACGCATGCATTGGCCGACTGCAAGGAGGTGCCACTATCTGCGTTAGCAGAGGAGGCGTTTGTGCTGTTCCGTGAGGATTTTACGCTACACGACCGTATCATTGCCGAATGTGTTCGTGCTGGCTTTCAGCCGCGTGTAGTCTATGAAAGCTCTCAATGGGATTTGATCAGCGAAATGGTTGCTGCCAACCTGGGAGTAGCGTTATTGCCGGAGGCGATATGCCGGGATTTGGATTCCGAACGCCTGCGCATTCTTCCATTGGTAGGTCCTGTCATTCCTTGGCATTTGGGGATGATCTGGCGGAACGATCGGTATCTGTCCTTTGCTGCCAGAGAGTGGATATCTTTCACACAGCGATTGTTGCGGACAGAATATGGCGGAAGTCGTCGGTGAGAAGGACGGATGTGGCTTACATCATAAAAAAGCTGCCCTGAGGGGCAGCGAAGTAGCTTGCTTCTATGAGTGTGTTTGGTTTATTGCGCGCTTGGTGTGAAGGTACTTGTCCATAATACGGTCAAGCCTGGAGGATTTGTCCAATACACGTTCATCTCTTAATCCGTGTAAGTCAGCCATGCGATTCAGTTCACGGCGTTCTTTTTCCATGAGTTTTTCCAATTGTTCGAGGTTCACAAAGCCCACCCCCCATGTCGATTGTAAGGCATGTCTCCACTAGCGGCAGCAGTTTTTTTGATAACGATGTTATTTCCATTTTACCACTTTTTATTAACATTAATCCAGCTTTCCTGACATTTAGCGACTAATAATTATGGTTTTGCCGATTCTACCCGATTGCGTCCTGATCGTTTAGCTTCATATAATGCTTCGTCTGCCTTTTCCAATAAACGTCTCGATACAATAGCAGGAGAGCTGCCTGCTCCGATGGATACGGTTAAGGAGATTATGGTTCCGTCATTCAAGAGAAAACATTCATTTTCCACAGCTTTTCGAATCTTCTCGGCAAAGCTTGCCGCCTTTTCGGTATCACAATCTCCGAGTAGAATTGCGAATTCCTCTCCGCCTTTACGGGAGGGGTATGCTCTCGTTGTAGATTCCCGATTTAACAAAATTCCCAGTTGGCTTAAGACGGCGTCTCCGTTCAAATGGCCATACGTATCATTAATTTTTTTAAAGTGGTCAATATCTAGCATCACAAGTCCAAAGGGTTTTTTTGTAGTCTTGGAAGCATGAAGTACCTCTTCGAACAGCGCATCAAAAGCACGCGGACTGTATAGCCCGGTTAAATGATCGCGGTTCGCAGCCTCTTCCAGCAGGTGAATAGCCCGTTCTGTTTTTTTGATATGGGACATCATAAAATAAGTGAACAAGCCGCCAAGAATCTTCACGGTTGTGATCATTATTATTGATTCTAAGTTGGGTGGATTAGCTACAAAGAAAGTAGATAACAGCGACACAACAACAGCTCCAAGCACGGCTGACATCCATTTGCTGAGTGTTAGCTTTTTTTCTCGAATAAAGATAAGTGAAACGACTAATGTCACGAAGCAATTGACCGTAGCAGTCAGAGAAATGTCCGTCCACCCCCCTGTGATGTAAATACGATACAAGATGACGATCAGGGTGGTCAGCAAACCGGATATCGTTCCTCCTATATAAACAGATATGATAATCGCCAATTGGCGCAGATCAACCACAAAGTGCCCATGGATCCATAAACCGGTCATCATTAACAGAATGCCAAACAGGCCCAGCATTAAACCGTTCATTACCTGATGAATGAGTGCGTGGTTTGTCAGGTAACGTTCATATTTCCGGGATAATAAATTTCCAAAGAATAAGAAGCTTGTTAATAACGCAAAATTGTTAATTAATTCTTTTAACATGTCCCTGTCCTTTATGCTGTAATGTGAGTTGTAGTATGTTGGGAATAAAGTAAAAGGCCTCGTTTCTATATTTCGGTAAAAAGTAGATATGAATGAATACCAATCGACCACAAACGATTCTTATGTCCCTTACGTTTCGTTGATCTACGTGGTACAGTGTAAGGACTATGACCGGAACGGGTGATCGCATGAAGGAACCAATTCACATTTCGGTGCGTCCACTTGTGGAATATGTGCATCGGAGTGGCAGCATTCAGAGCGGTTTTCGCTCGAATAGCAGTATGCAGGAAGGAACTCGTGTGCATCAGGCTATCCAGAAGAGTTACAAGGAGCATGATCGCAAAGAGGTACATTTACGTACCGAAATTTCGTATGAGGGTGAGTTGTTTATCATTGAGGGCCGCTGTGACGGACTGATTGAGCTGGATGGCGTATGGACGGTTGATGAAATTAAGTCGATCTCTCAGCCCCTGGAAGATATTCAGGGGGACGGCCAACCCGTGCACTGGGCACAAGCATTTCTGTATGCCTATATGATTGCTCGTGAGGAGCAGCATCATTCCATGCAGGTTCAACTTACTTATGTACAAGCACACAGTGAAGACATTCGTCGCTTCAGACGGATGCTATCTTTTGCAGAGCTGGAAGCTTTCGCCCAGGAGATGATTGCTGGTTATGCACCGTATGCATTCCTGCTGAGAGCACATGCGGCGAAGAGGGATGCCAGTATTGCTATGTTGGAGTTTCCTTTTGACACGTATCGTTCAGGTCAGCGAACTTTAGCGGGTTCAGTGTACAAGACGATTGCTGAAGGAGTCAACCTGTTTGCCAAAGCGCCCACAGGTATCGGTAAAACGGTATCCACCTTATTTCCTGCAATTAAGGCGATTGGCGAAAGGCTGGCTAGGCGAGTATATTATGTAACGGCTCGTACCACCACTCGGGCAGCAGCTGAAGAAGCTTATGCCCGAATGCAGGCTCAAGGGCTGCACATGCATGTGGTAACGTTGACGGCGAAGGATAAAATTTGCTTTAAGGATGAACATGATTGTGATGCTGGATCATGCAGCATGTGTGAGGGCTATTACGACCGGATCAACGGTGCAGTATCCGATATTTTGGCGAATGAGACGTTAATGACGCGGGCGGTGATTGAGCATTATGCGCGCAAGCATAAGGTATGTCCCTTTGAATTTTCGCTAGATGTGGCGTATGCCTCGGATGGTATAATCAGTGATTATAATTATGTTTTTGATCCACGGATTTCTTTGAAGAGATTGCTGGAAGAGCACAAGCGAAAAGGTGTTGTGCTGGTGGATGAGGCGCATAATCTGGTGGAACGCGGTCGGGACATGTTTTCGGCGGAAATCCTAAAATCTTCTTTTTTGGAACTGAAAAGAGAATTTAAGTTGCTAAGCCCGGAGGTTGCTACGACTGCGAGTGCAGTGAACGCACATATGATTACGCTGCGCAAGCTGCATGCAGATACAGGAAAAGCAGTGGAAACAGCAGCACCGCAAGAGGTGCTGGAGTTGTTGGTGCCTTTTGTGGAGGCCGCTGAACGTGAACTGGTGACGGGGAGCAGTACAAGTCGCGCAAGCAGTGAAAGTACGGCCTACGCATTGCTTTTGGATACGTATTTTACCGCCCAAAATATGCTGCGAATCGCTGCTTTATACGATGAACGTTACGTTACTTATATTGAAGCAGGGCGCAGTGAGGTGAGGATCAAACTGTTCTGCCTCGATCCTTCGCACTTGCTGGGACAGGCTGTAAAGAACTACCGCTCGACTATTTATTTTTCGGCGACGTTGACACCGCTTGCTTATTACCGGGACATGCTTGGAGCAAGCGAAGAAGACTATACGTTACAGGTCCCTTCCCCTTTCCATCAGGAGCAATGGGATGTACGTCTGCTGCCGCTCTCCATCCGTTATCGGGATCGTGAGCGTTCTAAAGGGGCGATTGCGGATATGCTGGCTGGATTGGTTGCGGAGCGGAAGGGGAACGTCCTCGTGTTTTTCCCGTCTTATCCGTATCTGCGAGAGGTATACGAGGAGTTCATGCTTCAGGACGTGTCTGCAGATACATTGATACAAAGTCCGGGTATGACCGAACCGGAGCGTGATCGGTTCCTAGAGGCCTTCCAACCTGGGCAAGAGCGCACCCTGCTCGGCTTTGCCGTACTAGGTGGTGTCTTTGCTGAAGGTGTCGATTTACCTGGGGATCGCTTGAACGGGGTAGTGGTCGTCGGCGTCGGCTTGCCGCAAATTGGAGCGGAGCGGGATGTGCTGCGGGATTATTTTTCGGAACAGGGACGAAATGGTTTCAACTATGCGTATGTATATCCGGGGATGAACAAGGTTCTTCAGGCAGGTGGCAGACTTATTCGCACAGAGCATGACGAGGGGCTGCTGGTCCTGGTAGATGATCGTTTTGCCAAGGAGCCATATGCCTCTTTGCTGCCAGATGAGTGGAAAAGCTACCGTTTGACGGAACAAACGGGATTAAGGAAGGAATGGATGGACTATGAATTTTAATTTTCATAATGATTCCATACGCGGGGTGCTGCGTAGCTTTGGACATGAGGATGCCGAAGTAGATAATATAGAGACATTTGTGACATTTGCGCGCTTGGCTAACGGTATTTTCAGAGAAATGGATACAGATTTGACCAAACTGGGGGCTTCTCAGGGTCGGATTATCGTTCTTAGCTTGTTGCATTGCCATGCGCCGCATCGCATGACACCATCGGAGTTAGCGGAAAAAGCGGATGTCACGCGTGGGACCATGACAGGACTGATCGACGGTTTGGAGCGAGATGGAATGATAGAACGTGTGGCTCACGAGAGTGACGGACGGATGGTGACTGTCGGATTAAAAGAGGCAGGACGAGAACTGTTAAGCAAAATAGTTCCTTATTATACGAAGCTGATTCGGTCATGCATGTCTGAGTTTACGCCACAGGATCATAAGATGATGAAGGGTTTACTGGGGAAAATGAAAGGCGGTTTTGAGCGGTCCTTGCCGAAAAGCTGAAGCCCTGATGTCGGGAATAAGGAATAGGAGAGGGAAAATGTTCTTTTATACAGATGAGGTCTATGAAGGCCGTGATTTTGGCTCAATGGATGCCAGAGAAGGCGAGTGGAGAAATTGCGAGTTTACCCGATGTCGTTTTCGGGGTGTGGAGATGAATGAGTCCCTTGTGGAAGACTGTACTTTTGTGGACTGTGATTTTACCGGAGCCATTCTGAATGCATCTCACTACAAGGAGTCCGCTTTTACCAATTGTCTATTCACCAGCGCGAATCTGTTTGTAGTCCGGTTTGATAACTGTAAGCTGGTAGGTTCAGACTTTGCGGGGGCGAATATGGATGGTATCACGATTACGGGCGGAGACTGGTCTTATACGAATTTGCGTCATGCAGATTTAAGAAAACAGGATTTGCGAAAAATACGATTCAAGGAAGCTGATTTATCCGAATGCCATCTGGAAAAGGCAGATTTGCGCGAGGCGGATCTTACCCGGGTAAGGCTGCACAAAGCCCACCTTCAAGGAACCGACCTGCGCGGTGCGAAGATGGATGGCGTGAATTTTAAAGATCTGGACATTACCGGAGCCAAGTTGGATATCGAACTGGCAGTAGCAGTGGCCCGCTCTTATGGTGCCAAGATAGATGGTTAAAAGCACGGAGATACAGGAGCTGTCTCGACCTGTGTTACCCCGTGCTGGAGAATTGGAGGAATACTAAATCTGAAAGATTAATCTTTATGGGATGCTGGCAGTAGCGGAATCGCTGCTTCTGGATTCTGATTTGGTAACTTATCGACACCTACAGGATCTAGAGGTTGCTGTGGTACCGTCCAGTTGCGTGCCGTATCTGCGGCAGTTTGCTGCTCCAGCAGGCGTTTAGCCACTTCGTAGCACTCATCGATATGCCGATTGCCAATGGTCCGCATCGCAGTAAAGCCAATCGCTGCGGCTAGTCCTTGCCCCAGTAGAGGGACAAACTTGCTAACCTGCTTGGTGGCGATGCGAATGCCCATTTTCTGCAAAATCTTCACGATGGCTTCTCGGGTGATGAGTCGCCCGATCAGCTTGCTGCCAATTGAAGTGATAAAGCCATACACCATCGACTTGGTTTCTGCATCCAGACCATCTAGCTGCTGCTCAGATAATCCGAATTTTTCATTAATGGCAGGCAGCAGCTGCATCAAAATGCCGACATCAGCAAGAACGTCAGCCCCCGGAATCGGGACCAATACAGCTCCTCCCGAAGCTGCAGCCCTTCTCGTTACCATGGATTTGCACTCTTTGCGGATCTGCTCCAACTCTTCTATTGTTCGGGCTGTCATATGCATCTCTCCTTCCTACGCTTCCGATTAGGACCCATGATTCTACCCTGTTATTACACACATTTCTACCTTGATTAAGCACGGAGCAAACAAAAAAATCCCTCATTCAGACGCTATCGCACATTTACTCCTGTGAAGCGATCAGGCATAATGAAGGATGGTTGCTGATAAGAACAAGCCTGTTTTACGGGGATAAAGGAAGGAAGAGACAGATGAGTCAGACAAACGTTTATTTTAATCATGATGGTGGCGTGGATGATTTAGTATCCCTGTTTATGCTGCTTCAGATGGAGCAAGTTCATTTGACCGGAGTATCGGTTATTCCAGCAGATGGTTACCTGGAGCCGGCGACGGATGCCAGCCGAAAAATTATTGATCGTTTTGGACAAAATAAAGGGCCTGTTGAAGTCGCCAAGTCTAATTCACGCGGTAAAAATCCGTTCCCTGCCGCTTGGCGTTTACATTCATTCTATGTAGATGCATTACCTGTGCTGAATGAATCGGGACGAATGGAAGCGCCGCTTTCATCTCTGCCAGCTCATCAGCATCTGATCGAAAAGGTACGCGGAGCTGAAGGTAAAACGCTGTTGCTATTCACTGGACCGCTAACCGATCTGGCACGGGCGCTGGATGAAGCACCGGATATTGAAGCCATGATTGAAAAGCTGGTATGGATGGGCGGCACCTTTGAAAAAGGGAATGTGGAGGAGCCGGAGCATGACGGTACCGCAGAGTGGAATGTGTTCTGGGACCCGGAAGCGGCCTATCGGGTGTGGCAAAGCGGCATCACGATTGATCTGGTGGCGCTGGAAAGCACAAGCAAAGTGCCGTTAACTCCAGCCGTACGCAATCGTTGGGCTGCCGAGCGCCGTTATGAAGGCGTTGATTTCCTGGGCAATTGCTACGCTGGATGTCCTCCGCTCGTGTACAGCGAGACGAACTCTACCTACTACCTGTGGGATGTACTGACCACTGCATCCGTAGGACGCCCGGACATTGTCAAGAAAAAGACGGTGCATTGCAGCGTTATTGCAGAAGGCCCAAGTCAGGGCAGAACGGTGGAACAGGCGGATGGACGCCCTGTGAATCTGGTATATGATACAGACCCGGAAGCTTTCTTTACGTATATGGCGGATTTGGCCAAGCAGGCTGCTCCCAAACGTTACTAAACCCAACTGTGTACAAATGTGTGGCATAAAGTGATCACACTGCCTAGTGCGTATTCATAGCAAAACCCGTGACGTTATCCGTCACGGGTTTTATTACTGTAATTGGCCCCACATGATTGCAAGCCTACCGTTTATTCAGGCTGACTCCTGATATGTTTTTAGGGTAAATTGGAGCGTTATCTCCGTCCCGTTACCAGGTTCGCTAACCCCTGTCATTGTACCATTCATTCGTTTCAACAGCTGTTTGGTAATCTGCCAACCCAAGCCGGGATTGCCATAGGAGGGAGAGGGCCCGAAGTCATGCTCCAGCCACATTTTTAGTTTATTTGGAGATATACCAATCCCCGTATCCTTTACCCTTACTTCCAATTCAGCCTTAGGCGCATTGGTCACGAACTGGGTATTTGCAGATAAGGTGACTGATCCTGTGCTTGTAAATTTCACTGCATTATCTACCAAATTGATCAGCATACGGCGAATTTTAGCCTCATCCCCGATAAAAATAGGCGAGCTTGCAAGATTCCAATCCAACCTCAATTCCAAATTCCGTTGCGCAGCTACCTCTGTGTACAAGCTCAACACATTTTCCATCATCGTTCTCAGATCAAATGGATCTTCAATGTCATCGATTTGCCCGGATTCAATTTTGCTGTAATCCAGAATATTATTCAACAGCATCATAAGCGAGCGACTGCTAGCTTCCATAATACTCATATATTGCTGTTGTTCCTCTGTTAACTCCGTGGTCATCATTAGATCCGTAGCTCCCCATATTTCAGTGAGCGAAAAACGAATTTTGTTACTCAGGGAAGAAATCAAATCCAGCTTGCTCATGGAAGAAGCTTCTGCATCGATCTTGTCTTTTTCCAGTTCAACCACATAACCCAGAAATACAGCCATAGCCTTGAGAGCCTTCATTTCTGTTTCAGTCAATTGTGCAGATGGCGCATCCAAAATACAAATGGTTCCATACCCCTGGCCATTTTTCATACGTATGGGTATTCCCGTAAATGAGTGATTTCCAATGGTTTTAGTCACATCTAAATCACGTGTTTGCGGATGAGTAGACGTTTCCGAAATGGCGAGGTGATCCGCGGAATGGTTCAGCACCAGACTGCAATAGCTAAGCTCAAAAGGAAGCTCCTCTCCATTACGAACCAGCACTTCTTCCCGGTTAAATGAATCTACAATTACATTGGTAACCCCGTCATTAGCGGCAATAAAAATGGTATTAACATGTAGAATATCACTCAACACATCAATGACATGTGCGGTAGCCTCTTGAATACTATTATAAAAACCTGTAGGTGAAGTAGTCATATGTCTCCAATCTTGATGCAAAGTGGTGGTGATCAAAACTCTAATAGTTTGTGTACCCCATTCCTGTTCCTCTGAATGTATTGTTGGAGCGTATCCTTAATTATACATCATTATTTCGTTATAAACCTGAGTCTAACTACTTCCAATTACCTATTCGTTTGCACAAAACTTCATGTCGTAGGCCGAATGCTAGCCTTTCTGGGAAGATTTTTGTTTGTATATTACACATTCACGAAAAAATATGATTATTTTCATTCTGTTTTCATAAATTCATATGTAATCTCATGATATGAAAATTGTGTAATAAAATAGGAGGATGGAACCAGTAATATCATGTAAATATTCTATATAATAGGTTCAGAGGTGGGATTATGAATAGACGGGAAGCCCTAGAACACTTCCATAAGACCTATGCAGAAGATATGTTGCATGAGAAATTATATCAGGTAGCGGTCTTGTATGAGCATAGAAAAGAGGAACTTATCTTCTCTTTTATCCAATCTTTTCAATCGATTTGCTTACAAGCCATTTCTGCAGAAGCGGACAAGACAACAATTGGATACATTACCTATTCTATGAGGCGTACGTATCTAAGGGAGCGCATTTATAACTATGTCATTGAGGTCTATGGTGCGAACTGGTACTTTGATCCTCTACCTTATCGTGGAACCTATGATGCAGGCTGGGCGTTCGGACTGTTGGCAGAACTGGAGGATGAATTGAGTCAGCTTCGAAAACCTTATATGAATAAGGTTATTCAGCCGGATGTCGAGCGATATGTGCTTCAGGCTGCGTGGGAATTTCATCACTACATTTTGAAATTAGCCAAGGACGCTATGCAGCAGGCTGTACAACTGCCTGAGTTCAAGGCGTTGAAATGCGAGGATGATTTGGAAATAAGAATAGGAGAGTACAAAGGGATCAGTGAGGCGGTGTATTCAACGGCTTATGGAGTATTACATGATTCAACACGATAATCGAATAACAGAGTATATGTTTCCAGTGGAGATACATCGTGGACAATTACGGGAATGGGCCGAAGGCTCACTATATACTGATGAAGAGTCTGTTTTGCAATGCTATGTATCGGGCGATGCAGACTATATTGATTTTATAGAGCAACCGGTAGCCATTGTTTCTGAACAACTAAAGGAAATCTTTGATATATATCAAGCCGGATTAAGCTGGAGGCTGATTGTTTTTGCCGATATGCAGCGTATGCAGCAAACGAGGTATTGGCTGGCTCATCCGCCTAGTCTGATGTGTTTATCACCACTTACTGAATATCATAGAGACGGTACACTGAAGAAAATCATTTTAGATGAATATGCAGTGGAGAATCATAAGATATTCAGGGTTCAGCATGGCAGTCAGCATATCATTGTGGATCTAGATGTGGCTGAATGTATTTTGAAGTTTAATCTGGCTGGCTTGAAATTACAAAAGGTCGATACGGAGAGGCCGTCTATATAAAGGAGAGTCCGATCATGAGTGAGAGCTATGTAGTGGATGGGGCGCAGATACACTGTACCTATGGAAGTCATTCGGGCAGGTTTAGTGTTTCAGCTAACAGGGGGATTAGTATTGGTGATAAATTGCAGGGAAATATTCAGGATTTTCACCCGCAGACGCATATCCCATCTTTCGGCATGTGCCGTAGTATGCACAATCCTGCAGTTTCTTCTGCTAGCAAGGGCAATGCTGGGAGAATCATTCCGCAGCCCTGCAAACCGAGCGTATCTATGCCTTGGTTGAATGGAAAGAAGGATGTATACGTAGATCAGTCTCCGGCTCTGATGAGCTGCTCCACGAATCTATGCATGTGGTGCGGGAAAATTTCATTCATGACAGATGGGCAGGAATAGCTAGCAGCTTACAAGGATTTGCATCACGTGAAGAGAAAACGGGGGGAAGAAGATGGGACTGGCTGGAACTGTGCTGACTTATGGAAATATTAGAGTAAATGCACCCTATGAAATTGTCCGGCTGCTGGATATTCAATTGACACAGAAGGTAAATGAGCACGGCAAAGTGTACATCACTGCTCTCATACCGGACGAAGATCATGCGAAATATGATGGTTTAGCGCATGATGAGGATGTGCTAGAGGTATACGAGATGGATGAAGATCGAGGCACAGTAAGCATCTTTAAAGGAATCGTCACCAATATTAGCATTGGATTCAAAAATGGTGTATATCACATGTACATAGAGGCGGCCTCTTTTACATATATACTGGATCGACAACGGAAAAATCGTTCGTTTCAAAACAGCAACTTGACGTATTATCAATTGTTTCGGGAGCTTATAGATAGCTATCCACACGGCGATTTTATTGACATGACGGACAGTAACCAAAAGCTCGGCGGCTTTACTATTCAGTATGGGGAGAGTGATTGGGAGTTTCTGAAAAGAATGGCCTCTCATTTGCACACTGGACTGATTGCCGAGATTACTTCTGTATTTCCAAGACTATGGTTAGGTACCTCGAAAGAACAGGTGAAAGGTGAACTACGCAGCATTAACTTTTCCCTCCAAAAAACAAAGTCAGGCCCCCGGTATACATATGCTGAAGTGGAGGATACGAAACGTTTTGAACTTGGAGATGTGGTCTCGTTTCGACGAAAGCATTGGGTTATTGATCAGGTTCATGCAGAGATGAAGCAAGGTATTATGACCTATGACTATGTTCTCGTTCCTGAAGAGGGTAATCCGAGGGAGGTTATACATAATCAGTTTATTAAAGGTACCTCTATTGAAGGGAAAGTTATTGATTTAAATAGTGAAAACGAATCCGTTAAACTTCACTTGTCCGTGGATTCTATGCAGTCCAAAGTCGAAGGGTGCTGGTTTTCTTATCCCACCATGTATACCGGGGATGGGATCGGTTGGCATTGTATGCCTGAGTTGGGGGATCATGTCCATTTGTATTTTCCATCCAACAATGAAAAGGAAGCCCGTGTAGTTCAATCCCTACGTAAGAGAGACTACAAAGGAGATGAAATCAGCCAGCCGTCAAGAAAGCTGTTTCATACCAAAACACAAAAAGTGGCGAGATTCGATGATAAGGAATTAGCCCTCTCCACCCAGAAAGAAAAAATACTTGTACGCTTAAACCCTGCATCCGGTATTCACGTGTATAGTCACCATGATCTCACCTTTCACGCCGATACAGACTTGGTGCTGCATGGCAAAAAGGTACAGATGAACGCTACTCGCGAAATATCCCTGACGTGCAAAACTAGCTATATCCGAACCGATGGGACACTTCATATCAAGGCTAGTAAGTTCATGAAAAATCAGGTGCCTGATGCGGAACTGAAAGCTTATCAATCCCTGATTCAAGAATTGAAGGGAAAGGGGTACCCGCAATGGGTGCAGGACTTGCTGCTTCAATATAAAACCGACTACTACAAAGCCGTAGCAGCAGGTGACAAAAAGGCTGCCAAGGAAGCAGCGGCCAAGGCCAAGCAATTACGTCAACAGGTGGCAGAAATAGATCGTATGCCTGCCTGGGCCAGAGCGCAAATGCATGAATACACGTCCCAGTGGTGGGAAGCGCACAGCACAAATGACAAGGCCAAGCAGAATCAGATGCATCTGCTCGCCAACCAACTGCGTGACAATGTGCTAATTAACGAGCTGATTCGTGGTCATTCAGCCAAATCCTACCTGGATGCGAATCGGCTGGAGGAGCTTTCCGGGCAATACGCCGATGCGGCTAACAAGCTGACTGTTGCCGATCAAAAGGCTATGGCTAAGGAAGCGGCGGCCCTGCGGAGTAAGTATGGCGTGAACAGTCAGCTTGCCAGAGAGAACTTGAACAAGCTTGCCCAAAAGTATCCGGACAGCTTCTCGTACAAGCTACCAACTACAGGCTATTGGGATCAGGAGCTTAATGCCGCTTTGCATGATTTTGCGAAAAAATACGGCCTGGAAAATAAGGGCTATGGTCGTGATGTGCTGGCCGTATACCTGCATCAAGTAGCCAATGGTATCCTTCCATGGCCTAAGGTTATCAAGGCTGCAACACCAACAGTTTCAACAACCACGACAACAACGAAAACGGAACCGGGTAAGAAGCCACCGACTACTCCTGAAAAGCCAGCGAAGGACAAAGCAAATGAGGAAATAAAGCCCACACCATCCAACAGTTCTGCTGAGCAGAAAAGGAAAGCCATTGTAGAATTCGCTAAGAAGTTTGAAGGTAGAATTCCTTATTGTATTGATACGGTAATTAGAACAATGATACTTGATGTGGATAATCCACCACCGTATATGGATTGCTCAGACTTCACCTCATCTGTCTATTTAACTGTACTTAATGAGCAAATAGGAGGTAACACTAAAGTTCAAATACACAGTGGCAAAGGGGTTAGCCACCAGAGCTTGAGATCCAGTGGAGATCTTAAGAATCTTAAACCAGGAGATCTGATTTTGTATAACTGGGGAAAAGATGACTATCCCAAAGTACAACCAGTACATGTAGGACTTTATATAGGTAATGGACAAGTTATTCATGAATCGGGTAGGAACCCAAATCCCAAAAAAGCAGATAAGAAAAATAAGAAGCAAAATGTGAGAATCAATACTCTTTCATCAAATTGGATAAATTCTAAACCTATGTATTCTTTTGTTATTTCAATTAGACGAATTATCCAAGATTAGTATCCTGAGGTTTAAACCTTAGTTTTTATAGAAAGTGGTGGAGAAGTGAAACTTATAAGATTTTTAATGACTATTGTTCTGGCAGTTATTATATCTTCATGTAGCCAGGTTGGAGAAAAAGGAACTGTTGCCACATTATCTAGGTCCCAAAAACCATCATCAGTCGAAAGTATTACTACGATGCAAAACGAGGCAAAAACTGAAAGAAAAGCACGGTGGCTTTTAAATGGGGAAGAAGATCCGGAACCTACTCAATTTTTGACCAATTTAGATGATCCTACAGGAAAGACCTATATACGAATCGATGATTTGGTAGATGCTATGCAAACTAAGGAAGAACGAATAAAATATCGCGGCTCCCAAGTAACTGTCAATAGAGTGTCTAGTGATGGGAGTCGAATGGCGATCGTAAGGACAATCTCTGATGTGGAAGAAGGGGATCGAAACCACATTCTTGAGGTATATGATCTGAACTCAGGAAGAAAGGAGTCCGAGTTTGAATTGCCTCCAACGTCTTACCCTATAGCCTCCCCTGATTTAAGTAAATATCTTTATGAGCTGAATGGGCAGGTATATTTATATGATGTACTAAAAATGAAAACGACAAAACTAAACCTTGGGAGATATAAACTAGATTTAAGTATGATTAGCTCAGGATTATTTTCTCCAGATGGTACTAGATTCTGTTTTGAAGAACATGACCAACCAGGCATCATTATGATAAATCTATCTGGTATTAGTGGAGCAAAACGTTTACTTGTAGATTCTAAGGCTTCGCTTTTGCAATGGGACCAAGAGGATAAATTGATTTATGAAGTTTCAGAAGAGGACGAAAATTATACACAAGATGTTTATTCACTGGATATAGAGAGCGGAGAAAAAAAGTGGATAACTAAATGCTCGGAACCATTTATACTATCACCTGACCAGAAGTTAGTGCTATCAGCAGAATACGAAGCTCCAAAAATGTATCTGGTTCATGTGAGCGATGGAAGAAAAGAAGATATATCCTCTTTTACCGAGAATCAGGGAGTACTCACTGTTCCAATACAATGGATCGATACAAAAATCAATTATATGAAGTTTGCCAACAAGGTCAAAGTGAAAAAAATTACGGCCTCTTCCACACTTCCTAATCGGAATAATTATTCTTTTAGCGTGAGCAATTTAACGGACGGTAATAATTTAACCCCTTGGTGTGAAGGGACGACGAAGGGAGGCGGAGTAGGAGAAACCGTAACTATAGATTTGGGCTCAATTCAAGAGGTCAGAGGTATAGAGATGATTGATGGAATTATGTGGGTTAACAATAAGTATATAGACATGAATACCATCCAGAGGATGAAACTTGATTTCTCGGATGGACAATCGACAGCGCTTGAGAACAATGACACACGTTTTAAGTTCGATGAACCTATACGAACTTCTTTCGTTAAGATTACCATCCTGAAAGTGAAAAAAGGCGCGGACTTCCCAAATACATGTATAGGTGAGCTGAAGTTATTGTGATGAATTGTAGAAAATGAGGAAAATCTATGATGCAGATAAATAAAATTGCGTTGCTCGTCTTGATCTTTTCTATACTAGGCGGGTGTATACAATCGAATGAGGGTCAAAAAGCGCAGGAGCAGAATGAAAATCATGCTGCTGTCTCTCAGCCCAAGAAACTTCCTCCAGCAAAAAGGCCCATAAATTGGTTGTTGTTTGAAGCGGAAAATGGAAACATGCCTATGGATTTTTTAGCTGACATGGATGATTCTACAGGCAATACCTATATTGATTTAGACGACATTATAGGTAAATTACATGCAAGTGAAGGTGAAACGTATCCTGAATCTGAGTTGTATCTGGATAGGTTCTCGGATGATGGCAGGCGTATTGCCTTGTGTAGAGAGTCAACCGAATTGAATTATTTAGTGATCAAAATCTTTGATCTATCTACCACAAAGAAATTATATGAATTTAAGGTGCCGAATAGGGACTACGCTATTATGTCTCCTGACTTACGCAAATGTGTTTACACAGATGATGATGCCGTTTTTTATTATATGAACCGAGGGCAGAAAACTGAAGCATTGGGGCGTTTAAATGATGGTCACTATCTCCATTTTCCAGTACTTTCACCTGAAGGTAGCCAATTTGCCCTTGTAGATCGTAAACATAATATATTGATCTATGACTTGTCTAAGAAAAAGCAAATTCAACAAATCAAGCTAGGGATAGACGGCATACAGATTGAACAGTGGCTTTATAACGATAGTCTACTGCTCTCTTCTTACGATCTTGATAAGACGTATTTACTCAATATCAGAACAGGAGAGAAGAGGTTATTAATGAAAGCCACAAACTCTCCTGTTATAACCTCGGATAACCACAGGGTTGCTTATTTGAACTCGAAGGGTGAAATGCAACAACGAGACATCCAAACAGATCTGCCTATAGAATACTCCAATGTGTTCCACAGGATAGGCTATAACGTGTCCCCTACACAATGGATACAAACTACAACGGATTTGATGAAATATCGGAAAAGCATTCCGGCACAGAAAATTGTTGCTTCATCTACACTTCCAGATCAGGCAGGGAACTCCTATGCTGCCCGTAATATCATGGATGGAGATGCGAGCACAGCCTGGTGCGAAGGAGTTAAGGGAGACGGGATCGGGGAGTGGATCAAAATTGATTTCGGCTCTATGCAAGAACTGAAGGGGTTTGAACTTATTAATGGTTTAGCTAAGTCATCCAAAGCTTTCCGAGCAAATAATAGAGTTAAACGAATGAAACTGGAGTTTTCAAACGGGCAGACCATGATGATAGATAATGATTTTATAAGCAACCAATTTCTTGATACCCCCATTCATACCTCTTTCGTGAAAATAACGATTGAGGCCGTAGAGAGAGGAAGCAAATATCACGATACCTGTATGTCAGAGATACGATTCTTTTAGTATTCGTAAAAAAGGAGAAGACATATGAAATGGAAAGAGCCAACGTTTGGTGCAACTCCTATGTTGAAAGCTTTAACAACTGCTAATGCACACAGGAAAGCACAGGCATTTGATCTTGCAGCAGAACAGAAAAAACAAAAACTAAATTACCCCGACTGGGCCCAAACCTGGATGCGTAAATACAAAGAAGATTGGTATATTGCTCAAGCCAATGGTGACGAGGTTGGTATGCGTAAAGCGCAAAAGCTGGCAGAGGGGCTGCGAAGCAAATTACGTGAAATAGCTACGTTCCCCAAATGGGCTCAAGAGCAAATGCAAAAAGAAACCGTTCGTTGGATGACTGCGGAGGCAAGCGGAGATATCAGGGAAAGGCTGGCTGCTGAGGGCACGGGACGAGCTATTCGCAAGAAGCTAGGTTTGATCGATACGAGTACTAAAGCGCCATCACCATCTGACGATACTAAGAAGACAGAAGGTGTTAAATCTTTAAATACACAGAAAACGAACGAAATTGAAACAGTAAAAGGTGATAAAAGTAGCTTTTCAACAGTTGCTGAATTCAAAAAAAAGTATGGGGATGTTATTAAGAAAATAGGAGCAGAGTTAAATGTAGATCCCAACATACTTGGAGGAGTAGTTCTTGTTGAGTCAGGAGGTTCTGGTTTTGAAAACGGTAAACTGAAAATAAGATTTGAAGTGCATCATTTTGTGAAACAATCAACATCACTATTTTTATTTGGTAGACCGAGATCCAAAGGGCACAAATATAGAGAAAGTGCTGGATTACCGTGGAAGGAAGTTCACACAAAAAATCAAAGTAGCGAATATGATGCTCTGGACTTGGCTATTACTCAAAATGAAGAAAAGGCGTATAGTGCTATTAGTATGGGCTTAACGCAAATTATGGGCTTTAACCACAAAGCGTTAGGATATAAATCGGCTAAAGAGATGTTTCAAAAATTTAGTACAGGGCACGAGGTACAAATTAGGGGGTTTGTTTCTTTTATAAAACATAAAAATTTAATAAAGGCGCTACAAAAGGAGGATTTTAATGCTTTCGTCTCAGCATACAATGGCAAAGGCAACGTGGAACAATATACAAAAAAACTAAGGAAAAACATTATTTTGTATAGAAATAGCTGAATGCATTTAATAGATATGTACTTAGAGGTTAAATTTGAATTTGAGGTGCTGTAATGAATAGAGTAGTTTTTGTTTTTTTCTTGACCTGCATTCTTCTCGGTATTTCTACAAATAAAAACTTATCTGATATTAAGAACTTCAGCAATTATACAAAAACAACAACTCAGAGTTTATTAGTGAATAATAAAATCAATCATAATCTAAAAAAATTGGATACAGAAAAGTATAACATCGATGAGGGCCAGTCGTTTGAAACCAGCTTTGAAGGGTGGGGGCGTGCCAAGTTTGTTTCAACTGATGCAATGATCGAAGAGACACCAGGGAATTATTTCTTTTTATTAGATGAGCAAAATTACATTTTATACTCTTTCCCTAAATTTTATGGTAATAATTGGTCTGGAAGGAATGGATTGGCAGCTGTAGCTTTTAAGGATGTAAATAAAGATGGACTAAAAGACGTCATTATTATCGCTTACGTCGACGCAGGGGCAGGGCCAAGTATAATTGAGCCTTTCCCCATTGCAGGTATCTACTTCCAGAAGGAAAATAAGACCTTTACTACACTCCCTGAACTTGATCAGGCCATCAATGATAAGGGGCATAATCAAACCATCAAGGATATCATTCAATACGTAAGCAAACAACGGATAAACGTGCGATAGGCAATACGAAAAGGGAGCTTTTTTTGAAATGAACTTTATAAAACAAGATATAATACTACTTTTAATCATGTTAATCGCCCTGCTACTAAATGGATGTTCCGAAAAATCTACGAATGAGAAGCAGCAGGCAGTTGCCCCCACGAAACCAAGCACTCAAGTGATAGGGCAAAAAGTTGAGACTGAGCCAGAGTCTGCTGCTCAAAAACAAGATCGAATTAGCAATAGTGTAAATCCGAAAAATAAAAGAAATGGAAATTACGTCGCAGATTCTAACACATTAGATCAGTTTATAAAGGAAATCCAACCCCCAAATGAGCAGCTTCAGAAAATGTTAAAAGAAGATTTGGACTTTGATGGAAAGCCGGAGTACGTGCTTGCTTTTGGATTAGAAAAAGAAGAAATTTACAATATATTTGTAGTCCGGGAGGAGAAACATGGCTATCACATCATTGATAAACTAGAGGACCCCGTTATAGTTGTGCATCTAAATACTGATGTGAAGATCATGAAACTGGATCAAACAGATCAAAAATTTATCGTTGTATACTCTATAGGCGACGGAGGGGCTTACTCAGAAGGATTCTCCATATATACTTTGGAGAATAATCATATAAAGAGCATAAATTCTGATTTTCCTAATGCTACTGGACAAGGAATTCGAACGTTAAGAGATACCGATCATGACGGTATATTTGAAAGTGTAGATTATTATGAATTTAGCGATACTCAGGAACATACCATCGTGGTCTATCAAAAATATGATGGAACAGGACCGGAAAAAAAGGAGATTTTGTATACAAATAAAAGTAAAAAATTTGTATATCCAACCGATCCTAAGGCTGTGATATTGAACTACTTGGAAGTTGATTATCTTATGAAGTGGTTTGATTTACCTTTTCCTGAAATGGATCAGCTCACCGATCCGGCAGCAAGGCAAACATATGATTTTGAGGATGCCATCGATTTATCCGGTTTAGCATATTTATCTTACCCGGTGTTGGAACTGAGTATTAATGAGGTTAGTAGCGATGATAACCGAAAAATATTTTTGGTAAAAGACGATTCATTAGAAGAAAGAGCGAAAAAGGAAATTACGTTTACGTTAGAAAAGCAGTCAGGCAAGTGGAGAATTATGAGTATAGAGATGAACGATAAATTGTAGAAAGCGTGATCTCCAGCATGAGTTACTTGAAGTATGCGCGAATTTGTTACGTGCTGTTATTACTCATTTCCTGTGTAGTGCTGAATGGATGCATGAAGGGACAGGATTCTCCAGCAACAGAAACAAATCATACACTTTCTCTCCAAAATGACGATAAAACGACTTCCTATTCGAAAAAGCTGGACACGCTTGTGAAAAAACTCCATATAGTCAACGATGAAAATAAGGATTCTGATATCAGACAAAACAAGCTTGAGGAGTTCACACAGGAACTTAATTTGTTGTTAAACGAGCTAGAAAGTGTAGAGATGAAGGATGAAGAATTAGTAGAAAAGTTCGATAACAATCTCACTATCTTAACAAAATCGTTTCAGTTAAAAAGTGGGCAGCTAAACGTTAGGGTTATGAATTATAGAGCACCTAAAACGGTGACAGGTACGATCGGAGATAAATACACATTTATTCAGTGGTGGAGTACGAAGCAACTTGTACATGCTCAGATGATTGAGGATGGCGGGCCAGAATTGACTACAGACTTCGTGGTTCGGGATTCAGACAAGGGAATACAGCTGTTGTTAGGGGGATATGTTTCAATATATCATCCAGATCCCGTATTTGTTGCGTTGTGGGAATTCTCCAGGGAAAAATGGACACAGAAAGAAATAGTAACAGATAAGATAAAGCTTCCGGATGCGTGGGAATTGAACGAGGATATAGATGAGTTTATTTTAGAGAATCGACAACATGATAGCATGAGTATCGGAGTTTTAGACCACGGCGATGGTTTCTTAATAAACAGTGATGATTCTGAACAGAACCTTATCATTGAGTTCTCCAAAAGTGGAGAAGTCCGTATTGATTCCGAATATAGCATCGCCTCGGATGCTCATAATGAACCGCAAAGCTATGGGCTCATTCAAGAGAAATATTCAAAAAATGGGATCGTGATTAAATACCCTCAAATTACAAAACTCAAGGATATTGCAAAGCAAAAATCTTTAAACCAAATTCTTAAGACTGATGCTTTAGAAGGATTACACGACTATGCGGATTCTAATTCTGGAGTCCATGTCGAAATTGATTATGAGATCAAACGACAAAGTGAACGATTCTTGAGCGTTCAATATATGGGTATTCGTTATGTGAAGGACGCAGCCTATCCTACTCATATGTTTTATACGACGAACCTGGATATGAAGCAGGCTTCAAGAATAAGATTGAGGGATCTGGTAAAGGTCGAGAACCCTTTTATTGAGCTTATAAAAAGCGGGAAGATTACAGCTGTTCAGCCGGAGCAACAAGGATTAATCGGTGATTTCACAAAAGATGATTTGATTCAATTGTTAGCAAACGCGGATGTAACCAAAGGTTCGATTGCGGAAGTAGAAATGGGATCGTTTAGTTATTTCACAAATGATTCATTGGGGATGAGTGTGCCTATGGCACATATGGTAGGGGACCATGCGGAGTATGAAATTCGTTTGGCACAAATTCCAGAGAATATCAGGCAGAATGAGGAACTATGGAGTGAACTAAGTTCTGTTGAAGATCAGTCTGTTTCCACAGTTGGCGGTGAAAAGTTGAATACCGACCAATATGAAATTGAAGAGTCGCAGTCTTTTCAAACTACTCTCGAAGGTTTTGGAAAAGTACGGTTTGTATCGACTAAAACAAGGGAAAATGAAATTCCTAAAAACTACTTTTTCCTATTAGATGACCGAGAACGTATTATATATTCATTTCCAGATATGTATGGAAATGAATGGTGGTATGCTGATGAGGGTATAGAAGCGGTAGCCTTTAGGGATGTAAATAAGGATGGTTTAAAAGACATTATCATTATTGCTTATTATGAAACGGGCACTGGACCAGATGGTGCAAAACCATTCCCTATAGCGGACATATATTTTCAGAAAAAAAATAAAACTTTTACCACAATCCCTGCATTAGATGAGACTCTTAACGATCAGGGACATAATCGAACCATTAAAGATGTCATTCAATACGTAAGCAAACAACGGATAAACGTAAACTAACCGACATAGAGGAGCGGTAACATGGGATATCCAATCATCAAGTATAATGGAACAGTTTTATCTCTTAACAATCCAAAAATTAAAGTTGTACAGAAAATGAATGAGCATGTGAAGGTCTTCTTGACAGGTGTGTTAACGGGTGCTCAAATGGAAGAATATACAGATCATATGGAAGCAGGGGCGAAGTTAGTTGTTTCTTATATGAATGACGGTCATAAACAGAGTGTGCTATTTCGAGGGCCAGTCACGCAGTTCAGAATCAAGATGGTATCCAATGTAGCTCATTTGGTTGTCGAAGCTCTTTCTTATACAAGCCAGATGGATGAAATACCTCATAGACAATCTTTTCAAAATGTAAAGATGAAGCTGCAAGCATTGCTTGAACACGTGCTCAAATCCTATCCCAAAGCCAATTGTACGAGTCGGTTGAAGGATCAACTTTTACAGGAATTTACGATGCAATTTGATGAGACGGACTGGTTGTTTCTGAAACGTATAGCGTCTCGGCTCGGTTGGGGACTAATACCTGATCCGGTTGGTGAAAAACCTCAGTTTTATTTTGGATTACCGGATGGTGTCAATCAGGGTGACCTCAGGCAGTATAACTACTCTATGACCAGAAAAACCAAACCAGGGGCCGGCAAGGACGACAACCTTTTGTATTATAAAGTGCAGACGACAGGGGCCAAAGATGTCCTGCTACAAATTGGGGCTGAGGTTAAATTTAAAGGGAAAGCTTTGTACGTCCTGCAGTCTGTTGCGTTTATACGACATAGTGCTTTGTGGCATGAATATGTGCTGACTACAGCAGATGGAATGAAGCAGGATTTGATTGTAAATGAAAGCATTCGTGGTATCTCGTTAAAATCGAAGGTTATTGGAATCGAGCAGGACCACGTGAAGGTTTTCTTTTATGAAATGGATAAGGTCAAGCCGAATGTCAAGGAAACCTACGCTTTCCCAACGGCTACATTTTATACATCGGAAGGGAATACAGGATGGTACTGCATGCCGGAGCTGTTTGACTTTGTAGACATTTACTTCCCGACCGCTAAGGAAAAGGACGCCATTGTAACTCATTCAATCCGCAAGAGATCCAAAGGGGGCGACTTTATTAAGGACCCGTCCACGAAGATCTTTATGACCAAGTACCGCAAAGCCATTATTTTTGAGAAAAATGAAATTTTAATCACGGGGAACGACGATGAAGTGGTGATTCGACTGCTGGATGACCATGGCATCGAATTGCGGAGTAAAAAGGACATCCGTGTTAAGGCTGATGGAAACCTAGTACTCAATGCGGGTAATACCATACAAGTCACAGCCAAAGATGCCATCGGTTTAAAATGTAAAACGAGTTTGGTCGAAATGGACGGAAACATCAAAATGACTGGAGAAAAGATAAAGACGCAGTAAATAAAACCACCAAGAGAGGGGAGAAAGCATGGCTAAAGTAACTATAGGAGCAATCGTGAATGAGAAACCGTCGACCCAGGAAGATATGGTCCAAGAATGGAAACGTAAAATAAGCAAAGGCGAATATCCTTTTATTCATATAAATCAGCCTCGCACCCAAAGTGAAAAACGGTAAATGTGTCAGGCAACGAGGGAATAAGGCTCCTAAGGAGCCTTATTTGTTCATCTATGCAATTTTCTCCTAACATACAGTTACAAAGACCTATTCCGCCTAAGCTATGTACTATGACCAGAAATACTGAATCCAATGACTTTATACTTATTTTTCCTCTCGGCTATATTGCTCGTAAATAGGATGCACTATAATTATACTACTTCTTAATTTGGGAAAAATTAGACGGTGAAATTTATAATAGCCCTTCTCAGGAAGAAGGGGTCTTGTATTTGGGAACTTCGCTGTCGATAAACCAATCTGGTCCAGAGACGTCGATTACTTCTTTGGTTTTATAACTGTAATAAATGGTAATTTTGCTGTCTTCGTGACCTTTAATGTACCCATACAGATATATTCTTGAGTGGACAGCAGGATCATCCACAGTATAATCCTTTAGTATAAAATCGGCATTATAGTGTTCTTTAATAAACTCCACGCCGATGGGAGTGGCAACGGTTATTAATTCTTTTTCTTGAGATACTGAGGACCCGCATCCTGCTAGAATAAGTGGCCCCATAAAAAGTATTAGACATAACTTAAAAGGTATGTTCATTTATGTAATCTTCTCCTAACATACAGTTACAAAGTCCCAATCGTTATTAGGTATGAACCACGACCAGAAATGCAGTAACCAACGACTTTATACTTATTTTTACTTATAACTATATCACAACTAAATGGGAAGTATTATAATGATTTCACTTCCTTAGATTGGAAAAATATATTCTTGAACTGGAATGAATCATATATGCTTTTTTTTGCATACAAATCTTGATTTTTAAAATGGTGGAACATTCTTTTTAGGGTATCGACTGTCAATGAACCAATCCGGTCCGGTTACACTAAGCACTTCTTTTTTTTCAAAATCGTAAGCAATAGATATCGATTGACCTTCATGTCCTTTTATATAGCCGATTAGATGAACTGTATTATTAACATAGCTACCTATATAGTCATAACTCTTAAATATGAAATCAGCCCTATAGTATTTTTTGATGTATTCTTTTCCAATAGGTATACCTGTTCTAACAGCTTCTTCTTTTTTTACATTTGATGCGTACTGCATGTAATAGAGAGCTCCTACTAGGATGAAGAATAAGATAAGAGCAGTAACCCAAAATTTTTTCTTTTTCAATTTTTAGATGCTCCTTTTTTTAAAGTATCAACTTTTTCTAACTTTATAATATATTAGGTGATTAGACAAGGTGGGGAATTAATTGCAGTATATTAGCGAAAAAACGTACTGGAAGATAGCAGATGAGGCTTACCAATTGGATATTGATCCAAAGACTTATAAGAATGAAGATATTCCTGGTTGGAGGGTTGTTGATTTAGACGAGAAACTAATACATGACACAAATGGTTCTGGATTCGATGCTACCGTTTTTCATAATGAGGATAGCAATCAGGTGATCATAGGGTATAGGGGTACAGAGCCAGGAGGAAGACCACTATGGAGTAGAATGATGGACATAGGAACAGACATCAACGATGTCATGGGTGGACGAGCAAAAAATCTAAATCAACTTCACGATTATTATGTAAATAATCAAGAAGAGATAGAAAAGCTCCCATTACAGGTACAAAGTTCATTTCATCAGTATGAAGCACAGTATCAGGATAATCAATTTACGAAAGCTCAAACACTGTACGACGAAGTGAAGAAGAAGTACCCCGCTGCCGAAATATCTACAACAGGTCATTCTTTAGGCGGTGCAGAAGCAGAATATGTTGCAGTGAAGAATGGTTTATCATCCGTAAGTTTTGCTGCTCCGAGCATTGTACATTTATTACCTGAAGATCTTCAAAAGAGAGTAAAAGCAGGAGAATTCAAGAAGACTAATGTGGCTTTTGCCCATCCCGGAGATAGCGTTGGTGGGGGAGCCACTAAGGCTAACCAACATGTGGGGGAAACGTACCATATTGGGAGTGATTATAAGACTGCCAATGTAGCCAAGTTTACTATTCCTGTTTCAATTCCCTTGGAAAGAAAAACCGAATTGGAAAGACTTTTTCTTGGCCCCAAGTGGACTCCCATTGTTTATGTTCCGATTACATTACCTATGATGCAGCAAGATGCATTCACCAAATTCTATAATTCTGTATTAGGTGGAGAGAAAACTCATGGCATGGAGCATTTCACATTTGATGAGAACGGCAATATCAGCAATCCGCTGTACACTATGGACGGACAATTGGTAGAAGGTAATCCGCGGGTGCAGGCGTACGAGCAAATGCTGGCCGCACAGGCAGAGCTTAAGCAAGTCATGGGTGATTTGGTCGAACGCTACGGGGGACAATTAGGCGCCTTCGGGCAGTTTGCTGCTAATGCACTGGGTGTGAATTTGATGGGAGCAGGCCAAAATGACCGCGCTAATGGTGGAGCTTATTTTGTAGGCAACAAAAATGGGGGCACAATTCAATTAACACCCGAAGAGCTAAAGCATGCGGCAAATCAGATGCGTTCTAGCTTACATGGATTTTCCAGTGATACCCGTGCGTCCATTCAGTTATTTCAGGCTCATATCGGGACAAGTGAAAGCCAGTCTTTGACCCCGCTTGCGCATAGTGCTACGGCGACACTGGATCGAATTAATCGCTGGTATCAGGAGTCGATCACAGAGATAGCAGAGTATATCGATCGTAAGGGCCAGGAATTTACGATGGTGGATCAATAAGAATGAGCAGCTGGAAGAACACAACGGGAGGCGAAAGAGATGAGTAGAATATCTTTGAGCCTGGGGGATCTGCGGAGAGCTGTACAGCAGTGCGAGCAGCTAAGGCAAAGACTTCAGCATCAGGAACAGCAGATGAAAAATATATATAGTCGTCTGCAAGACTGGCGAGGCGAATCGGCTGCTGAATTAACACGCAAAATGGAGGCGTTTCTCCAAGGAACCACATTACGGATCCACGAGTTGGATGAGCATAAAGAGCAGTTGAAACGTTATATTCGCAAAATGGAAGAAGCTGATCGGCGGGAAGAAAAGCGTAAACGAGCAGCGCAATGGTGACAGGCGTATATCATAGCTAACTTTATGCTGTTGTGACCAGCTACATAACTTACAAGAACCGTACTATCGCTAGGAGACTTCTGCGAGGTACGGTTTAATTGTGTGTACATAAAAACTACATATATACTACATATATAGTAGAAGGAAAAAAATATCTCACGGAATGCGGCGATAGTAATCTTGAAGTCTGCATCTTAAGGTTGCTGTTACTTTGGAGCATTGTTGTATGAGCTACAGTTAATGTAAGTTTCATCTGATCAATGGAAATAGTAAATTGTTTCCTTTCGTTGTTATCGGCCCTTTGGTAGGATGGATCTAAACCGAGATTTTTGAGATCAGTAAGTATAAAAATGTCGCAAAGCTACAAACTTCGACATATTGTTCGCTTTTTCGCGATATACGTTATTGAATCAGGGATTTTCGTTTGCTATTTAGCGTATATTTATGTATAATCTATCGTGTTAAGAGATTGATTGTACGTAATATGCTGATGAGGGTGGGTTCATGACGCTGCTCGACAGTAACGAAAGCAAAAAGCGGATGTGCCAGATTTACAATGAAGTTTCAAAGGAACTGTTCGGCTTCGGGACCACGCTGTTGCGGGCCACCGTTGAGAACAACATTGTTACCTTTGTAGCGAAGCACCGGCGTTCTCCACGCTCGGCGGCATTGGAAGTGGAAGCCCCCGGCTTGAAGCTGGAGGTGGATTTCCGAATGTCCATGCTGTATAAGAAGAGACTTCGCGAGAAGCTGATTGAGGATATGGAGCTCGATATAGAAGCTTTACTGCGCGACTATGATTCAGCAACGCAGTGGGCCATTACGAACATCATACTGAAAGAGTCCTAATAAAATTGGATATTCGGCTTTTCGCTTCGGATCTATCTGAGGGGAGAACCTGTTATAACGCGCAGCGGGATCAACTTATTCTTTGTTTACGAAGAAAAGTATTCTTGTTTTACAAGAGTACTTTTCTTTTTTGTGTCATAAGGTGTGCAGAATAAAAAAACAGGGGGAGTTTCATATGAAAAAGTGGTTTAAAGGATTTATGGCTGTGACCTTGGCATCTGTGGTACTGGCAGGTTGCGGCAGCAATGCTACTAGTGGTCAGACAGATGGAAAAGATGGCTCAGCTGATGGGAAAAAGAAACTAGTTATTTCCACATGGGGCTTCTCCGAGGACTTTTTTAATAAAGAAGTGTACGAGCCTTTTGAAAAGGAACATAACGTTGATATTGTTGTAGAAATCGGAAATAATGCGGAACGATTGAACAAAATCAGTCAAGGCAGCACTGATGTCGATCTGATTTATCTGTCTGATTATTATGCCCAACAGGGAATTCAACAGGGGCTATTCGAGAAGTTGGATCGCAGTAAAGTGCCGAACTTGAACCAAATTTATGATATTGCCAAAGCACCACTGGGTGAGGAATATGGCCCTGCTTATACAGTCGGACGCCTTGGTATTGCCTATAATCCAGAGCTGGTGAAAAAAGATGTAACCTCCTGGGCCGACCTGTGGGGCACTGAATTCAAAGGAAACGTGACTCTGCCGAATATTACGGCAACGGCTGGCCCGATGATGGTAGACGCGGCTTCCAAGGTAGCGGGTAGCAAGGAATTTAATGAAGACCAAGCCTTTGGGAAGCTGAAGGAACTGAGTCCGAATATTGTTAAGTTTTATAGTAAAACGTCCGAGTTCGTAAACATGTTTAGCCAGCAGGAAATTGCGGGCGGTCCGATTATGGAAATGTACTTCAAAGATTTGCAGGCAGCTGTGCCAGGTGCGAAATTTGTAGCTCCTAGTGAGGGTGCTTATGCAGTCATGAACACGATTAATGTAGTGAAAGGCTCCGACCAGAAGGAGCTGGCTGAGGAATTTATCAACTGGCAGCTGAGCAAGGAAGTTCAAGAAAAATCCGCCAAGGCAAAGGTTGATTCTCCGGTGAACACACAGGTAGTACTATCCGGTGCAGATACTCAAGGGATTACGTATGGTGCAGATGTAGTGAATAAGCTGACCAAGCTGGATATGAAATTCGTTAACGACCATATCAAGGCATGGACAGATCGCTGGAACCGGGAAGTTACACAATAATGAAAAAGATCATATTAGATGTAGATACAGGCATTGATGATGCGTTGGGTATTTTACTTGCGGCCAAAAGTGGTCAGCTGGATATCCAAGCGATTACTACGGTATGCGGGAATGTTTCACTTAAACAAGCAACACTGAATACATGCAAAATCCTCAACCTGCTGGAAAGACCGGATATTCCGGTCTTCCGGGGGGCAGAGGCTCCATTAATACGAAAAGGCCTGCACGAGCACCGTGTTCATGGAGAAGACGGCATCGGAGGTGCATTGAGTGGAATAGTCCCAGCCATCTCTGCATCTGAAGGTTTTGCACCGGATATCATCATTGAGACCGTGATGGCTCACTCGGGGGAAGTAACGCTGGTTTGCACCGGACCGCTCACCAATCTGGCGTTGGCGTTGCTGAAGTGTCCCGATCTGACGGATCACGTTCATGAGGTCATTTTTATGGGCGGTGTTATTCACGGGTGCGGCAATATTACACCTGTAGCGGAGTATAACATGTACGCTGATCCTGAAGCCGCACGGATCGTATTTCACGCTGGATTTAGTCGATTGATACAGGTTGGTCTGGATGTAACACGCAAGGCACTGCTGACTGCGGATCATGTTGCTCGTCTGACCCGCCCAGAGATTCGTAATTATGTAGCTGAAAGCACGGCCGTGTATACCAAGCGTTATGAAGAACGCAACGGCGTAAAAGCGTGTGCGCTTCATGACCCGCTTGCCGTAGGTGTGGCATTGAATTCGAGGTTAGTAGATACCTCGCTGTTATATGTGGACGTGGAAACCTCCAGTCGCATATGTGACGGACAAACGGTAGGAGATGTGCAGAACCGTCTCAATCATAGTCCCAATATGAACGTGTGCGAGCAGGTGGACAGTGAAGCTTTTCTGGAACTGTTTATCCAGGTGCTGAACAAGGAATAACATTTTGATAACCGCAAGGAGCTACCCATGAAGAAAACATACTTGTATTGGCTGCTGCTGCCAGGTTTGCTCTTTCTGGCGGTGTTCATGGTCATTCCGATTGTGTTGACGATCGGTTCGACCTTCGTACAGAACAGCTCATTCACCCTAGAAGGCTATCTCCATTTCTTCAAGGACCCTTATTTTCTGAAAATATTGCTGACTACGCTGGAGGTCAGTGTCGTAACGACCCTCGTATGCGTATTGCTCGGTTTTCCGACGGCTTATTATATTTCACAAAAGGCCCCGCGTCGTAAAGGGATTTTGCTGGCGCTGGCTATCTTTCCCTTGTTGACGAGTCCGGTGGTGCGGTCATTCAGCTGGATGGTCATTTTGGGTCGCAAGGGGTTATTAAACAACGTGCTAATGAGTTTAGGACTCGTGGATGAGCCGCTAAATATTTTGTATACTCCGGCAGCGATGATTATTGGTCTGGTCCATTTGTTTTTACCGCTGATGATTATTTCATTGATTGGTGTGCTTGAAAATATTGACGGTGATCTTGTCCATGCTGCTCAGAGTCTTGGAGCCTCCAGATTCAGCGCATTTCGTAAAATTGTATTCCCGCTGTCTGTTCCGGGTCTGATCATTGGAAGCATTCTTGTTTTCGTAGGCAGCCTGACAGCTTATACGACCCCAGCACTGCTGGGAGGGAAACAGCGGGTTATCGCTACATTTTTGTACCAAAATGCGATGACGCTTAACGACTGGTTTTTAGCCTCTGTTATCGCAACAATTATGATTGCTATTACATTTATCGTGGTCGGTCTCTTAAATAAGGCGGCCCATAAACTCAATCCGAAGGGGTAGGTGGATATGCGGGAGAAACATTACGGACTAGGCTTCTTTAGCCTGCTGGTCTTCATCTTTCTGCTCGGTCCGCTGTTGATCATATCGGTCACTTCTTTCGAGCCGGGCACGGTATTAAAATTTCCTCCGCAGGGCTTTTCCTTGCGCTGGTATGAAAATATTTTTGAAGTGGATTTGTTTATGTCCACGTTCAAAACGTCGATTGTCGTCTCTCTGCTGGGCAATATCCTGGCGTTGTTAATCGGTATGCCAGCCGCTTATGCGCTTAGTCGGTTTTCGTTTCGCGGGAAGGATGCACTGAATGCCTTGTTCCTTTCCCCGTTGCTTATACCGGGTATTGTGCTTGGATTTACACTGTTGCGTTATTTGATCATTGTGTACCATTTACCGGTATACGCTGGACTTTTGATCGGACATACGGTGATTATGCTGCCGTTCATTATTAGAGTCATTGCATCCAGCTTGTCTAACTTTGATTTTGCGATTGAGGAAGCAGCGCTTAGTTTGGGAGCTGGACGGCTGGAAACCTTTTTCAAGGTGGTTCTACCCAACATCCGCTCAGGCATTATTGCGGCTATCCTGATTGCCTTTCTGGAATCATTCAACAATGTCGACATTTCCGTCTTCATGACAGGACCGGGCTTCAGCACCCTGCCTATTCAAATGCTGACTTACGTCGAAAATTATTTTGATCCGACGATTGCAGCGATTTCGGTTATGCTGATGATTTTAACGGGTATCCTGATGTTCTTGATTGAACGACTGATGGGATTGTCTTACTTCACTAAAAGGTAATGGAGGCTTCAACCTTATGGCACTGCTTACTCTGGATCGCGTTTCGGTCGCTTATGACAACCAACTGATCTTGCAGGATTTCGATTTGCAGCTCGAACGAGGGCAATTGCTTTCGTTGCTCGGACCGAGTGGTTGTGGCAAAACGACTACACTTCGTCTTATTGCAGGATTTCTCGAAGCTAAACAAGGAACATTTTTGTTTGGTGATAAGGATTATACCCGGGTTCCAGTGAATAAACGGAACTTCGGTTTTGTATTCCAAAGTTATGCGCTTTTCCCGCACTTGTCGGTTTTTGATAATGTTGCCTTTGGTTTGCGGTTACGTAAAGTAAAAGAAGATGATGTGAAACGACGCGTTATGACTATGCTGGATACGGTTAGCTTGGGGGGATTCGAAAAACGTTTCCCTGGCGAATTATCAGGCGGGCAGCGTCAACGTGTCGCGATTGCGCGAGCGCTTGTAATTGAACCTGATCTGCTGCTGTTTGATGAACCTCTGAGTAACTTGGATGCTAACCTGCGTGTAAATATGCGCGTAGAAATCCGCCGTATTCAACAGGAGCTAGGCATCACCACCGTGTATGTATCGCACGATCAGGAGGAATGTTTTTCGATTTCTGATCAGGTTGCGATTATGAATAAGGGGAACATCGAGCAATTAGACGCTCCATCGACCATTTTTAAATATCCGACGACCGAATTTGTTGCCCGCTTTATTGGGTTTAATAATTTTCTAAGCTTTGACGAGCGCACTGAAGAAGGAGAACGTATTCGACTGAATACAGGCGACCTTTCGTTTAGCGTAGTGCGTAATCAGGGCACAGTCCAGCCAGGGGCTCGCCAAGGCGCTATTCGCCCGGATGATTTGGTCATTCGAACAGAAGGCAACGAGACAGGAGAAAATGAGCTTTCTGGTGTCATTAAGGTAAGTACTTACCTAGGGCGCAGCTATCAGTATGTGGTAGAGACAGCGAAGGGAAACTTTACGGCCAATCAGGAAATGGATACGCCTTACTTGAGTGGTCAACGGGTTACCCTGCATTTTCCGGCAGACAAAATGGTGCTGGTCCAATAATCAGCGGGTTCGATGAAGGAGATACATCATGCGTGCAGACAAAATGATTTTACAAGTTAAGGTGTATAACAGTTACTACAAGACGTTCGAGGTAGGCAATGTTGCTATACTTGACGGCAAGTTTATGTATATCGGTCAGCGTGGTCTGGAATCTTTCGAGGCTGCTGAAATTGTGGAGGGGCACGGGAAATATATGATTCCCGGCCTGATCGATATCCATTTGCATATCGAAAGTACAATGGTGACACCAGCAACCTTTTCCTATGGACTCATTCGCAATGGGGTCACGACGATTGTACCGGAACCGCACGAAATGGCGAATGTTTTCGGATTGGAAGGTATTCAGGAAATGATGGAGGCCAGCAAAGATTGCGTGGCTGATATGTTTTACGGGATTCCTAGCTCTGTCCCAGCGACGCCTTTGGAGACCTCAGGGGGCGAGATTGACATCCCCGAGATTGATACTTTATTGCAAACGGGTGAGATGATCTGCCTGGGTGAAATTATGAATTATGTAGATGTCATTCGTGATCCGGAGAGCAAGACGAACCGCATCTTACGCCATGTTCGTGAGCACTACCCAGAGCTGATCATTGAAGGCCATACGCCGCAGTTGCTTGATCTGGATCTGCATCAGTTGATCTATGCAGGAATAGGCTCAGACCATACCCACCAAAGCATTGAAGGTATGAAGGCAAGAATGGCCGCCGGGATGTTTATTGAGATCCAGGAAAAATCCATGACCCCTGAGGTGATGGACTATCTCATTCAGGAGGACGTGGCACAACATTTTTGCTTCGTAACGGATGATGTAATGCCGGATTCTTTCGTAGAGCGGGGACATCTGAACCATATTGTAAGTAAAGCGATCGGAATGGGCATGAAGCCTGAGGATGCGATTTATGCAGCTACGTTTACTCCTGCTGCCCGGATGCGCATGCATGATCGCGGGACAATTGCGCCAGGGAAAATAGCTGACTTTGTGCTGCTATCGGATCTGGAGCAGTTTGATGTGGAGCAAGTCTATAAGGACGGTCATAAGGTATTTGATAAATTTGAGGAATATCATCAGGCACAGGTAAAGTGCCAGTTCCCTGCCCACTTTTATCAAAGTGTAAAGCTCAATCCACTCACAGAGCAGGATTTTACTGTGAAGTTGGATGTAGCTGATGGCACACATCAATGCCGTATTATGATGGTCAAGGATGGATCAACTTTTACAAGCGAACGAATTGCACCTGCCCAAGTAGAGCAGGGTGAACTGGTATGGGAACATGGTGAACATGGACTCATTGCTACGTTTGAGCGGTATGGCAAGAACGGCAACCGTGCTTACGGTTTGATCGGGGGAGATACGATTAAACGCGGGGCCGTGGCAACCACCTATTCGCACGATAACCATAACTTGTTGGTCGTGGGGCATAACAAGCAAGATATGATTTTGGCTGCGAATACGGTTCTATCCAGCCAAGGGGGCTTTTGCGTAGTTGAAAATGGCAAGGTGCTGTCCCATTTACCGTTAACAGTGGGCGGAATTTTAACAGAAGGACCGCTAGAAATGGTTGCTGCCCACGTAAAGGAACTGCGTTCAGCCTTACTGTCGCTAGGCTATCGCCATTACAATCCAATCATGTCTTTAAGTACTCATTCTTTGCCAGTCAGCCCAGCTTTGAAAATTACCGATCACGGCTTGATTGATGTAAACGCAGGCAAAGTTGTACCCTTGATTGTAAGCCCTTCGGAAATGCAAGAATAAAAAAAAGAGTCGACCCTTTTACGGGGCGGCTCTTTTTTGCTGTGTTTAGATTATTGAGGTGGGTTGCGAATTTGTATGAAGCGTTTGCCTGTCCATCAATTCACGTAATCTTCATGATTTAACCATAATAAGGCCTTGCAAAACACATAGATAGTGTTATAATTAAAACAGGATTTAGATTAAGTCTAAATTAATCGCTGAATATTTTTTAGTTTCACGCATGGGATTTAGAAGAAAATCAGACACTACTGCTAGCGAGTATCACTCCAACTATATTAATGATAATAACGAGAGGGGATTTTACACATGAGTACATTAAATCATACGAACGCACCTACACAAGAGGCTATTCAAGAACTGCACAAGGCTTTAAACCGTCACGTGGCTACCTGGTCTGTACTGTACACAAAACTGCATTATTTTCACTGGTATGTAAAAGGACCTAAATTCTTCACACTGCATGCTAAATTCGAGGAGCTTTATAATGAAGCAACAGCTAATCTGGATACGATTGCTGAACGTTTGTTGGCTATTGGCGGTCGTCCTGCTGCGACCTTGAAGGAGCATTTGCAACTGTCAGCTATTCAGGAGTCCGCAGGCGAGCAGACAGCCGAAGATATGGTGAAGGCCGTTGTAGCTGATTTTAAAACGATTACTGTTGAATTGGCTAATGGTATGGAAGCAGCAGAAGCGGCACAGGACAAAGCAACAGAGGATCTTCTGAATGGCTTGAGAGAAGAAATGGATAAACATATTTGGATGCTTACAGCATATTTGGGATAAATTTCTGGGAGTGATTTCCACGGATATGGAGATCAGGTGAACAAGCTATACATCCCGTTGGTTCCAGCCTGCCGCTGGAGTATAATGACAAATAGGCATGGAAGACCATAGGCTCATAAGGAAGTGAGCTACCGGGATGGGGTGTAGGTTGTGGAAGTGAAACAACAGCTTTTGCATGAAGCGGAGCAGTTTATATATACATGTTATGAGGAGCTGGGCCGAAGCCGCGATGATGCGGAAGCCCGGCTTCTTGATATTCGTCACGACATAGAGACTATTGGAACGTACAATCATACTTACGAAGAGCTGGAACACGGGGCACTTATGGCTTGGCGGAATAGCAATCGTTGTATCGGTCGCTTGTTTTGGGACAAGCTTTTGGTCAGGGATGCACGTGGAGCGTCAGATGCGACGCAAGTAGTTCACGAGCTATTGGAGCATATCCGCATAGGAACGAATGGCGGTAAAATTAAGCCTACGCTTACTGTATTCCGCGCATCCCAGCCGGGCCAGCCGAATATTCGTATTTGGAACCATCAACTCATTCGTTATGCTGGATATGAAACGGATCAAGGGGTCATCGGGGACCCGATCTCGGTGGATTTTACGAATGCTTGTAGGGATTTGGGGTGGCAAGGAGCAATGACTGCTTTTGATATATTGCCGCTAGTTGTGGAAGCGGGAGGCCAACCTCCCAAGCTCTTTGATATTCCTGAACATTTGGTGATGGAGGTGCCCATTGAGCATCCGGAACTCTCGTATATAGCCTCTCTGGGGTTGCGCTGGTATGCTGTGCCTATGATTTCAGATATGACGCTGGAGATTGGCGGTATCATCTATACAGCAGCTCCATTTAACGGCTGGTATATGGGGACAGAAATCGGTGCCCGTAATTTTGCGGATACCTTCCGCTATAATATGTTGCCACAGGTGGCAAAACTGATGGGGCTGGATACGACGAGTGAAACAACGCTATGGTGTGATCGCGCGCTGGTAGAGTTGAACATTGCTGTGCTGCATTCTTTTAAAAAAGCGGGGGTCAGCATTGTCGATCATCATACCGCAGCAGCACAATTCAAGTTGTTTGAGGAACGGGAAACCAAGGCTGGTCGCGCGCTGACAGGTAATTGGACGTGGCTGATTCCACCGTTGTCACCAGCAACCACGCATATTTTTCATAGTTCTTACGATAATCGGCTTGTGAAGCCGAATTTCGGAGTTCAGGAAAAGCCATATATGACGAGACAGGCTAAACCAACAACAGATGCAGCGCTGCCGCAGAAGCCGCAAGGCTGTCCTTTTCATTCTGGATAACCTAACGGGAGACTAATTGTTGGATCTGGACTCCGGTTTATCCCATACAACGATCAATAGGGTCGCGATCGGCCCTATGAGTAGTGAGAGCACAAACCAGTTAAGCCTGCTCCGGTTTTTGGACTGTGCCAAGCCGGCATTAATAAGGGCAAGCGTTCCCCAGCCGATATAATAGTCTTCTGGCATGGTATTCTCCTTTGTAAAAAGGTATAATATCGTATTGTGTATTGTATGAGTACATTCATAATTTCATAAGTTATATCGTACATATAACTTTATATATCTTGGTTTGAGGAGCGAAGCTAAGTTGGAGAGAAATCAGGCAGAGCGCATTGTCGCTGAGCTTTTGGAACGAGCTGCTATAGGCGTAACAGTTAAGCTGGAGAAACGTTTTCCTGGTGGACGGCTGATTGGGGGCAAATATGCCATGCATGCTCACGCCATTACCATGTATACGGATGTTATCGAAACACAATGTTTACAGATGTTCGGCAGCGCAGATCGAGTTGATGAGTATTTTACGGTTGTGCTTGCGCATGAGATCGGGCACGCCGCCGATACTGAATTAGAGGGCCTCTCCGATGCGATGGAGCAAGAGAATAGGATCGGGACCCGGCAACGGCTTGCGCTACAAATTGAGGAAAACGCATGGAACTATGCGCTTAGACTGGTGCCTGAAATAGAAGCAACGTTTATTTCTGCCGTAATAGACGAGTCCCTGCTTGCCTATCGAGTCCCGATTATGGAGCAGTCTGACATTGCGTAATGATGAATGATCCAAGAGCCGTGAGGCTCTTTTTTATTAGTTTTTAACAAACGAGGTGGACAGACAGATTCAAAGGAGCAGCTTTTTAAGCTGTGATACACGACCTTGAGACAATTCCAGCATTTCGGCTAATTCTTTTTGAGAGACATTAGGGTATTCCTCCATGAGCTGCTTTAGTTTATTCAGGAGCTCATTCTGATTCCTGTAGCTTCTTCTTTTCTTCGGCTGGACAGGACGTGCTTCACTCAAATGACTGGAGGGATTATCGCTCTTCAGGTTTTCAATACAACTCTTGCAGATCAGATGATCTCTGAAATAGCTTAAATGATCAACGGCGCCACAAAAATAACAAGAAACCCCTGTATATTTGCGAATCATCAGTCCCTCTGGTGTAATAAAAAAATCGAGGGCATCTCCAATATTAATATTCATAGAAGTGCGTAGTTCTTTGGGTAGCACAATGCGTCCCAAATGGTCTAGTGGTCGTGTCATTCCTGTGTTCTTCATCATTTTTCCCCTTTCTTGGAATGCGCTTATGGTTGCAGGAATTGTATGTTATGTATGCTGGAAGTACAAAGCGCTTATATTAAAGTTTGTTTTGGTATAGCTATCCTAAAAAAGCTCCGGCATGACGAACAATTACGTCTGCCGGAGCTTGGTGCAGCCAATGAATCTAAGATGTCATGTCGAATTACTGTGGGTTGGTTGTCCAAATGCCGGCTACTTTTAATTGAACCCGTGGCGGCAGCTTTAATGCAGCTAACGTCAGATCGGCCAAATCCTGCGGCTGAAGCATGCGGTCCTCGTCACCAATAGGCAATCCCGCATTTACAGCCAATTCTGTATTGACCGTGCTTGGTGTCAGCGCGGTAACCCGAATGTTGGATTTGCGAACTTCCTGCATCAGTGCTTCCGTGAATCCCATCAAAGCAAATTTGGATGCGCAATATGCAGAGCCTGTTGCAAAACCTCGTTCTCCTGCTGTGGAGGAAATGTTAATAATATTTCCGCTCTGTTGCGCCAGCATGCTTGGAAGAGCGGCGTGTGTCACATAATAGGTTCCCATCAGGTTTACGCGAATAATACGTTCCCACTCTTCGGGGTCCATATCTGCGACTGTACCGAAGGTGGCGATGCCTGCATTGTTGATCAAAATATCGACGGCACCCAGTTCATGCTCCAGTGAAGCTACAGCGGCAGCGGCCTGTGTGCGATCGGATATATCCGCAACAGCACTCACCACTTTCACACCGTATGTACTCCCCAGTGAATCCTGCAGCTTTTGTAGGTCGGTCAATGTGCGTGAGATTAACCCCAGATTAACGCCTTCCTTGGCCAAGGTTTCGGCAATTGCCTTACCGATTCCTTTGCTGGCTCCTGTAATAATGGCTGTTTTGTTCTTAAGTTCCATCCAGTCTCCTCCTTATCACTATATAACGTGGTTGTGCATCTGAGCACATGGTTTCATTATACTAGGTTGAACCCCTTGAACCAAACTTCGCCTCTAATGAGGCATTCATTTAGAGGTCTCTATTTGGAAATATCAATATCCCCTGAAGTGGTTTCGACCTTAATCACGTTCACACTACCGGGAACAGATTCGGGAGTATTGATATTCCCAGAGTCAGAGCGGACATTATAAACACCTTTAAAATCGGGAGCTTGCTTAATCTTCACGTCACCAGAATCAGCATTCACTTCCAAGTTGGCTACGGCCCGTTGTGTAATATTTGTCTCCCCTGAGGTTAGGGAGAGAAGACCATTACCGCTATAATCGCGAATGGTAACATCACCTGAAGTAAGCTTTAACTCCATATCTGCTGCAAGCTGACTGGCTGTAAAATTGCCGGATGTTAAATTTGCGATCAGGTGGGTACTTTGGAGGTTTGTAATCTCGGCAGTGCCTGAAGTAGCGGTGATAGAAGTATTTTTCACAGAGGCATCTTGAAGTTTTACATTCCCTGAATGTGCATCTACCTGCAGATCAGTTAGTGTTTCGCCAGAGGGCATCTCTACGGTAATCGTTTGATCCAAATCAGGAGTGATCGAAAAGAATGACAAGGAAGGGGCCGGCTCCGATTGAATGGTAAGCTTACCGTTCTCAATTCGGGTATTATGAATTTGGTCGGCGACTTTTGTCTGAACTTCTCCGCTGATGCGTATCGTACCTTGGTCACCAGAGCCAGGAGTGAACAAAATAGAAACATCATCAGAACTGTCCACTTTCAGGTTTTGTAGCTGACCACGTGTGAATGTCCACTTTTTATTTATAGCTGTTGTTTCTTTCATTACTTGTTGATTCCATGGAGCACCGTAGGCCACCATTCCGGCTGCACCGATGACAATGCACAGACCTGCTGCAATAAACCACTTTTTATTCATGTTTTTAGTAAGCTCCCCTCAGGGTAGTCTGATTCCATTTCCAGTATCGTACTGTGCTCTTGACCATAAGGAGTAAGAGATAACGTACTCCAGGCAGCAGCAATAGACCTATACCCGTCAACGTGATAGAGAAAAAGAATTTGGCCGGGTAAAAGGTGCTGTTTAGCGCATAATCAGTAACAGCGAGAAGGGGGGCTACAATGAAGCTGATCGATACCACAGCCAATGAAGCCCATACTGCCCATAGGGTAGCCATAATCGGGATGGAGATTAGCAAATTGAGAAACAACAGCCCTAGGAAAGTAAAAATATTGCGAGCAAAGCTGCCCTGGCGAAGCGGAGGAGAAGCGTTCCAGGCTGCATTGGGAACATCCAACGCTTCTCGAGCAATATCTTCTGGGTTACCCAGCTCATGGGCAATCTCACTTTCGCTTTTGCCATTAACCAACCCGTAGTCAAAATGCTGGCTCAAATCACTAAGCAGCTCATGGCGTACCTCTGCAGGGAGAGGAGAAAGACGCTGTTCCACCTCTGTAAGAAACTGTTTTCTATTCATCGGAATTTCCTTCCTCCAGTAGGCTTGCGACATGATGGACAAAATCATTCCATTCCCGTGTAAGTAGTCTTGTATAATGGCTACCGGTATCGGTTAGCCGATAATATTTACGGGGCGGACCCTCGGTCGATTCCTGTAAATACGTCGTGCAGTATCCCTCTGATACCAGACGGCGAAGCAGTGGATATAGGGCTCCCTCTGCTACTTCAATATGACGGGAGACGGCTTGAGCCAATTCGTAGCCATAGCGGTCTCTACGTCCAATTAGAACTAGAACGCATAGTTCCAGTACCCCTTTTTTGAATTGGATGTTCACATTCACGAGCGATGCTCCCTTCCTGATGTAATCATAATTCATAGGTGTCGTTCGGAATAAGGGGAAGAAACGTGTGTTTGTGCATAATTTGTCACGGGTACTGATTATAAATCAGTAGTCAGGTATAATTTAACATCATGTACTGATTAATGCAAGGTACTAAATTTTTAAAAATAAAATCTTCGAGTCAAAATGGGCTGGTTTTCTTTCTTTAAGGCTTACATGAATAGCGAATCTTGTAGAATAAAGTAGTTTCATTTGGAAAATTCTCGATTTCTGGCTGGGTGGCCCCATAGGATGTTACTTTAATTTGATTCATTAAAATGATAGATTGTAGAGTGTTCAATAGAGTTAAAGATTACCTATGATGAAGAGGTGGATAAAGGATGGACTGGAAACACTGGTATAGGGAATTGGAACAGGATGATGAGACTTGGGATGTGTCGGAGGAGGTTGTACTACGTGGTGTGGTACATCTTGATTTTTGCGGGCAGCCATCGGAGGTAGAAGCTGAATTTATCGTGGGAGCCGACTCTGAAGAACAGGCACAGACTATAGAAGAACCTACAGAGCTGCAAAAAAAGACATGGGAGACGTATATGGCATGTTCGTCAGAGATCCATCCTCAAGTGTTGGAGTCCATACACCATTATTATGTAGACATAGTGGAAAAGTATCGGAAGGCATATAGCTCATGGGGAGAGGACCCTAATGAATATGCGCCTTATGTGGAGCGACCAGAGCAATTGCTGGATCGAATGCAGCTTATATCTATACTGATTTCCGACTCATCGGAAAAGGATGAACTATATTTGAATTTTAGTTGTTCCTGGGATCGAGAGCATGGCTTAGGTGTACATCTGAAGCAGATGAAAATCGGGCATATTCAAGGTGCATATACATTATATGACTTGGAATAAATAAAACCCCCTTCCGATCTCTAATAGAAAGACCGAAAGGGAATAGGATATGGTGGACATGATGACGCGATTGGATACGGTAAAAATATTAGTTGGATACAGACAGCACGGCACGGGCTGCTTGAGCCGCCTGTACCATTTGCCGCAATGCGGCAACAGATTCCTCCTTGGTACGGGTTTTCAGCCCACAGTCTGGATTAACCCAGAACAAATCTGATGGTAGTACGCGCAAGGCACGCTGAATCATGCTTAGCATTTCTGATACATCAGGAATGCGCGGACTGTGGATATCGTATACACCCAGACCGATGCCTTTGTCGTAAACCTGATCCTCAAAGCTAACAATCAGTTCTCCGTGGCTACGAGAGGTTTCAATAGAAATCACGTCGGCATCCATGTCTGAAATGGACTGGATCATATCCTGGAATTCGGAATAGCACATGTGTGTATGGATTTGGGTCGCAGGCTGAGCGGTGGCCGTGGTCACAAGGAAGGCTTGAACTGCCCAATCCAGATAGGCCTGCTGTTGTTCTTTTTTCAACGGAAGCCCTTCACGAATTGCGGGTTCATCCACCTGAATCATGCTAATACCCGCTTGTTCGAGTGCCTCTACCTCTGCCCGTAATGCCAGAGCTAACTGCAAAGCTACTTGCCTGCGTGGAATATCATTACGTTCAAAGGACCAGTTCAAAATGGTCACAGGGCCTGTAAGCATCCCTTTAACTGGCTTGGAGGTTAACGACTGAGCAAATGCCGTCTCTTCCACGGTCATAGGTTGATCGAACGACACATCTCCGTAAATGATCGGCGGTTTAACACAGCGGGAGCCGTAGGACTGCACCCACCCGTTTTGTGTAAAAGCAAAGCCTTTCAGCTTTTCGCCAAAAAATTCAACCATGTCGGTCCGTTCAAATTCCCCATGTACAAGCACATCTATGCCAATGTCCTCTTGGATATCAATCCATTCCTTGATCTGCTGTTGGATGAATGTCCGATATTGCTCGGCAGACCATTCTCCTTTGCGATAGTGCAGACGGGCCTTGCGGACCTCAGCAGTTTGCGGGAAGCTGCCGATGGTCGTCGTAGGTAGTGGGGGCAACTTCAGCCTATTTTGCTGAATCACCCGGCGCTCGGCGAAAGGAACGCTGCGTGACAGTGGCTCTTTTGTCAGCAGGTCGGCCAAATCGGCAGCTGTCTGTACCCTTGCCGTGGAGCGGTTGAAGCGGGCTACCGCATCCGAACTTTGCTCAAGCTTGGCAAGTGCGGATGGATCGTGCTTACCAAGTGCAGCCGTCAAGACTGCGATTTCATCCAGCTTTTCATCGGCAAAGGCTAGTGCATGCACCAGTTCTCGGTCCAGCTTATGCTCTGCGTCCAGACTGACCGGCACATGCAGCAGACTGCACGATGGCTGTACGATAAGCTGTGCGGCAGTGGTCTGTTCTGCTAATTGGTCCAACAGTGCAGCCACGGCATTCAGGTCGCTGCGCCAGATATTGCGTCCGTCAATGACACCAGCACCCAGCGTTTTCCCTTTAGGGAAGCCATGCTGGCATATATGCTGAAGATTTTCGCCATCATCGTATACAAAATCAAGACCCAGTCCCTGTACCGGAAGTTCAGTCAGACGCTCATAATGGTCCAGGCTGCCAAAGTAGGTTTGCAGCATGATGTTCAACGAGGGTGCAGCTTGGGTCAAAGCTTCATAGACCTCCTGAATAATCTCCAGATCCTCTGCCGGGAATGAGGTGGTCAGGACAGGTTCATCGATTTGGACCCATTGAACGCCTTCTGCTGCTAGCTCTGACAAGACTCGGGCGTATAAAGGCTGGAAGGTTCGTATAATAGAAGCGAGATCCTTACGATCATAGCCTTTGGATAAAACAACAAATGAATAGGGACCGATGAGAACCGGTTTACCTTCAATGCCTAGCTCCTGCTTTGCTTCACGATAAGCTAGTAATGGTTTGTTTTCAGTGAGCACCGGAGCCGCGTTCGCCAATTCGGGAACGATGTAGTGGTAATTGGTATTCATCCATTTGGTCATTTCACTGGCAGTAGCTCCCTTCTGCCCACGTGCGATCCCGAAATACACAGATAGAGGAACTGGACCTGTAAAACGATAGTTGAAGCGTTCGGGGACGAGACCAAACATCACGGATGTATCCAGCACGTGATCGTAATAGGAGAAGTCTCCGACAGGAATGCGATCAATCCCTTTGTCACGTTGCTTGCTCAGATGCTCCAGACGCAATCTTTTCATCTCACTATGCAGTTCGCTTTCGTCAATACTACCCTGCCAGAAGCGCTCCAGTGCTTTCTTCCATTCCCGGTTCCCACCAATACGCGGATAACCCAGATTACTGCTAATCAAACCCGACAATGCAGATCGTTCGTTAATGGACATGTAGGTTTCCTCCTAACTGGTAGCCAGTTTATTTTTACGTACCAAAAAAGGCATTCTGTCCCCAAGGCTAAAAATGAGTAGGGGAAAGAATGCCTCCGCGATTAAAATTCAAAAATACGGCGACTGCTCTTAACACCTCCCTATCTTCCGTAGGTACTGCGATGTTGTTAAAATAGGCAGGTCTCCTGACTTGCGGATCATGACGTTCAGCATCCCTTCCCGGTCTTTGGACCAGTGGGTGTATGAGTAGCTGAACATTCCCCGTTTACAGTGGCGGGACCGTCCCGGATTTGCACCGGCTTCCCTTTTAAGTCTGATCTGAATAGAACAGACACCTATTTCCAGGCTATGCGATTAAGGTATGACGAATAATTATGCACTCGTATACTTGTTCACCATCATAAGTGAAACTCACAGGATGTGCAATAGAAACAGTAATAGAAACTGGAGTGGAATCTGTTAGTTATATGCAAAAAAGACAATCCCAACCCATCGTGGGGGACTTGTCTTTTGTATAGCATCTTGCTAAGTAGAACATCGCCTTTAAGTCAATGAAACGGTGTAACCTGCTCGAGTACTGGCTTTGACATCTACCAGGCGCTGATTACGGCTGCCCCGAAAGGGGAGGGTCAGATCTTTTTGCTGTTCAACAAAACGGCCATCTACAATCACGTCACACAAAAGAGCTAGCTCCTGTCGTTCCGGATCCATGAGCAGATCCTCGTAAACAAAGCCTGTATAGGCCCATACGGTTCGGTCGGGACAAGCCGCGCGGAAGTCACGTACAAATTGCGAGCATTCTGCTGCTGAGAAAAAAGGGTCTCCCCCGCAGAGAGTCAGTCCGTCCAACAGCGGGTTATCCATGATATCACGGATAACCTCCTGTTGACGCTCAGGCGTGAATGGCTCCCCTGCGCGGAAGTTCCACGAAGCTGGATTAAAACAGCCGGGACAGGCATGGCGACAACCGCTAATGAATACGACGGTGCGCAGGCCGTATCCTTCATTCAGAGATTCCGGAATATAGCCGCACAAATTCACTTATGCTTCACCCGGTCGCGAACTTCGGCTTGCTTGGCAGCATTAAAACGAACGGTATAATCTCCTGTCAGATATCCGGTTACCCGACGTAAACGCTGAAAGTGCGTGTGCTCCTCATCTGTGCCGCATTGAGGACAGCTTGTCCCGATAATTCCTTCATAGCCGCATTCCGTACAACGATCTACCGGATGGTTGATGGAAAAGTAGCCGATGTTCTGTTGAAGTGCGTACTGAACAATTTTAAGAAATGCATCCGGGTTATTCCGTGCATTACCGTCCAGCTCAATGTATGAAATTGCACCCGCATTACATAGATTATGGAACGGAGCCTCCAAGCTGATTTTACGTGCAGCGGGAAGCTTGTAATACACCGGAATATGAAAGGAATTCGTGTAATATTCCCGGTCATTTACTTCAGGAATAACTCCGAAGTCACGTTGATCCAGCAATGTGAACTTGCCCGACAGACCTTCGGCAGGCGTCGCGAACAGTGTAATATTTAGATTGTAGTGCTCACTCATTCGATCACAATACATGCGCATGGAAGTGATGATTCGCTGTGCTTCACGGTATACAACATCATCTTCCCCGTGGTGTTTTCCATATAATGCTTTCATGCACTCAGCCAGCCCGATAAAACCAATCGAAAGTGTACCGTGCTTGAGGACGTTTCCCACCTTCTCATCAGGTGCCAGTTCTTTTCCGCCTTCCCATACCCCTTCGCGCATCATAAAGTCCGAGGCTTTGGCTGGCTGGCTGGTCTGGATATGATAGCGATGGATTAGACCGTCTACTGCAATTCGCATAACCTCTTCCAATCTCGCGTCAAAGCGATCACGGTCAGGTGTCAGACGCTTACCTGTGCAAATACCATATTCAATCCCGAGCCGTACCAGATTAATGGTATTAAATGAGAGATTGCCCTTGCCGCTCTGACGATTTCTGCCGAAACGGTCAGAAATGGTGCGGGTACGGCACCCCATCGTGGCAATGATGGTATCCGGGTCATCTGCGCGGTAATAGGGTAGGTTGAAGGTAGCATCCACATTCACAAAATTGGGATACATCCGCTTGCTGGAGCACTCTACCGCCTTTAAGAACAAGTCGTAGTTGATATCGCCCTCTGCCTGGTTGACTCCTTTTTTACATTGGAAAATATGTTGTGGAAAAATAGGAGTTTCCCCGCTGCCGAGTCCGCGAATTGTGGCTTCCAGCAGTGATTGCGAAACAAGCCGACCTTCAGCAGACGTACACATCCCGTAATTTAGTGAAGTGAACGGAATTTGCCCCCCTGCCCGGCTGCTCATCGTGTTCAGGTTATGAATGAGCGATTCAGCGGCCTGCCGGGTTTCTGTCTCCGTCTCTTCGCGTGCGAATGAGTATGAACGAGGACAGGTTTCTTGCAAATGGGTGTTGGCTAGATGCAGTTCTTCGTCAGACCAACGGGAGTCTAGCTCTTCCTCGAACAGCCGGAGTCCTTTGCGCAGATGCTTGCGGAAGGAACGAGCAACGTATGGAGCAAGGTCCCAATCTATTTTATTGGCAGAGACACCACCAAATTGGCTATTTTGTTGAGACTGAAATATGATGGCGACCAGTGCCATCGCAGACATAATTGTTTGTGGTGTGCGTACAGAGCCATTGCCTGTATTGAAACCGTCTTGTAGCAAACGACCAAATGGGATAAAGATACAATTTGTAGTTCCGAGCGCATATTGGTCCAAATCGTGAACATATACATACCCGTGGTCAATGGCGTCTGTCAATTCAGGCGGAAGTACACGCAAGCGCGCATACCATTTGGCATATTCCGAGCCAAGCTTGCTCATTTTGCCACTGAACGATTCTCCATTTAAATTTGCATTCTCCCGCAGCATGTCCAGATCTTGTGCCCCAATGACTCGCTCGCCGATGTCGTATAATTGATGTTCCTCCAGCACCTTCATCGTAAAACCCTCCATATAGTAAAAAATATATATTTTTCACAAAAACAACATATTGATGATATCTAGTGATAACCAATTGTTTCGATCTATATATTGTATATACGTAGACATGGAGAGTATGTGACTATTGTCACATTGATGGGAGCAGGAAGCACAAAAAGGCCAGGTATAGAATAAGAGACACATCCACAGATATGCGCCTTACTCTATACCTGGCCATCGCAGTTGCAACGAAATAAGTAGGTTTGCAAGTACATCGTATATGATACTGGGAAATAAACTTTTAGAAGGTTTAGAGCAGCTTTTTCAGTTGGGACACACGGCCTTGGGAAATATCGAGCATTTCTGCATACACTTTTTGTGGCAGGTTCGGATGTTCCTGAATCAGCTTGCGGAGCTTTTTTACCATTTCACCTTGCTGTACTCTGGATTGCTTGGGCTGCCAGGTTGTGTTGGCTTGGATCGGTTTGGTGCGTTCTTGAGCCTGGATGGCATCATTGCTTGTGGCATGTACATGTTCATCGTTCTTTAATAACTGAATGCAATCAGCGCAAATAAAGCTGTCCCGAAAATAAGTTAGATGATCCACTGCGCCGCAAAATTTGCAGGAGACACCCGTGTATTTCCTTAATACAAATCCTTCTTCATCTACGAAGAATTCAAGCGAATCACCGATATTGATATCCATTGTGGTGCGCATTTCCTTTGGGAGTACGATTCGCCCCAACTGGTCCAGAGGCCGTGTCATTCCGGTATTTTTCATCAGCGCTTCCTCCTTCAATGATATATCCTGATTATACCAAAAAATATCATTTTTAGCTTTATATATGAAAGGGAAAATGTAACTTTTTTTCTCGTATGCCGCAGTCTAACCTTCATCCAATTTAGGATGATTTCGGTATTGTTGCCGGTGTACTCCTTTTTCGCTATGATATATTAAAACGCTTTCGTGAGAGGACTTTTTATCATCTTAATGAAGCTAAGGAGATGACGGATTTGAGTCATGAAACAACGGGTATCGAATATTTATTTCAAGATCCGAAGATTCACCTGGACGAGCGTGTACGGGATCTCGTGTCGCGACTAACCTTAGAGGAAAAGATCGAATCTATGCTGCAATACCAGCCGGCCATTGACCGTTTGGGAGTTGCAGCTTACAAGCACGGTACGGAAGCGGCACACGGGATCGCCTGGTTGGGGGAGGCAACTTCATTTCCTCAGCCTGTGGGATTGGCCTGTACTTGGGATACGGAGTTAATGCGGCAGATCGGCTCTGTTATTGCAGATGAGGCGCGTGCCTACTATCGTCGTGACCCAAAATTGAACGGTCTGACCCTGTGGGCACCTACAGTGGATATGGAGCGTGACCCAAGATGGGGACGTAACGAGGAAGCCTACGGCGAAGACCCGTATTTGACGGGAGAATTGTCGAAGGAGTTAGTCAAGGGGATACAGGGTGATCATCCGGTATACTTGAAAGCGGTTGCGACACTGAAACATTTTCTCGGTAACAATAATGAAGTGGACCGGGGAGTCGGCTCCTCCAGCATAGACCCCCGAAACCTGCGGGAATATTATCTAAGAGCTTTCGAGAAGCCTTTTACGGAAGGCGGAGCCCAGTCGATGATGACTTCCTACAACTTGATTAACGGAACGCCTGCTACGTTGTACCATGGTGTTAACGATATTGTCAGAGGCGAATGGGGAATGGACGGCTTTGTCGTAAGTGATGCGGGTGATGTTATGGGGATTGTAAACGACCATCAATATTACGATTCCCATACGCCGGGCGTGGCTGAATCTATTCGCGCAGGAATTGACAGCATTACGGATGATGCGGAGCTCTCCAAGCAGGCAATTCGAGAAGCTTTGGAGCAAGGATTGCTACAAGAAGAAGACTTGGATCGGGCATTGTCCCATACGTTCCGTGTTCGTTTTCGTTTGGGGGAATTTGATCCGGCGGCAGACAATCCCTATGCCTCCATCGGCGAGGAGGCTTTAATGACAGAACAAGCCCGTGAATTGTCGTTGCGTGCGGCGAGGGAGCAGATCGTACTGCTCAAAAATGAGCAAGAACTTCTGCCATTAAACCCTACCCAGTGCGGCAAAGTAGCGGTCATTGGTTCGCATGGCAATGAGGTGTTTCGCGACTGGTATTCCGGTACGCTGCCTTACCGGATTACCCCGCTGGAGGCGATTCGTGCCAAGCTGGAAAGCGGGAGCGCGGAAGAACGTGTCGTGTACTCCGATGCCAAAGATCGTGTGACCTTGACGGCGGCGACTGATGGCGCGAAGCTCACAGTTAATTCTTCAGGCGATATGCGCCTGTCCCAGAATGGAGAGCCAACGGTATTGACCATAACAGATTGGGGCTATGGTAGCGTGACGCTGCATGATGAACATCTGGGTACCTATGTGACGAGCGACGAGGAGACGCTTCGCGTGACAGCTGATGAAGCGTATGGCTGGTATGTTAAAGAGGTCTTTGGACTGACTCCTGTGGAACAAGGAGAGCATCTGTGGACCACATGGAACGGTAAGCCAGTGATCGCAGGAACTGAGGGCTTATTAAAGGTGATGAAATCCGCAAGTCCTGCACCTAACGCCTCAGACTTCAACGATAAGACTTTCCGTATAGAGACGGTATCGGATGGCTTAGCGGAAGCGATAGCCGCTGCGCAAGCGGCAGATACAGCGATTGTATTCGTTGGAAATCACCCGCTTATTAACGGAAAGGAAGAGAATGATCGCCCAGGCTTGGAACTGGCTGCTTCCCAGCAACAAATTATCGAGGAGGTATATCGTGTCAATCCGAATACGATTGTGGTTCTGACGGGCAGTTATCCATTTGCGATTCCTTGGCTTCAAGAACATATTCCAGCGATCGTATACACGTCTCATGCGGGACAAGAGTATGGTACAGCCATAGCGGATGTATTGTTTGGAGATTATGCACCGGCAGGGCGTCTGAACATGACCTGGGTTCAGAGCGAGGATCAATTGGGTGATATCAAGGATTATGATATCATTCGCAGCGGTCGTACCTATCAATATTTTGAAGGTGAACCGTTATATCCATTTGGACACGGGCTAACGTATTCGCCATTTGAATATAGTGATCTGCGTACAGACGCCCATAAGGATAATGTTAAATCTATGGCTACACTTGACGCCGCGGATACTCTCCAGGTGTGGGTAGATGTGACGAACCGGGGCGAATCTGCTGGCGAAGAGGTTGTACAGCTATATGTACGCTCTGGAGCCTCGCGTGTAAAGCGACCATTGAAGACATTGTGCGGATTTCAACGCATTCGCTTGGAGCCAGGTGAGACGCGAACAATTACTTTTACGGTTCGAGTGAAAGATTGGGCGATTTGGGATGTCACGCGGGATGGCTATTGCGTGGAATCAGGTGAATATACCCTGCTGGCAGGCGCCTCCTCAGCAGATATTCGATTGGAGCATCCTGTGTACGTTCGGGGTGAAGTTATTCCACCACGACAAGCTGGACCTAGGATTCGAGCTGAAAATTTTGATGATTGCTTCGACATCCTGCTGGATGAAAGCAAGGAGCAAAAGGAGGCCTGTGTACGTCCCCGTTCACCGCAACGTTCCGGTTGGATCGCCTTTCATGGCGTAGACATGAATACCGTGAGTGTGGTCGAGCTCCAGTGCCGCGTGTCAGGCAACAGCAGTGATGCAGCAATCGAGTTGCATTTGGATGCGCCGGACAGCCCTGCTGTGGCACGCATCAACGTGGGCAATACAGGAGGGGCACAAGCATGGGTGACACTCTCGGAAAAGGTACAATCAGCGTCCGGCATCCGTGATGTATATCTGTCGCTCAGTGGGGAAGTGCGACTGGGTCATTTTACTTTGGGAGCTAGGGATCCAGAGGGTTCCGGCTTTCAGGCTTGAACTTACATCTGACATCACGTACAATGCATTCATCGAAGTTTCTACAGCTTAGGGGTGTCATCTCATTTGAATAGTGAAAAAAGACTACGCACCGCAACGCCCAAATGGCTTGGAATTGCGGTAAAGGCGCTTGTCTATTTGGAAAAACACGGGGAGCTTTGTGCCAGCGGTTCTATTGCCCGCTCCATTGATTGCGAAGTTACTTTGGTGCGCAGAGTGCTGACGCGGCTTGTGCAGGCAGATTTGATTGCAGCACGTGAAGGGCGCGAGGGAGGCTATGTGCTTACCCGTTCGGCGGATCATATTACACTTGCTGATATATACCACGCCATTGAAATATGTGATCCCATATTCCCGGGTATGATGCATGAACCAGAGACGAACCCTTTTTGCGGGGAGTTGGCGATAGCCGTATCTGAGATTTTAGCTGAGAGTGAACGTCGTATGCTGGAGGTATGGGAATCTCATACGCTTGCTTCGCTCGCCAAGCGTACATCGCTTGTGGTAGGGAATTGCAATCATACTGAAGATAAGGATGCCAAGTCATCTTTCCAAAGGGAGTAACATCTTTTCATTTAAAAGGATAATAGCCGATACGATCCTCAAGAGAGGGTTGTATCGGCTATTTCTGTGTAAGGGTCATGCCTCAAATTATATTTCATATGAGCAAACCCGGTTACGTCCTGCTTTTTTAGCTTCGTATAGTGCTTTGTCTGCCTGTTCCAGCAGGGCTGCTCCAGATATATCTTCTCCTGTACCAGGGAAGGTGGTCACGCCGATGGACACGGTGACTTTAAGAACAAGCCCGTCCGCTAAAATAAACTCGTGCTGATTTACTCCACTAAGAATCTGATTAGCTATGCGTAGTGCTTGCCGAAAAGCACAATTCGGCAAAAGTACGGTGAATTCTTCTCCCCCGCTGCGGGTGACTACATCATTAGTACGGCACTTTTCCATTAAAATCTGCCCAAGCTGGCGCAGCACTGCATCTCCTGCCGCATGCCCATAGGTGTCATTGACTTCCTTGAAGTGATCAATATCCAACACCAGTACAGATAAGTGCTCATGACGTTGACGAGCTTGAGGGAGCTGCTCTTCCAATGAGAACTCAAGCTGTCTTCTATTGCTTAAATTAGTGAGATGGTCTGTGTAGGAGGTACGCTCCAGTCGAAGTAACAGCTCATTGGATGTGTTGATAGATTCAGCAATGAGGTACAGAAGACATCCGCCGACCATCGAAATGAAGAATTGGAGCGGATACACGTGCAGAACATCATCGAGATTTTTCAAATTAATCATAAGGGGACAGAATATAATGCCCAAAGCAAAAACATTCATAATCATCAGCTTGGGTAAACGTGACCAGGACAAATGTGACAGTACAGTACACCCCAGACCGGCAAGCAGCATAAAAACGGCGCCTACGATAGCTTGATTGTTGATACCAAACAGCAAAAGTCTGCCTAGACATATAAAAAGCGTTGCCATGAGCGCAGCCGGGCCACCGATATAAGTTGCGGTAGCTACGATAGCCAGATGACGAAGATCAGCAATGGTATTAAATCCTACTGGAATAGAGTAGTACATGATAACAATGCCATAGCAACCGAAAAGAGCGCCTCCGATCCAATGCACCTTATGCGTTAAGGTGTGTAGACGGATTTTATACCTTTGTGAAATAAGGCCGGTTATGTACAAAAAGGTGACAAGGATACAGGTATTTACAAAAAACGTACTGAACAAGATGATAACCCTCCCGAGAGGCATATTCCTTCATTTTATCAAAAAGAACTGACATTAGGCTTAAAAAAGAAAAATTTATTAAAATTTATTACGTTAGGTTGACTTATAATGTTTCGATCATGTGCTTGGTGCATAACTGGGAATAGATTGAGCATACTCCAAAGATACATTAATTAGGAAATAGGTAGTGTTTACTGCTGCCATTTTGGAGATGAGGTTTGCTCATGATTCGCTATCCCTATCGCAAACATAATAGAAAATCGGGTGTGGATAAGAATAATGGAAATTCTCCGCGCTATTTAAAAATCGAGAATTGCTTGGAAACCAACCTGCAGCAAATTAAGAAATTGACATCAGATAGTCCGGATTTTCTGATTCGCCGCTTTAAAGTGGGGATTAGAGAGGATGTTCCCGCCGCTATTGTATTTCTGGATAGTATGGCCAAAACGGATACGGTGAATGAACTCATTATGAGATCCATGCTTAGCCGTCCATCTGCTGAAGTGGCTGTTGAGGCGGAGAGTCCAGAAGCGTTATACGCAAGAATACAGAGTCATGCGCTCGCACTGGGAGAAGTGAAGGACTGCGATGATTGGAGTTCCATGATGGAACAATTACTAATGGGGGACACGATCATCCTATTGGAAGGCTGCGAAAAAGCCATCGCGTGCGGCACACGTGGGGGAGAGACACGCGCAGTCAGCGAGCCAACAACGCAGACAGTCGTCAGAGGACCGAAAGAGGGATTTGTAGAATCCCTGTTCACGAATATTTCTCTGGTCCGGCGACGGATTAAAAGCTCCGATCTTACACTGGAGATGTTCCAAGTGGGAAGCACGTCCCTCACAAATGTGGCCATGCTGTACATGAAGAATATTGCAAATCCACGCATCGTAGATGAGGTTCGTAAACGGGTAGAAAGCATCAATATTGACGCTGTATTTGAGTCCGGCATGGTTGAGGAGATGATACAAGAAAATCATTTCACACCATTCCCAACGATCTTTAACACGGAAAGACCCGACACCATCAGCAGCAATATTATGGAGGGCCGAGTGGCGCTCATTGTAGACGGGACTCCATTTGTACTGGTGATGCCTACAGTATTTGCCCAATTTTTCCAGAATTCTTCGGATTATGAAGAACGTTACGACATGGCGACTGTTGTTCGGCTCATTAGATATATCAGCTTCATTATTCTTATTCTGGGGCCTTCTCTCTACATTGCCTTAACAACATATCATTATGAAATGATACCGACTCCACTGCTGATCAGCATATTGGCTCAGCGGGAGTCTGTTCCTTTTCCTGCATTTCTAGAGGCGTTTATTTTGGAGATTACCTTTGAAATTTTGCGTGAGGCAGGTATTCGAATGCCGCGTGCAGGTGGTCAAACGGTATCCGTTATAGGTGCGCTTGTATTGGGTCAAGCGGCCGTGGAAGCCGGGATTGTCACCCCGCTACTCACAATTGTAGTAGCCCTGACGGGAATAGCCAGCTTCGCAATCCCAGCCTATAACATGGCAGTGGCCGGGAGATTGTGCCGGTTTATTTTCATGATACTGTCTGCGTTTATGGGGCTCTACGGTATTACATTGGGGTTGATTGCGTTGATCGCTCATATGAACAGCCTGAGTTCCTTCGGGGTGCCCTACATGGCGCCTTTCAGTCCTTTTGTGCTAGAGAGCCAAAAGGATGCCGTATTGCGACTCCCATTCTGGATGATGAAGAAACGTCCTAAAAGCATTACGTCTAAAAATCAGAAACGAATGAAGGATGGAAGCGGGATTTCCTCTTCTGATAAAACCACACCGATGCAGGAGGGGGGCAATCAGGGTGTATCAGGGGAAGAGGAATGAACAAAGTGCAGTAACCTTTAAGGGAAGAATAGGGAGACTGTGTTTAGTCCTGTTACTGTTCGCTCCATTGTTATCCGGTTGCTGGGATTCTGTGGAGTTAAACCAGAGAGCAGTAGTAGCGGGGATAGGAATTGATATGGTGGGGGAGTCAGAATATGAGGTCTCCCTGCAAGTGATCGTGGCAGATGAAATCGCTGGAGCCAAAGCGAGAGGAGATACTCCTGTCGTTTTGTATCGGGAAAAGGGCAGAAGTCTGTTTCAAGCGATCCGCAAGGCTTCACAAAGGGTTCCACGGGTCATTTCTTTGGCGCATACCAAACTGGTCGTTATTGGTGAAAAGCTGGCGCGGGCTGGAATCGGCGATACGATGGATTTTCTGGAAAGGTCTACAGAAATCCGACTACCGGTGAAAATGCTGGTGGTACGTGGTAATACTGGGAAGGATGTACTGGCAATCATGACCGCGATCGGCCGTATTCCTGCCAATGATATTTCAGGAAAGCTGGAAACATCGGAGCGTTTGTATGCCGGGGATTACGCGGTGACTATCGACGATGTCATTCGCAGCCTGTCTCATAAGGGTGGCGGTCCTGTGCTGACGGGCATAGGGGTCAATGGGAATTTGGAGCAGGCCCCAAGCAAGAGCAATGTGGACAACATTTTACCGAAAGCTATTGTTCACATTAACGGAATGGGGGTGTTCAAAAAGGATCGGCTTGTCCGCTGGTTGGACGATGACCGGGCCATTGGACTGTCTATGATCAACAACAAGGTGAAAAGTGCCCAAACAACACTGAGCTGCGGGAAGAATAGGGAAACCATTGACATCGAAACCTTGTTTTCTGCAACCAATATACACACTCGGATGGAGCAAGGAGAGCCTATTTTTGTGATTAACTTAAAACAGACCGGGGCAATACAGGAGGCCGAGTGCTCGATTAACTTACAAAGTCCGGAGGCGATGAAAAGATTGCAGGAGCAATGGACAGAGGAGACGAAAAAAATGATCACTTCAACAGTCAGGGAGGTTCAGCGTACCCGCAGCGATGTAATAGGCTTTGGCCTTGCGCTGGAGAGGAGCTATCCCAAACAATGGAAAAGACTCTCTTCTGATTGGAGCCATTATTTTGCGGAAAGCACCGTTCGTGTTCAAGTGACTTCTGTACTGAAACACACTCAGTCGCGGACTAACCCATATTCCAAGGGAGAATCAGACTAGTGAAAATAGAACAAGGAGGGAAGGCCATGAAAAAAAAGGTGCAGATAGGTGCAAAAGAGATGATCTCTCTTATGGTGTTGTTTGAGATGGGCACATCCATGATGTCTATTCCCGGAAGGAATGCGGGCAAGGATGCATGGATCGCCATCCTCATTTCCACGGTTTTGGGGGCAATGCTTTTTGTATGCTATGGCAGCCTTCACCGACGCTTTCCCAACTTGCTAATGACACAGTACTGCAGAACCCTTTTGGGGAAGAAAGCAGGGAGTACGCTTGCTTTTTTATATATCGTGTTTTTTCTTTACGGCGGAGCACGGGATCTTCGGGACACGGGGATCTTGATTGCCGACCGGACACTTCAGCATACGCCGTTGACAGTCATCTGTGGTTTAATGGTTGTACTTGTCATGTATGTGGTGTATTTGGGAATCGAGGTTGCAGGCCGGACGGCCATCATCATGTTGATTTTGCTACTGCTGCTGGGCCTTGCTACGAATATATTAATTTTGTTGGCAGGCATTGTAGATATGGGCAATATATTGCCCATAGCCGAGCATGGCTGGCAGCCGATATGGCAAGTTGTTTATTCGCAAGCCGTGATGCTACCGTACGGCGAGATGGTTACGTTTGCGATGATTCTCCCTACATTAAAAAAGGAATACCGTGCCAATGGGATAGGGATTTCCGCTATATTGCTGGGAGGGCTGCTCCTGTCTATTATAACACTGTCCAATGTGCTTGCACTGGGAGAGGATGTGTTCAAACGGGCGACTTACCCGCTACTCACGATGATCAGTAAGGTCGAAATATCTGATTTTATCGACAGAGTCGATGTCATCGGCGTGATGAGCGTTATTATTTTTGATTTTTTTAAAATTTTGATTTTCTATTATGCCGCGGTTAAAGCCGCAGAGGATGTATTGAGAATACCTTACCATAAACTGATCCTGCCATTTGGTCTGATCATGTTAGTCTCTTGTGTATTGATGGCACTGAACTATCAAGATCACCTTCAAACAGGCGAGTTAGTGCTGAAATGGCTGTTTCCGATATTTGCCGTGTTTTTTCCTATCTTGCTGCTAATCGTGTCGTGGCTGAGAAAGACCTGGAATAAAAAAAGAGGGTAAAATATCTCATGAGTCATCATCTTGCCGACAAGAAAACATCGGTATCGGTCAAATGCTCATTTTGATGTTCCATTTTATTCTGGGAAATGCGGTCGTAAGGGTGCCTTGTTCTTTCATTCATTATTTGTTTGCGTTATCCCTTGTTTGTTCTTTCTGCTGGCTCTCTTGCGAAGAAGCAGAGGAAGGAGTAGAAACTTTGAGGAAACGTGACCATTGCGAGAACAGGAAGCGAAATGTGTTTCCTATTGGCTTTTTGCCCACATTTATAAAGAACACTATCAGCATTCCTGCCAGAACGACATATTCCGATGGTCGCATCGTGCGAAAAGCCAATGAAATAGGCTCCCAAGGATGACGGGCACCGAAAAGCCATTTTATCGATATACTTGTTCCGAGCATGAGCAGCATGAAAAGCGTGAATATCCACAGTATCTTCATAAACTATCCCTCCGATTGTAAATAGGCTAAGCATGTACTCCATGTATACATTGTGTTGCAAAGCGGCACAATTTATCCGATCTCATTGACTTGAAATAAATTAAGATTTATACTTATTCTAAATTAATTTTTATTGTGATTATAAGTTTATAATAAATATAATCTGCGTTGATTAAGGGAGATGCGGTATGAGAACTCTAAATTTAACTTCGCAGCGCCAAGCGGTATATGATGTGGTTCGTGAGGCCCACGATCATCCTACTGCTGCCGATGTTATGAATCGGTTGATGGAGCGCGGATATAATCTGGCCTATGGAACGGTCTATAATTCATTACGTTATTTAACGGATAAGGAATTAATCCGTGAGCTGAAACTAGGAGAAGCTGCTAGTCGTTATGACGGTCGAATGGACGATCATCAGCATATTATTTGTCAGGTATGCGGCCGAGTAGATGAAGTGATGAGTGAAGTCCCACACGATTGGATTGATACGGTTGCGCATGAAACGGGATATACCATTGCCCATGCCCATGTCGTATTCGGAGGAGTGTGTAAGGAATGTCAAAGCAAGCGAATCAAGTAACGAATCGTATTAAAGTGGCTGACATGCCTAGACGCGTGAAGGGCAGTTGGACATCGATGTTGTCTGCCCCGTCTACACCTGCGGTGCAGACGGTTCCTTCTAATGAACCTTTGTATTGTCCGACCACACGTCGCATCATTCTGATCAGTTCCGTGCCGGGTGTAGTCCACGGTGTGGTGCGTACGTTGTCAGATGCGTGTTTTGACGTGATGGTCTTCCATCGCTGGGAGCCTGAAGTGCAGCGTCATTTGGGGAGCGACCTCTTGATTTACGATTTGACCGCCACCGATCCACGGCGTGAATTGCTGAATATCCGCAATGACCTTGAACATGAATACATGAAAGATACACCAGTTATGTATGTAGTTCAGGATCGGAAGTCTGTACGTGCGCATGAGCTGCTTCCTTCGGAAGAGGTGCTGGTATGGCCACTGGCATCCAACCAAATGGTGCATGACATCGAGCGGATGATTGTGCGTCATCCGGTGATTTCCCGCCAGGTAGCGCAGACCAGCCGTCGTACGGTGTTCAAGGACATCTGGATTGATCGTGATAAAATGTTGGTATATAAGGAAGAGAATCCATTGAATCTGACCAAAACGGAATACGATTTGCTGCTGAAGCTGATAGATTCTCAAGGAAAAGTGATCTCGCGCGAGCAAATGATGCATGATATCTGGGAAACTGATTTTGTTGGCGGCAGCAATGTTGTGGATGTGCATGTCAAAAGTTTGCGTAAGAAGCTGGACGATCGACCTGCGGAGCCTGAATATATCGCTACCGTAAGAGGTGTAGGATACAGATTGGCAGACTAAACGGAAGGTTATGAATATCGATGAATTTCCGCCGGATGAAGACCATTCGGCGGTTTGTATATACGAACCCTAAAGTTGACACTAGGTGTGACAGTTGACTTTATCAGGATACATACACTACAATCGGTAGTGTGAGGTGCTTCTTATGAAACGACTGAATTTTAAAGCTGGCGAAACCGGACTTAACCGATTTTTTGGGCCTCTGGAAGCCAAAATCATGGATATTTTATGGTCCACTCCGGATCGGAGTATCAAAGAAGTGCAGACCGCATTGGAGGGGGATCGGGACTTTAACTTCAATACGGTAATGACCGTGATGAATCGTTTAGTGGAAAAGGGGATTTTGAGCAAAAGTATACGCGGGAGAACGTCCTTATACCGTCCTGTCTTAAGCAGAGAAGAGTTTATGGATGAGCAATCCAAAGAGCTGAGTCACGAACTGGTGGATGAATTTGGCCCGCTTGCTGTCAATCATATGATTGATGCTCTGGAAGTAGCTGATCCGATTTTGATCGAACGTTTGGAACAAAAAATTAAACAATGGAAAAAGGATATGTAGACGATGTGGAAAACACGTTCTAAATTACTGTTTACAGCAGGCGCCTTGATTTCGGGTTTTGCCCTTATGCAGATGGGGATGTACGCCGGGCAGCATGTTTTCGGCTGGAAATTGAATTTTAACGTGTTTCAAATTTGCAGAAGTTTGTTGCAGCACTACGGAATCGGCTACATGGTGGATGCGCTCAGCGGACTGGTTTTTGTAACCTTCGGTATCGCCGGAGGAGAAGCAGTCAGACAGTGCATGGCTACCAGGGCGGCTTTCCGCAGACTGCACCGAATGCGCGACCTGCCGTTGACCGAAGCACTGGGTGAGCGATATCGTGAACTCGGGACTGATCGGATTTGGGTCATTGATTATGCCAAGCCTGCTGCCTTCACCATGGGGTTATGGAAGCCGCGTATTGTATTGTCCTCTGCACTATTGTCCTTACTGGACAAGCATGAGGAAGAAGCGGTTATATATCATGAAGCATATCATATGAAACATTATGATCCATTGAAGACCTGGTTCCTGCAAATGTGCGCTACACAGCTGTTTTACTTGCCGGTGCTACGTCATATTACCAACCATTACAAGACGGCCCGTGAAATCTTGGCGGACAACGAGGCGATCCAGCGAGCCGGTTCACCGGTTGGGATTGGGAGCGCATTGCTCAAGCTTCTGAGTATGACACCTGCTAATGCCCGTCTGGTAAACTCCGCCGCTTGTTCCTCTTTTGCAGAAACGTCCATTAATTATCGTATCTCACGCATTCTAGACCCTCAACAAAAGCCGATCATTCAGATGCCTTGGCGTTCGATTATGTTTTCAGGCTATGTACTCGTCATGCTCACGCTTATGTTTGCCTTGGCGTTAATCTAGTTTGGCAAGATGTATCATAAAAGGTGGCGCCTTGTGCGCTACCGATTCTTGATACGCACAACACTACATTTTGTAGTGTTGATTATCTAATCTGTATACAACCTAAAAGGAGATGAGCTTATGAATCAAACGCTTGCGAATATTGGATTGTTATTGGTGCGAATTTTTACAGGAGTTATTTTTATTGTTCACGGTGCACAGAAGTTTCAGGGACTAGACGGAACCTCCGGCTTCTTCCAAAGCATCGGACTTCCTGGCTGGATGGCCCCTGTGGTCGCTACGGTTGAGCTGGTTGGAGGCATTGCACTGGTTCTGGGTATTGGAACACGACTGGCTGGAGCAGCATTGACCATCGTGATGACCGGTGTATTGCTCACTGCTAAAAAAGGACAGCCTTTTGGCTCGATTGAATTTGATCTCCTGATTTTGTTTACCAGTCTTCAGCAAGCCCTTGTCGGTGGACGCTTTCTGGCGGTTGATCAGTTGTTTGGCCGTAAAAAGGCTGAAAATAGTAACGTACAGGTCTAAATATTCATATAACCGCGTCCTTAGTCTCATAGGGCGCGGTTTTTGTTTTGCTCCTTTGTGAAATTTTCTTGTAAATCATTTGCTGCTTTCAACCGATATAACTAACATTGAATGTAATACAAATATATCGCTTTTTAAGCAAAGGGGAAGAAAGATACATGGGAACAAGGCGAAAGAGAAAGACAATTTGGACACTCAGGAACAAGTTAATTTTAGGTTTTTTGCTTGTTTTGCTGATTCCGAGTTTAAGTATTTCCATTGCAACCTATAAATCATCATATAATGCTATGGAAAAACAGCTTTATAGCAGTGCAAATCAGGGGGTAACGACAGCTAACTCCGTTATTGAATATGCAATCGCCAGTAAAATTGAAGATGTGGGATATTTGGCGGAACGCCTCGACGGTTCGATGATTGATGGGCCAAACAGTCCCTTGATTCAGCCCAAGCTGATCCAGTACATAGGCTTACACGAAGATGCGAAGGATATTTTCGTGGGAACACCGAAGGGGCTGATGATCCGTGGAGTGCCCAAAAAGGACGAAGGAACATTTGACCCTCGCACACGACCATGGTACATCGAAGCGATGAAGCAACCGGGCAAGGTAGTGATCACCCCTGTTATCATCAATTCATCAGGCATTCCTGTAGTCATCGTATCTCGGACGCTTTCCGACCAGTCTGGCGTGATCGGGGTCTCTCTGAATCTGGAAAGTGTACGTAAACTGGCCTCCATTAAAGTGGGCCAGGAGGGGTATATCGTCATTCTGGATCACACGAAGAAATTCGTAGTCCATCCTACGGCTAAAGCGGGTTCATTACCTCAGGATAATTCTCTTGATAGGCTGTACACTGCGCCGAGCGGGAACTTTAACTATATGTATGAAGGTCAGGAAAAATATTTGACCTATGTAACGAATGAGGATACCGGCTGGAAAATTGCGGGTACCTTCTATCGATCCGAGATTAGCGAGGCCACCGCTGCCATGCGTTATGTAACCATTATTGTGCTGGCTGCCTCGTTGGTGATTGCGCTTATTGCGATTTTCCTGATTACCCGTTCTGTTCTGGTTCCGATTCGTAAGTTGCAAAAATCAGCAGAACGAATCAGTGAAGGAGATTTGACGGGCGATTTGGAAACGGGAAAAACAGATGAGGTAGGCGAACTATCTGCTCATTTTCAAACCATGGTGGATAGTTTGCGTACGATGATTCGAAGCGTACGCGAAACAACTGATCGGGTAAGTTCTTCAGCGGAGGAGCTGGCTGCGGGTGCAGATCAGACGACCCAAGCCATTGAGCATGTTACTATTGCTATTCAGGAAGTAGCTGTAGGCAGCGAACGTCAGCTGCAAAGCGTCAAGCATGGCTCTGTGAGTATGGAGGGACTGGCTCAGCAAGCAGCGGATGTATCTGAGCGCATGGTGGGTGTATCTGAACATGTGAAGATGAATGCCGAGTCGGCACAGGAAGGCAGCAAGGCTGCTACGCAGGCTGTACAGAAAATGCATGATATCGACGAGACTGTTCATGATCTTGGACACGCTATGGACTCCCTGAGTGAGCGTTCAGGTGAAATCGTGAATATTATCAGTGTTATATCTGGTATCGCCAAACAGACCAATCTGTTGGCACTGAATGCATCTATTGAGGCGGCACGGGCTGGGGACCATGGTAAAGGATTTGCTGTGGTTGCTACAGAGGTACGCAAGCTGGCTGAAGAATCCGCCAAATCAGCTACCTTGATCTCGGAGCGCATTGAAGCGATGCAGGTGGATATGAACCATGCTTTAGGCGCGATGCAACAAGCACGGGTACGGGTGACGGAAGGTATTGATTCGGTAACCACATCGGAGCATTCCTTTGCGGAAATCAGTCAGGCTGTTGAACGCGCGATGGGGCATATCCATGAAATTACCGGAGTGACTCAGGAAATGGCACGGGGGACTGTAGGTGTCGTGGATATTATGAGCGATATTTCCCATATTTCGGACGAGGCGGCGAGCAACACCGAGTCGATCTCAGCAGCGGCTGAGCAACAGCTTGCTTCCATCGAGGAAATTGCTTCATCCACAGCAGACCTCAGTCAAATGGCAGAGGAACTGCGCGAACTGGTTGGACGTTTCCAGATTGAAGAGAAATCATAAATGGTAAAAAGCGCCCGGATAACGGAGGTTATATTCCGTATCCAGGCGCTTTTTGATGTTTTATTAAAACTTTTGGTTCGCAGGGTTAGAAGTCACCGTTGAACGACTTGCGGCGATTCAGACGGAAACGGGCACCCCGTGAGCTGTTGGACGGACGCAGAGAACTTCTCTGAAACATATTGTTCAGAATCAGTGCGAAAATGACCAGTACAGTCCCATACAGTTCATAACGGCTAATGGTATAGCCTTGGAAATACATAAGTACCAGCGTGGTAATCGGTACAAAATTAATAAATAGAATTCCGTTCAGCGGAGACAGCTTGCGGATTCCGGCATTCCAGCTCAGCAAGGCCGCTAGCCCTGGAAGCAGGATCATAAAGCTCATTTCATATTTGACTGACCATACGTGTTGCCAATCCGGCACTGTAATCCAGTTTAAAGCAGAGGCAAAGGTCACGACTACAAAAGAGACCAGAGTTCCAAGCAGGCAGGTCAAGGTTGAATATCGAAGCGTAGACCACCCTGCAAAATGACTGCCTCCTATGGAATATACGACCCATCCGACGACACCTACGAAAATAAGCAGCAGCGCCAATAGATGTTGTCCGGCAAGCGTGAAAAAGGTCCATTTGCCGTTCGTGATAACCAGTAATGCTCCAGCCAGCGCAATCAACATGCTGATTAATGTATATTTTGGAGGCATTTTACGGGTCATGACCCACACCATCGCAATGGAGATCATCGGCATTAGCACTTCCATAATGGAAGCAACAAGGGTACCTGCTGCCCCCATCGCGTGCTGTCCCTGGAAAACGGCCATATTATAAATGGTAAATCCCATAGTTCCGAAGAACAATAACACCTTGCCCTTGCCCTCAAAGCGAAATGCAGTCCGTCCCTCTTTGAGCCACAATAGCACAATTAATATGAGTGTAACCGATAAATAGCGCAAAAATGAAAAGTACAGTGGATTAATATGCTGTAATGCAATGTGCGAAACCGGAAACATCGCCCCCCAGGACATACTGGCGATCAGGCATAATAAAGATCCGGTCATGATCTGTTTGTTCATGGTGTACAAAAGCTCCTCCTTGCCGGTCTCAGCGGACATATCTATGGACACATCATAAAGGATAGGAAGCTGTTGGTAAAATGATTGAAAATAAACATTATGATCATTTAAAATGATGATAAGTGACAAGGCGCGTCAATTTTGGTGGCCCTTGCCCTTCACAATAAGGGGGAACAGTAGTGGATCTGAACGATTTAAACATTTTCCAGACGGTGGCTGCACATGGCAGTGTCAGCAAGGCTGCAGCCGAGCTTAGCTACGTCCAGTCCAATGTAACGGCCAGAATCAAGCTACTGGAAAAGGAACTGCAGACACCTTTATTTTATAGACATAAGCGGGGGATGATCCTCAATGCTGAAGGCAAGCGTCTGCTGCAATATACGAAAAGCATTTTATCGCAATTTGAGGAAATGAAGCATGCGTTTCAGAACACCTCCACACCTTCAGGGGTACTGGAGATTGGTATCGTGGAGACTGTCATTGCCCTTCCGGCCATTTTGCATGCTTACTACAGTAAGTACCCGGATGTCGAATTGTCCCTTAAGGCAGGGGTTACGGAATCACTGGTGCAGGAGGTTGCAGAAATGCGACTGGATGGAGCCTTTGTAACCGGACCGGTCAAGCATCCGCTCATTGAACAGTTTGATGTATTTCAGGAAAAGCTGGTCCTCGTATCTCAAGGAAGTGACTTTTCGGTTGACGATTTTGCAACTCGTCCGCTCCTGGTATATAAAAAAGGCTGCGGATATCGGGGAAGACTGGAAACCTGGCTCAAAATGGAGGGGATTATCCCCAAGCGGATCATGGAGTTTGGGACATTTGAGACGATTATCGGTAGTGTAGCAGCAGGCATTGGAATGACCGTTTTTCCCGAATCCTCGATCAGCGGGCTGGTGGCTCAAGGTCTTGTGTGCGGTCATGCCATCCCAGAGCCTTACAATGAAGTGACAACGGTGTTTATCCGCCGTAAGGAGGCCTTCGTTACCAGTACCTTGCAGTCTTTTATAGATGAAATTACTACTCAGACAGAAGCGTAGCTTTATCGCTTGGGCTCGGGTACAATGAGAGGGATTTGATCTCATTGTTCATCCTGAAGGAGGGCTATTATGTTTACAATATATCCGGCTGCTTCCCGATTCAGCTTCGATAAGGGATGGCTGCGGGGGAGCCACAGCTTTTCATTCGCGGAGTATCAGGATGAGAACAATACAGCGTTTGGTCCTATGCGTGTCTGTAATGACGATGTCATCACACCGGGCCGGGGCTTTGGGGCGCATCCGCACAGCGATATGGAGATTGTCTCCATTGTGCTGTATGGGGAGCTGCGTCATGAAGACAACCGTGGACATGTGGCGGTGACCCGTTTTGGAGGCATTCAGCGAATGTCAGCGGGCCACGGCATCATTCATACGGAGCACAACGCTTCGCAAACCGAGGATGTCAGTCTGCTGCAATTGTGGTTTAGTCCGCACACGAGAGGATTGCAACCTTCCTATGAGACTACAGCGTTCAATACGGAGCGTCTGCACGGTCAGCTTCTGCCTGTCGTTGCTGGAAAGCGTGTACCAGGCACGGAGGGTGAAATAGCTTCAATCAATCAGGATTTAACGATTTATTTAAGCAAACTTCAGCCCGGGGAACAAGTCGAATTCACACAGGCCGAGGGTCGGCGCGTGTTCTTGTTCGTCATCGAGGGCTCACTGCGTGTGAACGGTGAATATCTTCTGCAAGGGCGTGATTCTGCTCGTATAGAGGAGGAGCCGAAGTTATCACTGAAGGCAGAAGATTCTGTTTTTTATATGCTGATTGATTTGCCCTAAAAGGAGGTGCGCACAATGGCGCAGCAGGAAACATGGCTGATCAAGCATGCTGTCACGGGGCGAAGCTTTGCTGACAGCCGCAAGCAGCGTTTTGATTGTCGTTTGGAATTGGCGGACGGCGTGTTTCGCTTCACACTTCAAGAGTTGCCGCGTGAGGCAGCGGAGGCGATTGTGCGTTTCAGCGAGGAGCTGAACGTATTTCGCTTTGTAACGCCCGCAGACGGTGGACCCGTGGTAAAGCATTGGTATTACGTCACCCCGGAAAGTGTGCAATATCATGCTCAGATCGGTGAGCTTACGTTTGAAGCTGGTTCTGAGATTGAATACCATCCCGAGGAGTATTGGGGAGACTAAATCTTCTTAATCATAAATGTTCGAATGTATAATCGATTTTCAAAGGCTCTGCATCATTGCAGGGTCTTTTTGCTATGTGTTCAAGATGATGAGTTCATTGGATACATAATCCTTTGCAGGCTGGTACATCCTATATCTCATATTACCTGATCGGCTTATTCGTAAAGGGGGGACTAACGATGAAGAAAGGGCGCTTTCCCAAGTTGCCAAAGCTACCGTGGAGCCGGAGAGCGATTCCAACCGGTGAGCGCAAAACACGAAATTCTTCTCGTGTGCCTAAAGGGCTACCGGAGTCTTCATGGCTAGAAGAGCCACTGCGCAGCAGTCTGGAAGACAATAGGGTCGCATTGCGTGATATTTTCAAGGAATGCTCTGATATCGTCTACCGAGAGCTCATGATTTCCCCTGAACGAAAAGGGTTGTTGGCATATTTCGAAGGTACGGTAAAATCAGAAGATTTGCAGGATCATATCCTGCGGCCTGTCATCTTGGGCATGATGCTCAAGGACCCTGAAGTGAATGGCAAATTGGAGCCGCTGGATGAGACTCGTATTTCTATGTCCCAGACCAAAACGATGGACGAATGGAAGATGGTATCGGCAGCGATACTGGACGGCAATGCCGCTCTGTTCGTAGATGGAACGGCTCGTGCTTATATTTTCAGCGCCAAGGGGGGCGTCCGCCGTGGTGTGGAGGAACCGCAGACCGAAGCTGTTATTCGCGGGCCGCGTGAGGGCTTCACTGAGACACTTCGCGTGAATACGGCACTGCTACGATTCAAGCTAAAAACCTCCAAGCTCAAGATGCACAGCATGACCCTCGGAACAGAAACCCAAACGAGTGTCGTCCTTACCTATATCGAAGGGATCATAGATCCGAAGCTGGTGGAGGATGTTAAAAAGCGCCTCAGCGATATTAAAATTGATGGTGTTCTGGAGACTGGATATATTGAGGAACTGATCGAAGATCACCCATATTCGCCGTTTCCACAAATGGAATACACTGAACGTCCGGATACCGTCACCGCGCAATTATTGGAAGGACGTTTTGCCATTTTTGTGGACGGAACCCCTTTTGCCCTGATTGGACCAGTCACGATGTGGCAAATGATGCAAGCGAGCGAGGATTATTACGAGCGCTTCTTCATCAGTAATATGGTGCGCTGGATTCGGTTTCTTTTTCTCATCATGGCTCTCTTTCTGCCAGCATTATATGTAGCGGTGACAACCTATCATCATGACATGCTGCCGACGACGCTCATCTTGAGTATTGCGGCGGCTCGGGAATCCATCCCTTTTCCAGCACTGGTGGAAGCGTTGATGATGGAGATTTCCTTTGAGGCGTTGCGAGAAGCTGGGATTCGTCTCCCCAAAACGGTCGGTCAGGCCGTCAGTATCCTGGGCGCGCTCGTTATTGGGCAGGCCGCAGTACAGGCAGGGATCGTATCGGCGCCAATAGTCATTGTTGTGTCGCTCACAGGTATTGCCTCGTTTACCATACCGCGTTTTAATTTTGCCATTACGGTTCGTCTACTGCGATTTCCAATCATGCTGATGGCTGGTTTATTTGGATTGTTTGGCATCATTATTGCGACAACGCTGATTGCAACGCACCTAACCAAGCTAACATCGTTTGGTGTTCCTTATATGAGTGGATATAGCCCGTACAACCATATGGATCAAAAGGATATTATCGTCCGTGCACCTTGGTGGAAATTGACCAAACGTCCTTCATGGATTGGTAAAGACAACAACAAACGAGCGAAGAAAGAGATGAATGGATCGCCTAAAACCGAGGAGGGATGGTGATGAAGCCCACATCGAATACACAGCAAATGCGTAAAGCAGCTGTACTCTGTTGTCTACTGCTTTGTTCTGTTCTTTTGGGAGGATGTTGGGATCGTCGTGAAGTGAATGATGTGGCCTTTGTGATGGGTACCGGGCTTGATAAGGAAGGCGATCAATACCGGGTAACGATGCAAATTGCTCTGCCCGGACAGCTCGGATCTTCGGGCAGCACAGGAGGAGGGGGAGGTACAAGTGGTACGAAGTCCTACTACCTGGAGTCCAAAACAGGTCCAAGCTTTCGGGGAGCAAGTACTGAGGAACAGCGAGAGGTTTCGCGGACGCTGAATTATTCTCATCGACGGGTGCTGCTGCTCGGGGAGACGCTGGCACGAGAAGGGATTAACAAAATGATGGATGTCATTGCACGTATTCCGCAGAACCGCCTGTCTTCCCTTGTTGTTATCACAAAGGGGTCAGCGATGGAAATGCTTCAGGCAGATGCTCCGATTGAGCAATATCCAGCGGAAATGGTGCGTGAGCTTAACTTTTCCTATATGAAGAACCCTCGTTCCGTTAAATTGCTGATGAATTCCGTCCTGCTGGAAGGCATTGATCCGGTAGTGCCGGTAATGTCTCTGGTGAAGAATGGGCCTGATAGTCTTAAAGACAAGAAGACAAATATTCAGGTCGATGGACTGGCTGTCTTTCGACAAGACAGGTTAACAGGGGTTATTGATAATCACCTCAGCCGGTTTCTACTGTTGGGTATGGAGCAAGCCAAGGAAACAGAAATTTTTATCCCCCCTCCCAAAGGTAGAGGTTACATATCTGTGCATCTCATCGAAAATAAAGTCCATATCAAGCCCTTTATTCGGGGGAACGAAATTCGAATGACTATTCATATGAACTGCAATGGGAATGTGAAGGAAAATGAGACGAGCTTCGATATTTCCAGAGAGGAAAATTTGAAGTGGCTGGAGCAGCAGACGGTCGAGGAAATCAAGAGGGAGCTGGGAGAGGCCGTCAAGGAAATCCAGCAAAAGTATCATTCAGACGTGCTTGGCTTGGGCCGGGCTATAATTACGAATCACCCGGATGAGTGGAAACGGATTAAACCTCAGTGGGAGCAATTGTATCCCAAGGTGGAGGTCACCATAGATCCGGTCGTCCATATTGAGAATATCGGTGCGGTCACCAAACCATTCGGGGTCAAAAAGGAGCAAATCCAGAATGAATAAAGTATTTCTATTACCTTTATTGCTGGCTATGCTCTTCATGTATCTGATTGACCGTAAACGTATTAGCAATGCACCTGCCGTCAATCGCTGGGTCTCCCGCGTACTGTATGTCATTAGCATTGGTATCTGGATTTACGGCACATCGACGAAGAGCACTGTTTATGTGGCTACTTGGCTGACCCGATTTATTGACATGTGGCTCCCCACCGCGTTGTAAATCGTGTAATGGATGCCTGCGGGAAAAAGGAGGATGTACCTGCATGAAACAGTTCACAACCAGACAAATTGTGCTGCTTGGTATATTAATGGAGGTCGGTATTACTCTTATACATGCTCCAGCGCAGGCAGCAGATCACGCGAATCAGCATGCCTACTGGACCTGTGTAATTGCGGCTATTGTGCTATGCTTGCCGATTTGGGCGATGTTGAGACTCAAGCGGCGCTTTCCTGATCAGGATCTGATGCAGGCGATGGTAAGCTCTCACCCTGTGCTGGGGCGTTTACTGCTTGCAATTTACCTTATTTTATTCCTGATCATTTTTGCGCGGGATTTGAGGATTATTACCGATCTGGTGGAGGTGGTGCTTTTGCCGCTGACTCCGATTGTGGTCGTATCTCTTATTGTGCTATTGACTATGGTATTTATGGTTAAAGGTGGAATGAGTACACTCATCAATATGACCGAGATTTTTGTCCCGTTGTTGATTGTGACGCTGTTGACTATGCCGCTTTTTTTTGGAGGTAATATGGATTTTTCAATGCTGAGACCCTATTTACATCCGGAGGTAGATGGAGTGATCAAGGGTAGCTGGCGCATGCTCGGATATATGGCCGATATCATGATCGTTCCCTTTGTGATTTCTGGGAAGAGCTATAATGGACGTAGTGCATGGTTTGGGCATTTACTCGGAACCGCTATTCTGATCATGCTGGTGTTGCTGTCGGAGTTAGTGATTGGAGTTCCTATCTTGTCACGACTGTTTTATCCATCGTATGAACTGGTGCGTCAGTTGCAGCTAACGGACTTCCTGGATCGGTTCGACTTGTTCGTGGCAGCACTGACCGTACCCACCTTTCTTACGAAGATTGGAGTTGATCTGTACGTTACCAGTTTGGCGGTAAAGCGTATGTTTGCCCATGTCTGGGGGAGTCTGATGGTTTGGCCCGTAGGTTTGTTAGGTTATGTCTGTTCGTTTATGCTGTTCTCCAATATCGTACAAATTTATGATTTTAGCCGGGAATGGACTGCGGTGATGGTCATTTTTTTTGTATTCATGCCCTTCTTGCTGTGGATGTTGCTACGGCCCAAATTTAAAGGGAGTGGCAACGATGATAAGTCCTCATCTGGTAGGGAGAGGGATAGAAGTGATCAGAAAGAAGGCCAGCAGGAAAGCGAAACAGGACACACCCACTTATAAGATTACTATATTTATCGAAAAAGTAATTCTTATTTGTGTTTTGCCTCTCTGATTGTATACTTGGTAGAAAGAAATATGACTTCTACAAGGGAGGCAACAGCATGGCACAACGCATGGCAGGTAAGAGAGTCGCTCTTGCCGGTCCCCGTAAAGCAGAAGAAATGGCACTGCTAGTTATGAAGATGGGGGGCGAGCCAGTAGAGCGTCCGGCCCAGGGGACTGTTTTTCTAGATGATATCGAGCTGCGCAACGCTGTTGTATCATGGGTGAAGAACCCTCCGGACTGGTACATCTTCACGACCGGTATGGGACTGGATGCTCTGTTCGATATGGCGGAGGATATGGGCGTGGCCGAGCAGATTATAGAGCTGCTGCAATCCTCCAACATTGCAGCACGGGGCTACAAGACGGTCAATGGACTCAAAAAGCGTGGCTTTACGCCAGCAGTACGGGACGAGGACGGAAGTTTGATCGGATTGACACGGGCCTTTGCCCCATATGATCTGAAGGGGAAGGAAGTGCTGTTGCAACTGCATGGAGACCCGGCCCCCCGGTTGGTAGAGTGGCTGGATGAGCAGGGCGCAGTGACCCGCCAAGTACTTCCTTATAAGCATATCCCACCTGAAGAAGCAAAATTGCAGGCGTTACTAGATGATGTTATAAACCGTACGATTGATGCCGTTACGTTCACGAGTGGCCCGCAAATCCGATTTTTGGCCCAATATGCCAGAGAGCAAAATCGATTTGAGGATTTACTGGAAGCTTTTCGTGAAGATGTAATTGCTGTATCGGTGGGCAAGGTGACCGCACAATCCATTTTGGAAGAAGGGATTGAACGAATCGTGTTTCCAACTGAAGAGCGCATGGGTGCGATGATGGTGGAGCTGGGCAAATATTTTGAACATAGTGATTCGGTGCATGGCTGTGGTCTGAAAAGCGTGAACGGTCATTTGAAATGAGCTAGAAATGATAATGCAGTAAGCTAAAATGAACTTATATTTACTAATAAAGCGTAAAATAGAGATAAGGGCCTACGAGGTCTTTATCTTTTTTTGTTGGACATGCATCGACAAAGTTTTTTGTTATAGCGAAAATATTTATCTAATATAATGAATAAGTTTCGATGCATGATATTGAGGACAGGAGCTGAGACGTTTATGAATTCTATTTGTGTATTTGCAGGGTCCAGACCTGGACATTCATCGGTATATGTTGAGGCCGCAGGCAAGCTGGGTGAAGCTATGGCTCGCCAGCATATCCGTCTAATTTATGGTGGCTCCAGCAGGGGGCTGATGGGTAAGGTGGCGGATGAACTACTGGCGGGTGACGGTCAGGTCACCGGCATTATGCCCATCCTATTATTCGATGCAGAGATCATTCATCGGGGAGTTACCGAGTTTATTGAGGTAGCAAGCATGCATGAACGTAAAGCGGCGATGAGCGAGATGGCCGATGCGTTTATAGCCCTTCCGGGTGGGTTGGGAACCTTTGAGGAGTTGTTCGAGGTATTGTGCTGGGCGCAAATTGGCATACATCGCAAGCCCATTGGGCTGCTGAATGTGAATGGATATTTTGACCCGTTGATAGAAATGGTACGTCATAGCGTGCAGGAAGGGTTTACCGGAGCTGATCATCCAGCACTACTGAGTATCTCTGCGGACCCGGATGAATTGCTGCATATGCTGAAAAATAAGGCAGAGAACTTGAAATAAAGCTTTTTTCGTGCTTGCACAACTGATTGAGGCAAGGTTATGATAAGACCCATAATCAAATAGCGGACAGACAAGGTGCCTTTGCGGTTGAGCAAAGGGTAACAGGGAATCGGGTGCAAGTCCCGAGCGGTCCCGCCACTGTAAGGAAGAGGATTCTTTTAAATGGTCACTCGTACAAAACGGGGAAGACGAAAGAATCCGTTGATGCCAAGCCAGGAGACCTACCTTGATCTGTATGCACCGTTAACCTTCGCGGAGAGGATGGGTGTACGAAATCAGGAAATCAGGCACACGTTGCTTTTTCCATGTTGGTTACAGGCTTGCGTGGATATGAACGTGTAGCAGCGTTTGAAGCGCAAACAAAACAGATGGAAAACAACGGCAGATTGGAGGAAGACAAGACTGTCCTCTTACGCTGTTTCGTCTGATGAGAGAGATACGTACATAGGAACCCCATCCGGGCAGGATGGGGTTTTTTCGAGTTACAGGATGCCACAAATTATTGAAATAGATAGTATAGCTGCCCTGAAAAGGATGATAGGAGGAGCACGATGAGCCCATTAGGAAAATTGCTGGTGATTGGATTTGGACCAGGAGATATGGAACATATCACAAAACGTGCGTTGGATGCGCTGGCCGAAAGTGAGGTCATTATCGGCTACAATACCTACGTTGATTTGATCCGTCCGTTGTTGAACGGACAGGAGATTGTACGCACAGGGATGACAGAGGAAGTGAGCCGTGCGCAGGAGGCGGTTCGCCAAGCAGAGATGGGCAAGAAGGTAGCCGTCATTTCCAGTGGAGATGCTGGGGTCTATGGCATGGCAGGTCTGGTGTACGAAGTGCTGATGCAAAAAGGCTGGCGTCGCGAGGACGGGGTTGAGGTGGAGGTTGTGCCGGGGATCTCGGCTATTCAATCCTGTGCTTCGTTGTTGGGAGCGCCAGTTATGCATGATGCTTGCACGATCAGTCTGAGTGATCATCTGACCCCGTGGGAAACAATCGTGAAGCGTGTAGAAGCTGCGGCTTCGGCTGATTTTGTGATTGCATTATACAACCCGCGTAGTGGTCGGCGTACCCGCCAGATTGTGGAGACGCAGTCCATTTTGCTTCGTTACCGTGATCCGCAGACTCCGGTTGGGCTGGTGAAGAGTGCTTATCGTGAACGTCAGCAGGTTATTGTGACGACGCTGGAAGATATGCTGAACCATGATATCGGGATGCTGACGACCGTAATCATCGGCAATTCCTCGACGACAGTGTATGACGGCTTAATCGTGACTCCACGCGGCTATCAGCGTAAATACACGCTGGACGCGACCGAACAGGTGCTCAAACCGCATCAGCGGCTTCGCACGGAAGCGGAGCCGTGGTCGCTGGGCGCGCAAGAGGATCGCGCGCTGGATGCACCGCAGGGAGGCGGAGCTCTGACTGCGCCTACCGGGCCTTCCGCGAGCGGTGCTGCGGTTGCCACGCAGGCACGCCCGCAAGCGATGGCTGCTGTACAGGTGCCGCCTGCGAAGCAAACCGGGGCGACCCCAGCATCGCTGGCAGCAGAGGCGCTCGGTCGTCTTGCTGTTGGCGGCAAGCTGCCAGGCGAAGCCAACGCTCGCTGGAGCGGGCAAGCGCCTACCGCCCAGAGCGCCGTTGGAACGGCAGCAGGGGCCGGAGCAGGAGCTGCGGCTGCGAAGGCGTCAGGCGGCTTTGGCAAGCCTGCGCTGTTTGAGGTGGGGGTTTCCCCTGGCGTGGGAAACAAGAAGTTCACTGCTCGGCAGATGGCACTGCTCGCCGAGGTAGCGGGTGATGATGGCGAGCTGGAATACACGCCAGATCATCAGATCGTGCTGCGCGTGCCGTGCCTAGACCCTGAGGAACTGGTCGGTCGGCTGCGGGATGAACGATTCATTGTCATGCCGCTCGGCGATGTGTTTAAGGTCAAGGCGTGCGACTTCTGCAATATGGAGAAAGATGACGCTGTGCCTGTGGCTGAGCACCTACAGGTTGTACTCGGCGGATTACAGGCACCCAAGGAAACGAGCATTGCTTTGAACGGATGCGGCATGGCCTGCTATGGAGCGGTGCTGGAGGATATCGGAATTGTCTACCGCAAGGGAGGATATGATCTTTTCCTCGGCGGCAAAAAATTTGGCCGTAATGCTCATGCCGCTCAGCCCGTAGCGGAAGGGATTCCAGGTGATCAGATTACGGACATCGTGGAGAATATTATCGCTGAATACAAGGAAAAAGGGCATCCGAACGAGCGTTTTCATAAGTTTTTCAAACGTGTAGGCATCGTTGCGGGTTTCCGGCATGAAGATTCACCGGCAACAGTAGAAGTGAACGCGGTTTGTGGTGATTAATAGGTTTGTAGGCTTGATGAACCGGATACAAGCATATATATAAAATAGGGCGTATGTAGACTATCCCTATAAATGAGGAGGAACAAACAGCAGTGGATGCAATATTGTTGGTTGGACATGGAAGTCGGGACCCAGAGGGTAATCAGGAACTACTGGAATTTGCACAGGCGGTGGCAGATCGGGCGCCAGGTACGTGTGTAGAGACCTGTTTCCTAGAGTTGGCACGCCCTAGTATTGCCGAAGGAGTACAGGCGTGTGTGGAGAAAGGGGCGACACGTGTCGTTCTTATTCCGATTATTTTGTTCGCAGCAGTGCACGCCAAAATTGATATCCCGATGGCTATTGATCGGGCAAAGACAAAATATCCGCAGGTGGAATTTGTATACGGACGCCCGATTGGCGTTCACGAGAAAATCGTTAGCATACTGCTGGACCGCTTGAAAGAGACCCGTCCGGTTGCCGTTCCAGCGGGGATGCATAGCACGGTGGAGGCATCTGCCGAGGTATCCAACGAAGAGACAGCGGTACTTGTATTAGGACGCGGAAGTAGCGATCCAGATGCGAACAGTGACTTTTTCAAAATCACCCGTATGCTGTGGGAGAAGCTTTCTTATACATGGATAGAAAGCAGCTTTATCGGTGTGACGCAGCCTTCTTTTCCCGATGGCTTGGAGCGTTGTGTACGATTGGGGGCCAAAAAGATTATCGTGCTTCCGTATTTTCTGTTCACGGGGGTGCTGATTAAGCGCATCGAAGAAATGACCCAGGAATTTGCTGAGGCTCACCCTGCATTACAAGTGGAAATGGGCGGATATTTTGGCTTCCATCCTCAATTGGTTGAGCTGGTGCTGGAGCGAGCTAATGAAGGCTTGTTCGGTAAGGTTACGGCTAATTGTGATAACTGCCAGTTCCGTCTGGAAGCCCAGGAGCATCACCATCATCACCACGACCACGACCACCATCACCAGCATGATCACGATAACGACCACGACCATCATCACGATCATGATCACCATGCACGTGAGCATGATCATCATCACGAGCACCATACACATCATCACGCTCACGATCATGTCCATGCTCACAGCCATAATGACCATGATCACGATCATTCACATACGCCGTCTGTAGTGAACGTAACCGGGCAGGTGAATGGCTCATGATTTTCATGCTGTGTGGAACGAGCGATGCACGGGAATTGGCGCTGCAAATTCGTGACATTGGCTTTAATGTATTGACTTCGGTCGTAACCGAAAGCGCGGCGGCCAGCTTGTCCGAAGCAGGACTGGACGTGCGTATAGGCCGAATGACAGCCGACGAAATGGGTGCAATGATTCGGGAGAAGGGGATAAAGGCTGTTGTTGATGCCAGTCATCCTTTTGCAGAGGAAGCACATGCGAATGCGATGGCAGCCGCTCGCGAGTCGGGGGTTCCTTATATCCGCTACGAGCGGACGGGACTAGTGTATGACAATCATCCGTTGCTCCATATCGTTCCTTCCTATGAAGAAGCGGCATTAGAAGCGAAGCAACTCAAAGGCTCTGTCATGCTTACGACGGGCAGTAAGACGCTTGGCACGTTCACCAAGCATTTACTCGGAGATCCGGAGATTCGTCTGGTTGCACGTATGCTGCCGCGTCTGGACAATATGGAGAAATGTGGCGAACTGGGGATGGAGCAAAAAAATATTATTGCTATGCAGGGACCCTTTTCCCGTGAGCTGAACGAAGCATTGTACAAGCACTTTGGTACGACCGTGATGGTCACCAAGGAAAGCGGACGCACAGGAGCAGTGGATGAGAAGGTTCAATCTGCTCTGGACCTGGGTATCCACGTCATTTTAATTTCCAGACCGGAAGTGGAATTTGGAACGGTATTTGATCATTTCGACGGAGTAATTGATGCACTGCGCACAGCAACCGGGAAGATTTCAATTTGAGTTGAGTCAAGTTCCTACAGGTTCAGTTAATCCAGAACGACTGCTGGCATGTATCTAAAATATAGTCATCTTAAAATACGTGTTTTAATAGAAATATCTGTTATTTCAATACACGAGCAGTTATTTTTCCTAAACTAATTTTCCATAAGGGAGTGGTCGATACCATGGACTTTAAAACAGATTTTAAACCGCTAACGGTACAGCCGCAGGAGATTGAGGGTAAAAGCTTTGCGATGATCACAGAGGAATTGGGAGAGCATCCATTTACAGCAGAGCAATATCCCGTTGTACAGCGTGTCATTCATGCATCTGCTGATTTTGAGTTGGGCCGCAGCATGGTATTTCATCCGAAAGCAATTGAAGCCGGAATTGCAGCTATTCGCGCAGGGCAGCCGGTGGTGGCAGATGTGCAGATGATTCAGGCGGGGCTGAGCAAGGATCGCATCCGTCAATTTGGCGGGGATGTTCATGTGTACATATCTGACCCGGACGTGATGGAAGAAGCCAAAAGGCTGAACACGACGCGCGCCATTATTTCCATGCGCAAAGCGATTCAGGCGGGCGAAGGTGGAATCTATGCGATTGGCAATGCGCCTACAGCGTTGCTGGAGCTGATTCGTTTGGTGAAAGAAGGAGCGGCTAAGCCCGGACTGGTAATTGGTATGCCCGTAGGTTTTGTATCGGCGGCAGAATCCAAGGATGAGCTGCGCAAGCTGGATATTCCGTTCATTACGAATATTGGACGCAAGGGCGGAAGTACGATTGTCGTAGCGGCATTGAATGCGATCTCCTTAATGGCTGTCCGCTAGATGCGGTTGTCCGTTTGCTGTATCATGAAATGAATTAGAGCATGATCAGCAGAAGAGGTTAAGGAGGAATTGGCATGGAAAAGGAAGCGGCGTCCGCCGACAGGCCCAAACGGATGAAAAGTGGTGAAGCTCCCACGCCGGACAAGCCGATGCGGTCAGGCTTTACGACGGGGGCTTGTGCGGCTGCAGTAGCCAAAGGAGCGGTACAACTGCTCATTACGGGCATTCCGCCGAAGGAAGCGGTGATATCGCTGCCCGCGGGCTTCGATCATGCGTTTGAGCTGATCGAGCCAGTGTTGGATGCGGACGAAGCTTCCTGCACGACGATCAAGGACGGTGGCGATGACCCGGATGCCACGCATCAGGCGAGAATTAGCGCCTCTGTTAGCTGGCGGGAGGAGCCGGGTATTGAGCTGGATGGCGGCGTCGGAGTAGGGCGGGTAACGAAGCCAGGTCTGCCTGTGCCTGTCGGGGAAGCAGCGATCAATCCAGTGCCGCGCCGGATGATTACGGAAGCCGTATCTGGCGTGCTTGAGGAGCACGGATCGGCCAAAGGTGTCCGTGTCGTTATCAGTGTGCCGGACGGTGAAGAAATCGCCAAGAAGACGCTGAACGGACGGCTTGGCATTCTTGGTGGTATTTCCATACTAGGTACACGCGGTGTGGTTGTTCCGTTTTCCACGTCTGCTTATAAAGCCAGCGTGGTGCAGGCTATATCGGTTGCACAAGCGATGAACTGCGAGGAAATTGTCCTGACCACAGGCGGCAGCAGTGAAAAATATGCAATGCAAATGTATGATCAGCTGACGGAAGAAGCCTTTATTCAGATGGGTGACTTTGTCGGCTTTGCAGTCAAGCATGGTAAACGATTAGGAATGAAAAAAATTATTCTCGTCGGTATGCCTGGCAAGCTGTCGAAGATTGCTCAGGGCGTCATGATGGTTCACTCCAAGAGCGCTCCGGTGGATTTTGGATTTTTAGCCGAGGTTGCGCGTGAGGCAGGTGTGGACGAGTCGCTTGCAACGGCAGTAGCTGAGGCGAATACAGCTACGCAGGTAGCGGATATGATGACCGAAGCGAATGCGCTGAGCTTTTTTGAAAAGTTATGTACCTATGGGTGTCAGCATTGCCTGGAGCATGCAGGTGGTGGAATCACCGTAGAAATGGTACTGGTAACGATGAAAGGGAACGTGCTGGGGAGGGCGAGAGTCGGTGAGTAGAGTGATTCGTGTCATTGGTATCGGTGAAAATGGAACGGCAGGTCTGTCGCAGGAGACGCTGGAACAAATTGAGCGTGCCGACCTGCTGGTTGGTGGTGAGCGCCAGCTAGCCTTTTTTGAGGCAGCCGCAGGAGAAAAACGAACATTAAAGAGCGGCTTATCCACCGTGGTGGAAGAATTGGGACGGTTGCGTGAGCACAAGGATATTGTCGTGCTTGCGTCAGGAGATCCGCTTTTTTTTGGCATTGCAGGCTATTTGTCTGCCAAGCTGGGGGCTGAGCGCCTGGATATTTTACCTCATCTCAGCTCGGTTCAACTGGCGTTTGCGCGTCTTGGTGAAAGCTGGCAGGATGCGGTGTTGGAAAGTGTACACGGCCGTCCGATGACCGGACTAGCGCAGCGGATCGACGGACAGAACAAGATCGCGCTGCTGACGGACGACCGCAATCATCCCGCCGCGGTTGCCGCTTATCTGCTGCATTTTGGCATGACGGAATATGATGCCTTTGTCGGCGAGCATTTGGGAGGACCGGATGAGGTATATCGGCATTATACGCTGGAGGAGATGTCGCAGGGAACCTTCCAACCCCTGAACGTGGTTGTTTTACGCCGCCGTAAGGGGGAAGGCGTACCGGCGATTCGCCGGGGATTTGGCTTCGAGGATGCGGAATTTTACCAGCGCAAGCCGGAAAAAGGACTGATCACGAAGCGTGAAGTGCGCGTATTCAGCTTGTCCGAGCTGCGACTGACCGAGCGAAGCATCGTATGGGACATCGGCGCAGGCTCAGGTTCTGTAGCTGTGGAATGTGCCCGGCTGGCCAAGTACGGGCAGGTATTCGCCATTGAAAAGAACGAAGGCGATTTGGCTAATGTGGAAGCGAACAAGATCAAGTTCCGTACTGATTTTCCAGTGATCCATGCCAAAGCACCAGCCGGGTTGGACGAGCTGCCAGACCCGGATGCCGTGTTTATTGGCGGGAGCGGTGGAGAACTGGCAGAACTGATTCGTCTGTGTGCTTCGCGTCTGCGTAAGGATGGACGAATTGTAGTGAATGCTGCAACCATTGAGACGCTGCATGACGGTATGAAGGCGATGCAATCAGCAGGACTCGAAACCTCGGTGACGTTGCTGCAAACAGCGCGTAGCAAGCCGATTTTAAATATGACTCGTTTTGACGGACTCAATCCAATATATGTCATTACAGGGCAGCCGTCGGTGGACGTGGCTGACGGAGCAACAGGGGAGTAAGCTGGTAAATCAAGAGGGGGAGAGACAGCATGAATACGGCGGCAACAGGAACACTTTACGGCGTAGGTGTGGGGCCGGGTGATCCCGAGCTGATTACGGTCAAGGCGTACCGCATGATTCAGGAATGTGCAGTTGTGGCTTATCCGAAGAAACGCCGGGGAGGCAAATCGTATGCTCACGAGATTGTGGAATTATACGTTAACCCGGAGGAAAAGGAGATGTTGGGACTCATTTTTCCAATGACCAAGGACCCAGTTGTACTGGAGCGGGAGTGGAACAAAACGGTGGTTGCTTGCTGGGAGGCTCTGAGTCAAGGAAAGGATGTAGCCTTTGTCACAGAGGGAGACCCTAATCTGTACAGTACCTTTATTCACTTGGCGCGTCTGATGAAGGATCTTCATCCCGAGGTGCCGATTGTATCTATTCCGGGCATCTCCTCTGTATTGGGAGCAGCGGCAGCCCTGGAATTGCCTTTGGCAGACGGAGATCAGCAGGTCGGTATTATTCCGGCTACGGATGATCGGGAAGCGATGAAGCGGGCAATTGAGAATCACGATACGGTTGTATTTATCAAGGTTGCCAAGGTACTGGATTTGATTTTGGATGTACTGGACGAGCTCAACCTCGGGGATCGTGCATCTGTCATTACCAAAGTCACTTCACCTTATGAAATGGTATGGCGTAACGCCCGTGAGCTGCGTGGACAGGAACTTGAATATTTGAGTTTAATGGTGGTGAGCAAATGACGTTGGAGCCAAAAGTATATATCGTAGGAGCAGGTCCTGGCGACCCGGAGTTGATTACGGTCAAAGGCTCACGGATTCTGCGCACGGCAGATGTGGTGTTATACACGGATTCACTTGTGAACGATGAGCTGATTGCTACGGCCAAACCGGAGGCGCAGGTACTGCAGAGTTCAGGCATGGATCTGGAACGGCAGGTTGAGATTATGAGCGAGGCTGTGCAAGCGGGGCGCAGTGTAGCCCGCGTACATACAGGTGATCCAGCAGTATACGGTGCGATTTTGGAGCAAATGGTGCTGCTGAAGCAGCGCGGAGTAGCCTACGAAATCGTACCGGGCGTCAGCTCGGTCTTTGCTTCTGCGGCAGTGCTGGGTGCAGAGCTAACGGTGCCTGACTTGACGCAGACGGTCATTCTGACGCGTGCCGAAGGCCGTACACCTGTACCGGATCGAGAAAAACTGCGTGATCTGGCATCCCACCACTGTACGGTGGCGCTGTTCCTTAGCGCAACGCTGGCGAAGAAAGTGGTCGTCGAGTTTCTGGCGGCTGGCTGGAGCGAGGACACGCCTGTAGCAGTTGTGCAGCGCGCAACCTGGCCGGACCAAAAGATCGTGCGCACGACGCTTGCCCAATTGCCAGCTGATTTGCGCGCAGCGGGTATTACGATGCATGCCATGATTTTGGCAGGCTGGGCGCTCGACCCGGGGCTGGTGGACAAGGACGCGCATCGTTCCAAGCTGTATGACAAGTCGTTCACCCATGGCTACCGGAAAGGAGTGAAGCCTGGTGAGTAATCCGTTTGCCGCTGTGGCGATCACGAAGCATGGAGTCGAAATGGTCCGCGATTTGGGAGCCAGCTTTCCGGGTACGGACGTGTATTACATGTCCAAGTTTGAACGTGGTGACGAGCAGGAGCGTGGCATTCAATTGTTCGAAGGTTCGGTCAAGCTGATCTTGCCGGATTTATTCAAACAATATAACGGTATTATTTTATTTATTTCCCTCGGTGCGGTGGTTCGTATGATTGCACCGATTTTGGTGGATAAAAAGGTAGATCCTGCCGTGGTCGTCATTGACGATCGCGGAGAACATGTCATCAGCGTACTGTCTGGGCATTTAGGCGGCGCGAATGAATTGACCCGTCATGTAGCCGCTGTACTCGGCGCACGTCCGGTAATCACGACCGCATCGGACGTGCAGGGCACGATTCCGGTAGATATGTTGGGCCGGGAATTGGGCTGGGTGGTCGATAGCTTCGACAAGGCCACGCCTGTAAGCGCCGCTGTTGTGAACGAAGAGCCTGTTGCCTTCATACAAGAGACAGGCGAACGGAACTGGTGGCGTTATGACAAGCCTGTACCTGCGCATATCAAGGTATATGCCTCGATGGCAGAAGCGTTACAAGAATCGTTCAACGCCGCGTTGGTCGTGAGTGACCGCTTGTTGGAGCCTGAGGAAGAGGAGAGGTTTCTTTCTAATGGCGTGCTGTATCGCCCAAAAAGCTTGGTGCTTGGCGTTGGCTGCAACCGGGGAACTGCATTGGAGGAACTGGAGGCGGGTGTGCTGGACACCTTGCAAGAGCTGCGTTTGTCTGTAAAAAGCGTACGGAATATGGCTACGATAGACCTGAAAAAGGACGAAGAGGGCTTGCTTGCCCTTTGCGCCAAATACGGCTGGGAGCTGGTAACGTACACCCCGTCAGAGCTGAACACGGTGCAGCTTCCCAATCCATCGGATACCGTCTTCAAATATACCGGGGCATATGGGGTCAGCGAACCCTCAGCCCTGTTGTCCTCCGGTGCAGACCATTGGCTGCTGGAGAAGAAAAAAAGCGGCAATATGACGTTGTCTGTAGCGCGGGTTTCCTATGGCTGACGGTATGAAGCAGGCTGTTCAGCCTGATCTGTCTGCCGTTGCGCGCAGAAGTCGTATCGTTGTTGCCGGTACGGGCAGTGGTGCGGGCAAAACAACGGTGACGCTCGGGCTGATGAAGGCGTTCGCCGATAGCGGCTTGCGAGTGCAGGGATTTAAGTGTGGTCCGGATTATATTGATCCGACCTATCATACGGCCGCGACCGGAACGCCTTCCCGTAATCTCGACTCCTGGATGACCTCACCGGATACGGTGCGTGAAACCTTTATCCGCGCATCCGAAGGTGCAGATCTCTGCGTGATTGAAGGCGTCATGGGGCTATATGACGGCAAGGACCCGCTCAGCAATATTGGGTCGACCGCTGAAATTGCTATGCTGACGGATAGCCCGGTATTGCTGGTCGTCGACGTGCGCAGCATGGCCCGCAGCGCGGCCGCTATTGTGCTCGGCTTTCAGCGCTTGGAGCCCAAGCTGCGCATTGTGGGCGTAATCGTGAATCGCTGCGGTAGCCAGGGGCATTACGGCATTGTCAAAAAGGCGATCGAGCAAGAGTGCGGCATTCCTGTGCTCGGCTGGTTAAAGCGCGATGACGGGCTGGATATTCCCGAGCGTCATCTGGGCCTGGTGCCTGCTGTAGAACGCGGCGAGCTGGAGCCGCTTTTCCAACGGACGGCAGAGCTGATTCGCGCGGGTACGGATCTGGATGCACTTCGGGCATTAGCGGATTCGGCTCCGCCGCTCAGGCTGCCCGAGCACCCATTATTTCCTCCGGATCGGCTTCCAACAGCAGGGCATGAAGCCGAGACTGGAGAACGTCCCGTCATTGCTGTCGCCAGAGATGCGGCGTTCAATTTTTACTACCCGGAAAATATGGATTTGCTGCGCCATGCGGGAGCAGAGATCGTCTATTTTAGTCCGCTGGCGGGAGAACGCGTCCCTGAGCACGCCAACGGCCTATATCTGGGTGGCGGCTTTCCTGAGGAGTTTGCGGCAGATATCGCTGCCAATACAGGATTTCTGCAAGATATCCGCAACGCAGTGAGCCAGGATATGCCTGTATTCGCGGAGTGCGGTGGTTATATGGTATTGGCCCGGACGCTTACGGATCGTGCGGGTCACGCCCATCACATGGCCGGGGTTATCCCTTCGGACGTTCGCATGCAGGAGAAGCGGGCTGCATTAGGATACCGGGAAGCAACCGCATTGCAAGATTGCTTGCTGCTGGAGGCTGGAGAGACGATTCGTGGACATGAATTTCATTATTCGGTCATGAGCTATGATGAATCTGCCGCCCCCTATCCCTTTGCCTATCAAACCAAGGGGATGCGCGGACTTCAGAGTGAAGGTTATGCCAAAGGGAACCTTTTGGCAGCCTACACACACATTCATCTCGCTTCTCTACCCAAGGCAGCAGTACGCTGGGTTGAAAAATGTCGGGCTTACCACTAAAACACAAAAAAGCCGGGTCCCTATAAGGGTCCGGCTGTTCTAAATAAAGTGAATTAAATCTTACATATCATGGAAGCGTATACATTGTTTTTTGGACGATTCGCCTACATAAGTTTTTTCAGTTGGGAAATCCTTCCCTGACTCACGCCAAGCATGGAAGCAAGTTGTTTTTGTGAAGATGCCGGATGTTCTTCCATAAGCTCTCTCATTTTCTCCAAAATAACATCCGTGCGCTGGTAAATCTTTTTCATATGCATGTTTTGCTTCAGTGGAGGTGACTGGGTTTCAGTCGCTGTGACTGGAAGTAAATCTTCCGTTTTCATCGAGGTGGCACATGCATCGCAGATAAACTGATCTTTAAAATAGGTGTTGGTATCAACCGAACCGCAAAATATACAATTGGTTGATTTGTACTTACGGAGCATGAGTGTTTGGCCTTCAATAAAAAACTCTAATGGATCGCCGATGTCAATCTCCATCGTCATGCGCAACTCTTTAGGAAGCACAATTCGTCCCAAGCTGTCCAAGGGCCGGGTCATTCCAGTCCTTTTCATTCATGCAACCTCCCCAGTGTTTTAAGATTTATAGAATGTATAAGCTTTGAGGCAATTCTTATCAATTCTATAACCGCAAGCATAGATTTCTTACGAAAAGCGGCCCCTCATTGCTAATAGAGCATGGACGCACTTTTTTTCTTACGAGTATACCATAAACGGGCGGAATCGCCAGCGTTCATGTTTATAAATTTATAATTAGTTTATTACGAGCGAACATATATGCTATAATCTTCTGCTAAAGGATTTAATAGGCCGTCTGTAGAATTATTTATATATGCCGTAGCTTGGACAACGATGGCGGTGTTATGGGAAAAAGATGAGGGCCAAAGGAATTTTTTAGAGCTTTTTGACCCCACAAACAAGAGACCGTTGGCACGGGACCCGCCTTTAAAGTCCTTATATACAAGTCAGGCAAGGAGGATTTATGATGGAAAAAAGAAAAGCATTGCTGCTAGGAGATTATTCATATCCAGAGTTTCATCCGCTACAAGGGGTGGACGAAGAGATTAGCCATATTTTACAAGATTGGATGACGGTACAATGCAGTGAAAATCGTAAAATGCTGCTCAAGGAAAATCTAGCCTCATTCGATCTATGCATCTCGTATTGTGATAGCCGTAAGGAGGTTCTGTCTCCTCAACAAACAGCAGGACTGCTGTCCTACGTCAGCGGCGGAGGTGGACTGCTTGTGCTGCATAACGGAATCACATTGCAAGGACGTTATGAAATAGCACAGCTCATGGGAGCGCGCTTCCTGCGGCATCCGGCAGCGGAGCAGCTTTCCTTCAAGGTAACAGAGCCGGATCATCCAATTATGGAAGGGATCGAGCCGTTCGAGATTCAGGAGGAGCCGTATCGTTTTGATTTTGACCCATTCACCGAAAAAACACTGTTGATGGAATACGAGTATGAAGGTCAGTGGTGGCCGGCTGCATGGTCATTGTCCTATGGCTTGGGCCGGGTCGTCTACCTGATGCCTGGACATAATCAGCCAAGTTTCCAGCACGAGGGATACCGTAAGCTGCTGCTTCAGGCTGCTAAGTGGGCCGGACGCTTTCCGGGTTAAGTATAATCATTCATTCCAACCATTATGAGAGGGGAGCTGCGAGCTTTATGCGGCTCCCCTTTTCAGGTTATACTATAGGTAATCACAGGTAGGGGAGGATATATTATGAGCGATTTGTTCAAAAAAGCCATCTCATTGGGGTGGGGCCTCACCGTTGTCAGCAAAGAAAAGGTGGAGAAAGCCGTCGAGGATCTTGTAAATCGGGGAGAACTTGCGCCCTCGGAATCCAAAGCGCTGGTCGATCGTCTGATCGAACGAGGAGCAGAGGAGCAGGGACAATTCAAAACCATGATCCGCGAGCAGGTTAGCCGCATTTTGCAGGAACTGGAAGTGCCTACCGAAAATGATGTCACAAGTTTGGAGCAGCGTGTGGCATTGTTGGAAAAACAGGTAGCGGAGCTGGAAAAAGAAAAGGCGGCGCTTACGGGTTCGAGTGACGCTGAAGAAGCGAACCGGTTGGATTAAAATGGCCGTTCGCATGAAGCACGCCGGTCGTTACCGGGAAATTGCCATGGCGCTGGCGCGTCATGGCTTTGGTTATATGGTGGAAGAAATGGGACTGTTCCAGCTGCTATCCCTGCCCCGCAAGTGGCTGACGAGAGAAACCCCCGAGTCGAAAACGCTAGGTGAACGGATTCGGCTTGTGCTGGAGGACCTGGGGCCTGCATTCATCAAGCTTGGACAGTTGGCAAGTACACGTGCTGACCTGCTGCCAGAGCCTATTATTCGCGAACTGGTTAAGCTCCAGGATCAGGTACCGCCTTTTTCGCCTGAAACAGCGCGTGGCATTCTGGAACAGGAGCTGGATACGTCATTAGAGAACATACTGGTTCGTTTTGACGATGATCCGCTGGCGGCTGCTTCGATCGGGCAAGTGCACCTGGGCAAGCTGCACAGCGGCGAAATGGTCGCCATTAAAATCCAGCGTCCAGGCGTTAATCGCATCATCCGGCGGGATTTGGACATTTTACGGGAACTGACCGCAATGGCAGCCAAGCGCTGGGAATGGGTGGAGCGTTATCAGCTTCGCCAGATGGTGGAAGAGCTGGGGAGATCGCTCATTCAGGAGCTGGATTACAACCATGAAGCCCGTAACACAGAGAAGATTGCGCTCCAATTTGAGCAGGACCCACATATCTATATTCCGAAAATATACTGGGATCATACCTCCTCACGTATACTGACCATGGAGTTTCTGGACGGGACTCACTTGGGGAGTCGTGAAGAGTTATTACACCGTGGTTACAACTTGAAAGAACTGGCGCAGCGGCTGGTCAACAGCATGCTGCATCAAATTTTTATAGAGGGCTTTTTTCATGCCGATCCCCATCCGGGCAATTTGCTCGTCCTGAGAAATGGAAGTCTCGCCTACTTGGATTTTGGCATGGCGGGTAGGCTGAGCGAAGAGATGAAGAATCATCTCGCTTCCCTCATGATCGCCCTGATGCGCAAAAATACCGATGCTATGGTTCGGGCCATCGAACGACTGGGGCTGGTCGACCCGGATGCTGACCTGAATGCGCTGCGAGCTGATCTGGACAAAATACGCGAAGATTACTCGGATGTTCCTTTCTCACAGGTCAGTATTGGCGATGCCTTGAACGACCTGTTTGGCGCAGCACAGCGCCATCGGATTGGTTTGCCATCGGATGTCCTGCTGCTTGGCAAAGCGCTGCTGACACTGGAAGGGGTCGTAGAGCATTTGGACCCCGATCTCAGTATTATTGCTTTGGCCGAGCCTTTTGGCAACAAGCTGCTGAAGGAACGCTTCAGCGGTCGTCGGATTCGGGGCAAGCTGTTGGGTGGTGCGACCGAGCTGGTGGAGACACTGATGGAACTGCCGAGACAGACGAGGCATCTGGCCTCAATTATCAGCAAGGGTAAGCTCAAACTGGAAGTTACTGTACCAGAGCTGGAACAGCTTTTGCGCAAGCTGGATCAGATCAGCAATCGCTTGTCATTCAGTATTGTGCTGTTGGCGTTCAGCATCATTATGGTCGGACTGATTATCGGTTCATCACTAAATCATCAGGCGACCATGCTGTGGAACGTACCTGCGATTGAAATTGGTTTTGTCGTAGCGCTCTTAATGGTTGCCTTCTTACTATATTCTATTTTTAAATCAGGAAGATTCTAGATACCGACTACAAAGGAGGCGTCATGGATACTCATAAGACGAACACAGCCTTAATGAATACTCTTGAAATTACAGATGTACCGTGGCACCGCCTGACTACTCCTTATGGTAGGGGGACGGACTTGCCGCATTTAATATTCAATGGGGAGTATGCAGCCATCGCTGATCTGATAGAACATCAAGGTACATTGTGGCAGGTTACCCCATGGGCGCTACTATTCTTATTGCGGAATATGCATGCGAGAAGACCGGAGGATATCACGCTGAGTGAGTTGGAGTTGTACCATACGGTTGTTCAAGCATTGGACATAGAAAATCTACAAGCAGACTCACAGGAGTCTGTGGAATCCTTGACCATGCTGCTAGATGAGAAATATTTATGGCCGGCAGACAGTGACCCAGAAGAAGATGAACTGGAGTGGGAAGAGGAAGAAGCACGTGGCTATGATCCGGTAGCTTTTTGGAGCTATTATGACTGGAGCTGTCGGCTACTAAAGCAAGCGCTCCCTGATTTTGAGAGCTTGCTCCAGCGCTATGCAGACTCTGAGATTGCTGAATCCCTATCGGAGCTTGTGCAGCAATTGCAAAAATTTTAAATATAAGAAAACGAACCAGATAAAGAAAACGGGCGATATTTCAAGTAAATATATGTTTTCTTTCTGTAAACAGCCTTTTAACTCATTCGTCTCTACAATTCCCTTGCGTTATAATGATGGACTGGATGTAACGGAACGGGTTCGTTTGAGAGAGACGAGCTGAATGATAGGAGAGCCTTGGCGATTGACCGCTGGACGGATGCCCAAAGCAATATCGGGTTGCAGGTCAAGATGCTGTTCTCTGTGAATATAGGAGGCTGGAACGAAACAGTATGAATCTTAAACAACAATGGTTCGGTAATATCCGGGCTGATATACTTGCGGGCATGACCGTGGCGCTGGCATTGATTCCGGAGGCGATTGCCTTCTCAATCATTGCAGGTGTCAACCCCATGGTCGGACTGTATGCCTCCATCTCGATGGCCATTGTCATTTCTTTTGCAGGCGGACGTCCGGCGATGATCTCGGCAGCAACCGGGGCTGTAGCTGTACTGGTTGTGGGTCTGGTCAAGGATTATGGCGTGGAATATTTATTTGCAGCTACTATTTTGGCTGGGATCATTCAGGTGCTGCTGGGTGTTTTGAAAATAGGTCGCTTTATAAGCTTTATTTCGCAGCCGGTCATGACCGGGTTTGTGAATGCGCTGGCGATCCTCGTCTTTATGGCGCAGCTCACCCACTTTCATGGAGCGAATTGGATCATGTACGCGATGGTAGCGGGAACATTGCTCATTGTGTATATTTTACCGAGGTTTGTGAAAAGCGTTCCCGCTCCATTGACAGCAATTATTATCATGACGATCATTACGTATGTATTTGGATTGAATGTCAAAACGGTAGGAGATATCGGTACGCTAACCAGCTCGCTGCCTTCATTCCATCTGCCGCAAATTGAGTGGTCGTGGCACACGTTGCGGATTTTGCTGCCGTATTCCTTTACGATGGCGCTAGTTGGACTGCTGGAATCACTGCTGACAGCCAGTATTTTGGATGAAATGACCGAAACGAAAAGCAATAAAAACCGGGAAGCCCGTGGGCAAGGGATTGCCAACTTTGTAAATGGCTTTTTTGGGGGCATGGGTGGCTGTGCTATGATTGGACAATCCGTCATTAATGTCAGCTCAGGCGGAAGAGGACGTCTATCCACTTTCACGGCTGGGGTGTTCTTGGCCTTTCTGCTGCTCGTGCTTGGTGGTGTTGTAAAGGAAGTGCCTATGGGCGCATTGGTGGGAGTCATGTTCATGGTGTGTATCGGAACCGTAGATTGGAAGTCACTCCGAAACATCGCCAAGGTACCCAAAGCAGATACGTTTATTATGGTAATCACGGTCATTATCGTGGTGGCTACGCATGATTTGTCCAAGGGTGTGATCGTAGGTGTACTGTTGAGTGCCCTGCATTTTGGCTGGAAAATGGCTAAAATCCGTATCAGTACGACTGAGGATCATGAAGCAAAGGTGTACCATGTCAGGGGGCCGATGTTTTTCGCCTCAACGACTCATTTTGTCGATCATTTTGAACCTTCGGATGATCCGGAGCGCGTTGTAGTCGACTTTAGCCATTCACATGTGTGGGATCACTCGGCGGTTACTGCCATTGGCAAGGTGCTGCAAAAATACAGAAACTCAGGTAAATCCATTATCCTGCAAGGGCTAAATGAGGAAAGCCGTTTAATTGTGGAGAAGCTCGGTGGTCCTGTAGTTACAGAGCCGATCATGTGATGAATCATATAGCATAAAGCAAAGTCTGAAATGGAACTTATCCATTTTGGGCTTTTTTTATTTATTTCTGAAAAAAAATAACGGTTTTCTTTCTTAATCATAGATAAATATGACAAATTTTCATCAAAGTATTGACGTAATAAATGGGCAGGAATACAATCATTGTTATTAAGCAAAGCAAATACATAGGAATAATTGAAAATTGAAAGGTATACGCATATGAACTTAGACTGGGAGTTTATTGTAGAAAGCTTGCCGCTGTATGGAGAAGCCATGTGGCTGACGTTGAAGATTGCCTTTTTTGCTATTCTGTTTTCACTAGTCGTTGGTTTGCTGTGCAGCATCGTGCTGTATTACAGGGTGAAAGGAATTAGCGGAATCATTGTAGCTTATATCGAGCTTTCCCGGAATACGCCGCTGCTTGTACAGTTATATTTTTTGTACTACGGCTTTACCAAAATAGGCCTGCATATGAGCGAAATGACATGTGCGGTTGTGGGTATGACCTTTTTGGGTGGTGGCTACATGGCTGAGGCGTTCCGCGGTGGAATTGAAGCCGTGAGTAAAACCCAAACGGAATCCGGGTTGAGCCTCGGACTGTCCAAGATACAACTGGCGAGATATGTTATTTTGCCGCAAGCATTTAGCATTAGTATTCCGTCCTTAGGAGCGAACGCGATCTTTCTACTCAAGGAGACCTCCATTGTGGGTGCCATTGCTTTATTGGATCTGATGAATGTGGCCAAAGACCTGATCGGCATGTACTACAAAACGACAGAATCGTTGATTCTGCTGGTATTGGCATATCTCGTGCTGCTTTTACCTTTGTCGATGCTGCTGACGTGGGTGGAAAGGAAGGTGCGATATGCTGAGTTCGGGGATTAATGTGCTGTTTGAGGGATCGAATTTCGAGCGTCTGTTAGGGGGATTGCTCGTTACACTGGAGATTGCATTAATTTCCATTATTATTGGTACGCTGCTAGGCATTCTGATGGGTCTGCTACGCACCTTAAAATCAAGACCGATTCGATTTGTGCTGAGATTCTATTTGGAGACATTCCGCATTATTCCGATTTTGGTATGGTTGTATGTCGTGTATTTTGGATTTACGCCTTTACTGAATGTGGATATCAGCGGAGAGTTGACGGCAGTAATCGTATTCAGTCTGTGGGGAGCAGCGGAAATTGGCGACATCGTACGAGGTGCATTGGAATCACTGCCCAAGCATCAAGTGGAATCCGGTCAGGCCTTGGGGCTGACCTATTGGCAATTATACCGTCATGTGCTTATTCCCCAGGCGGTGCGCCGCATGCTCCCGGGTTCTATTAATCTAGCGACACGGATGATCAAAACCACGTCACTTGTGGTGCTGATCGGTGTTGTGGAAGTGGTCAAGGTCGGGCAGCAGATTATTGAACTTGGTGTAATCAAGGCGCCTTCGGCATCCTTTTGGGTGTATGGTTTTATCTTTATATTGTATTTTCTTGTATGTTATCCGTTATCCAGACTTTCCAAAAGATTTGAACGCAGATGGCAAAATTAGCAGGATGGGGTGGTGTCATGGGAGAGGCTGTTGAGGTTTTATTGGAAATTCGAGGACTGGAAAAAAGCTTTGGCGACCGAAAAGTACTGCAGCAGATTAGTCTGGACGTAAGGAAAGGGGAAGTTGTGGTTATTCTCGGCCCTTCAGGATGTGGTAAAAGTACGCTCCTCCGATGTCTTAATGGTCTAGAGCCCGTCCAGGGGGGAGATATCCGTTACAGAGGACAGGATCTGACGGATACAAAAGTGAATTGGCGTGAGGTGCGGCAGCATATCGGAATGGTGTTCCAAAACTATGAGCTGTTTCCGCATATGACGGTCTTGGAAAATATATTGCTTGGTCCGCTTAAAGTTCAGCGGAGAAACAAGCAGGAGGCGCTTGCGCAAGCGGAGCAGCTATTGGAGCGAGTCGGTCTGCTGGACCGCAAGGATGCGTATCCACGACAATTATCAGGCGGGCAAAAGCAACGCATTGCAATTGTTCGCGCTCTGTGTATGAACCCTGAGATTATGCTTTTTGATGAGGTCACCGCATCTTTGGACCCGGAAATGGTCCGAGAGGTGCTGGATGTCATGCGAGAGCTGGCCCAACAGGGGATGACGATGATTATCGTGACGCATGAAATGGGATTCGCGAAGTCGGTAGGAGATCGTATTGTTTTTATGGATCAAGGACAGATATGTGAAATGACTACGCCACAGCAATTTTTTACCCAACCGGAAACAGAGCGTGCCCAGCACTTTCTGGATATATTTCAGTACGAAACGATATAAACAGGGGGATGAATACAGATGAGAAAAGGAATGAAGTTCACAACGTTATTACTGGTTTTGAGCTTGCTGCTCGTCGGTTTGGCAGGATGTGCAGGAGCTGGAAACACCAATGGTAGTTCGGGTTCGGCTAAATTCGCCTCAATTGAGGACATTAAAAAGAATGGCAAGATTAGAATCGGTGTTTTTGCGGATAAGCCGCCTTTTGGCTACGTGGATTCTGAAGGGAAGAATCAGGGCTTTGATGTGTATATCGCGAAACGATTTGCCAAAGATCTCTTGGGCGACGAGTCCAAGGTGGAATTCGTTCTGGTGGATGCCGCCAGCCGGGTTGCCTATTTGGAGTCGAACAAGGTAGATATCATCATGGCTAACTTTACTGTGACCGATGAGCGTAAAGAAAAAGTCGATTTTGCTAACCCGTATATGAAATTATCCTTTGGTATTGTGTCACCCGACAGCGCTCCAATCACCACGATCGACCAATTGAAGGGTTCGGATCAAAAGCTGATTGTTGCCAAGGGAACGACGGCTGAAACTTATTTCACAAAAAATTATCCTGACATCAAGCTGCTCAAATTCGATCAATACACCGAAATTTTCTCGGCTCTCAAAGACAAACGCGGTGCCGCCATTGCCAACGATAATACAGAGCTGATCGCTTGGGCCAAGGCCAATCCTGGCTTCACCGTAAGCATTCCAGCCTTCGGTGGCCAAGATACGATTGCCCCCGCAGTAGCGAAGGGAAATAAGGAACTGCTGGACTGGATTAACAACGAGCTGGCTACGTTGGGCAAGGAAAATTTTGTCCATAAAGCCTATAAGGACACACTGACCTCTGTTTACGGAGAAGGCTTTACGGATCAATTGGTTGTAGAGGGCGGAAAGGTGAATTAATCATCGTATAAGTTGCTATTAAGCATAAAGAAGCGTTGGGCTTGCTGTCCCAACGCTTCTTTAATTTGGGAAGAGGGAGCTTTGGCAACTTCTTATCAAGATAATACTTCCCCAAAATCTCTTGCATGCTCATAAATTTCATTATATAATTTTAAATGATTATGATTCTCATTATCATTTAAGTCTTTAGGCGCAGACTCCCAATATGAGCCTAAGTGAATAGGATGGTGCTTTACACATGGCTAAAACGGATGTGGCTACTGCCAGAAGACAGCTCAGCAGTCCGAACAAGGTAACGCGCAGACGGGCTTTGAGAACGATCAAAGCTGCGAAGCGCGCGAAGTAACAAGCTTCAAGTTAACTGCAAATGCAATACCAGTGTCAAAATTTTTAGTCTCCTCGTTTTGATATTGCACCTGCTTTCCTGATGGTGGTACACAGGAAGGCAGGTGCCCTTTTTTTATTTCTTTTGTGCAAATAACCATTCAATCATATCCTGATTTTGTAGAGCCGGAACCCAGGAGAAGTGTCCTGTAGGTTTGATAATCCCTGCTTCGTATTCAGTGAAGTGAATGAGGTTTCCGTTCTGTGCTTTAATGGCAGCGACCATTTCTTGAGAGTTCTTAGGACTTACTGTCGTATCGTCTGCAGCATGGAAGGCCCAAATCGGAACGTTTTTCAACACTTCAACGTGTGCAGGGTCAACAGGAGCATACATGTTCACAGCTTTTTCATAGTTGGTCAGACCGGCAATCGGCACGCCCGCAGCGAACAGATCAAGATTTTTTTCTAACAATCTCCATGTCCCCATGGCACCTTGAGAAATACCTACGATATAGATGCGGTTGGTGTCGATCGGATATTTCAAGGCCGTTTCACGTACCAAATCGGCAACAGCGCTGTTGCGTGGTTCATCTGCCCAAATAAATTTATGCTCCAAGTCAATTGGGCTTTGGGGAGCGATGACGAAGGATGGGTGTTTGGCTTGCTGCTCAGGGGAAGCCCAAGTGACAGCACCAGCATTTGCTAACAGGTTGACTCCATTTCCATCACCACGTTCGCCGTTTCCGTGTAGGAATACAACCAATGGGTAGGTTTTGCCAGGCTCTACTTTAGGTTCAAATGTAAAGTAGTTCAGTTTGAAGCCATCTTTATTTTCAAAGGTGTTTTTTTGGAAATCGTCTACAATGGGTGTCACTTTATCGGTTGCTTTTACAGTCTGTGTAGAAGCTGGAATGACTGTTTTCTTTGAAGTTGCAATATCTTTCTTTTGGCTAATGTAATAGTTCAATGGATTGATGCGGTTGACTGCGCTTGTGGAATCGTAAGTGAGAGTGCTTGCATTTTTGTCCTGTGTATCCAGCTCGATCACGACATATTTGCCATGAGTACTTCGGTTGGTGATGGCGCCGGTATCGTTGGTATATACGCCGGTCACGGTTCTGTCCGTGTATACATCATTGAGTACAGATTGAACCTGAAAGCTGGATGTGGACAGGGATGCTCCGTCAATATTGGTGCTGTATTTCAGTACAACGGCAGAAACAACCTCACCCAGAGGCTGTACCTGGGTAAGCAGGGTAGCCTGTGGTGCTGGAACATCGGCTGCTGCCGCGGCAGAACTGGAGGATGGATAAAAGATCGTAAGCAGGAGCACGAGAGATAGTAGAACAAGGGCGAAACGTCTTTTTTGCATAAGATAATCTCCTTTGGTGTTTATTTTTAAAGCGCTTACTATATGATCGGGATGCTTGACTGTATGCTATGGAACTCATACAAATCAAAAAAAGGCAAACTCCGGGTACACAAGTGTACTCGGGTTTTGCCTTTTCAGTAACAATCCCACTTGAAGAATAGCATCCTCCTTGGAATCTGACAAGTGAAAGCGCTACAATTTTGGATGTTTTTATAATATATATTTACCTTCGCAACGGGAGACTACTAAAATCTCTTGAGTGACTTGTGCTGAGCAATATGAAGATTGTGCTCATTGTTCTATAGCAGGAAACAAGAAAATAGAGCTTTTCAACGGGGATACGGTAGTATATAATCTCCTTAACTTAACACTGTTAACTTATATAACGACGTTAACAAGGGAGATGAAATCATGAACCAATATGATGTTATTGTCATTGGTGCCGGGCTGGGTGGATTGTCTTGTGCAGCCAGACTTTCTGCGTTGGGTTACCGGACAGCTGTGTTTGAAAGTCATACTTTGGCTGGCGGCTTTGCTACTGAATTCACAAGAAAGGGATATACCTTTGATGTCTCCTTGCACGGCGTCGGCGGACTCGAAGAAGGCAGCTTCGGCCGGCTGTTAAAGGACTGCCATGTGGACCAGCAAATCGTTCCTCTACGCAAAAAGCATCCTTACTCCATTCGCTGGGAAGGACAGACCATTGATATCCCATCTGATGTGCAGGAGTATACGCAGCTCCTCAAAGGCATGTTTCCTGCTGAGACAGCAGCCATTGACAAGCTTTTCGCAGGTATTCACCGTTTTGAGGCAGGCTTTTCTGCTTTTTCCTCCCTAACTTCCTGGCGTAAGATGGCGGGCCTGCTCAAAGCAGGCACCTTCTTCCGCTGGACGCAAATGACTACCTGGGAGGCTGTAAGCCAGTTTGGCTTGTCTGACCGATTCACGGAATTTTTCACCGCCCTATGGGCTTATTATGGTTTGCCCCCGAAGAGGCTTGCGGCCTTGTATTTTTTCATTCCTTGGATGGGCTATCATCTGGAGGGGACGTATTACATTCAGGGAGGTGCACAGGCCTTGTCCAATGCGCTGGTCGAAGCTATTCAATCAGCTGGAGGAGAAGTTCACCTACGCAGTCAGGTGTCTGAAATCATACTTAAACGCGGTAAAGCAGCTGGTGTACGTCTGAACAAAGGGGATGTATATAAAGCCAACTGGGTTGTGTCTGGTATCAGTCCTCATCATACCTATGGTCGTCTGCTGGAAAATCATCATGCCGCCCGTCGTGAGCTGGAGGCTGTCACCAAAATGGAGACTGGCACATCTCTTACTCAGCTATACCTAGGGCTATCATGCGAGCCTCGCGAGCTTGGGATCACCGAAGAAGACTTAATCCTATATAACGAGCCGGATTCGGAGACGGATTATGAAGTCATGATGAGCGGCCAGTATACGAAAGGCAACTGGATGCTCACAAATTATAACGCCATGGACCCTACACTCAATGAAGCGGGAAAGGGTGTCATCACCGTTACATTTTTGGACAGATTGGAGAACTGGCCTAGCGCACGTCCCGAATATAAAGCCAAAAAAGAAGCAGTAAAACAGCAGATACTGGAACGCCTTGAACAGCTATACCCTGGTTTTAGCAGTAAAGTGGTAGTGGCAGAGTTGGGCACACCACGCACAATGCAGCGGTATACCGCTAATCCCGGCGGGGCTGTTTACGGCTTTGCGCAAACGGTGCGGCAGTCCGGTATACACAGACTGAAGCACAAATCAGTAGTGAACCGTCTGTCATTGGTAGGGGCCTGGACACAGCCTGGGGGCGGGTTTCAAGGAGCTATGAACTCGGGTATAATGGAAGCTGATCGTATCGCCGCCAAATTGAGATAGGCAGAAAGGGCACGTATATCTATTCATGAAACATATCAAACGCCGAGAACGTGAAAGCAGTGAGATTCGCCGCAAAATCATTGAGGCCGCCCGATCGCTCTTCTTGAACCAAGGGTATGCCGAGGTCTCTATGCGTAAAATTGCGGATCAGATCGAATATTCACCAACGACTATTTATCATTATTTCTCCAATAAGGAAGCGGTTGTTCGTGAACTGCTGTTAGAAGGGAATGCTTTGTTCCTGAAGGCTCTTCAGCAGCGCGTGGATGAAGCACAGGCAGCCGGACTGAACGCTCTGGACACACTGAAAACAGTGTCCGATGCTTATGTCCGTTTTGGCATGGCTAATCCCGAATACTACAACATCCTGTTTATCAGCAACCTTGAATCTGTAAGCTCGGTTAGCCTTATAGACAGTGGGAGTTTTAAAGGGTTTGAGTTGCTTGAGGGCGGACTCAAAGTCGCTATGGAGGAAGGGGGCATCATTCAAGGGGATGAGCACCTGATGGCTAGATCCGTATGGAGTATGTTACACGGACTAACTTCTCTTCTCCTGAATTTTGAGCTTCCTATGGCCAAAGCAAATAATGAATTGATTTCATTTACTATAGATACTTTTTTTCGAGGATTAAGCCGCTGATGCAGCGGCTCATTTTTTTGTGCTCCCACCCCGTACAGGCAAGTCTGCATACGCCGGCTCCTGTGTTAACGAAGTTTCAAATCTGAAAGCTGCTCCAGCACGGCTTCAATGCGACGTTTATCTTTTTTGAGCATCACGAGTTGTAAAGAAGCATGAAGCAGGTTTGAGATGCTAGCCCAAACGTCTGCTTCTAGACCGGGCAGAAGATCGCGCTGAATCATGATATCCAGCGCCTCGGTTGCAATTTTCTGATGAAGCTCGTTACTGGATAGCCATTCAATCACCTGCTCAGCTGTAGGACGAGAGTAGGCGAAAAGTACTGCCCAGCCATCGACCGGATGATTGACCTTATCCCGCATCCAGTCAATGACCTGCGGTGAATGAAAATGCTGTAACTGCCCGCTAACGGTGTATCCTTCTAATTTGCCATCCTTTGCCGTATGCTGTATTAGATCATTGTAAACACTTGTCAATCCTTCTTGTTCGGGCAGGCAGCGGGCAGATAGATAAGCACGTGTCGAGACAAATGCTCTCTCAGCATGTATGTTATTTGAAGCGGATGAATTCCATGCTTGCGTGATATCCGTGTCCGGCTCCCATAAGGAGCGAACCCAGTCAGCAGCCCGAATACCTGCGGTCTCCCCAATAAAAAATGCCCATGTAGCGAATTGGGCCGGGTTACGCTGAATGCGCTGCTCCCAGGCAAGAAAAATATCCTTTGGATCATAGGCCTGAAAAGCCTGCAGTACAGCAGGATGATCTGCGCCATGCATGGTGGTGTAATGGATCAGTGTTTCCAGCGACCGGGCGGCATCCTCCAGCTTCATCGTACAGAACGTGTTCAACCAGCGCTGCCACAACTGCAGCGGTGGGCTGTCTAGTTGAATACCAAGCTCATCTGACACGTTAGACCAATCCCACAGCCATAACCCGTGTAAGGCAAGCATGGTTTCTATATAGGTAGGTAGACTTTCTGCGAGCAGCATGAACCGGTCCAACTCATGCTCATAACAGAACACTGCTGGCTCTGTTGCGGATGTCGCTCTATCAAGCAGGATCGGATCACCGGCACCGTTATAGTTTAAAATTAGATATCGTTGTTCGTCCGCTGCTGAGTCGGTGTTTTCTCCATAGGATGTAAAATAGCTTATATACTCATGATTCCAGCCAAATTCTCCTGTAATATCGTCAAGGATATTCGGTTTTTGTTTAAGGCCATTACTGCTTTCATATGAACAAGCCGGTTCATCGGCTACAATACAGTGTTGAGGGAGGCACCATAGCAAATGTAAGCTGCCACACCGCTTTATCAATTCAGACAGGGAGGCAGGCAAAGGGATTTGCAGCCGTTCCTCCAACTCAGTCAGTTCCTCTTCGGAAATCCCCTTCGTCCATTGGTATACCACGTCAGGCATCCCACCTTGTCTCAGGCGCTCAGCGATCCCTCCGAGCTTTTCTAAGATATGTGCAAAATGTACTGTCATTTGTATTCGTCCTCCTCTTACTCTACAACCTGGCAATGTTCTTTTTGCAGGAATGATAGAACTTCATCATGAAGTGCTATCGCTTTAGATTCATAAATGATCGCCACTTCGCGTCCATATGCATAATTGAAACGTACGTATCCGCCAAGAGACTGAAGAAAAGCCAAGCAGATATGCTCGTTTTCAATCCATAGATTTGAGTCAAAATGCTGTTTAAAACGCTGAGCCAATACCTGTATAGATGCTGGAGCTACTTGCAAGGCTTGATCGTTCGGATTGGCTGAACCGTAAGCTTCCGCCGTCTCCGGTGGATTAAATTGTAGAAATGTTGCAACTCTATCCAGACTGACAGGCTCGAAATAACGGGGGAATGGCTCTATTCTTCCGAATTCATCCCGTAGTATATGCTCTAGTGTATCTATAAATGGGGCTTGAACATCTAATGGCTTCATAGTAATGACCTCCGAATGTCGCGGTAGCCAAAGCAAGCCTTCGACCTGAGGATGCACCGCTAGAAAATCACCATCTATGGAGCTGCCGATGACCACGCACTCGCCCAGCTGTTGCGCGGTGATCGGACAGTTATCATCATGCGTCCACAGTTCGTAATCCGCATAGGATTGCAAAAGTTGAGGATCAGGTCGTTCAATCACCAGCAGGCCGCAATAGGTACCTGGCCCGTATTGGGTGAGAAATGAAGCATAGGGAATTGGTAAAGTTATGCCATAGGTATGTTGGAAATTTGTCAGTTCATCGGCAGCTACTGGCGTGTGTTGTGTGGAAACCCAATACATGTAGAATACACCTGCTTTCTGGCACTCTATCTATAGGGATGGAGTCCAAATGTAAATGAGAGATATGCTATAATCAGGAAATAAAATAGTTAAATATTAGTCTATCTCAATTATGTAAGAACTACAATTTGTGAGGGTATGAAAGGGGAGCACATCGTATGACATCGGGGGTACAGGCCTACATAGATTCAATTTTTGAGGAGATTGACCAGAGATACGCTTCTGAGCAAAAGCGCAACGCGGAATTCAAGACCAAAAGCGTCCTTCACGAAGGGATTCATGAATACTTAAAAGTTACCTGTAAGAGCGACGGGTTATGGGTGGATACCTACGAACCGTTTGATTGGGATCATCGTAGACCAGATATGGATATTTCTGGTTTTACGGAAGGGGTGACGCTCCAGCAGGTGCAGGATGAATGGATGCCTGTGTTCAAAGAACGGATAGCGGCCCTGTATAATTCAGAAGAATTTAGTCCTATGTTTTTTCGTTATCGGCTGGAATTTCATCTAGAGGTGGTCTTGGAGAATAAGGCCAGTCATTTTACATTCTCGCTGTTGAACGAAGATAAGCGGCAGCATCTGTTAGCCACTATCGAACAGTTTGTGGAGCAAAAGCTTGACCCTGCCAGTAAAGCTATCCCGAAGGAAGAGGACGATTTTTTCTTAGTAAGGCACTTGCTTGATCCTCATTTGTACCCTATAGACGCCCAGCGGGTGAATGAGCTGTTGAATCGAATGGATGCAAAAGTGCAGGTTAGCCGTAAGCGAGAAGAAGCATGGAGGCATCAGCTGAGCAGAGGCTTAATGCATTGGGCTGAAGATGAATTTTTGGCCAAATACGCAGATCGGGAAAAAAACTACGGGCTGGAGTATACGGTGAGGCCCGATATTCTTCCTTCAGATATTCCTGCCCCCGCCATGGAGATGTTCCTGCTCACCGCGATGCGTGTGGGTTCGACCGATGCCGATGCACGGCAGAGTTATTTGGAGATTGCTGCACAACTGGGTTCAAATCAGGCAGCCGAATGGCTTAAGAGTGGATCAGGCAGCATTCCAGCGTCATATACAAATGAGCGAGTCACCTGCCAAGCGAATGATATTTTGCAAACACTGGAGGTTCAGATTCGTTCTGAGGAAGAAGAGAGCTATAGAGAAGCACTCGTATATCTATGTGATATATTACGAAAAGGCTTTACTAAGGAATATGGGATGAAGTTCAAAAGCAAAGTGAAAAACTATCTACCCGTACCCAAGTTAGCCAAATCTGCATTACATCGTTTCTTTGCCAATGCACTTGAATACCCTTCGCTGTATCCGTTGCTGGCGGAATATGCCGAGACTGTGATGGAAGAATTCAAGTGGTACAACGATGTAGAGCCGGGGGAGAAGTCAGCAATGCCGGGAACCTATGCGGTGATGGGATTAGGACTTAAAGGAACGGAATATTTTCCGTTAGTGAGTCGTTATATGAAGCTAGTGGATAGTGAGCACCAGTCGGTGCAGGACGGTTACGCCGCTGTGTTTGTTGAGGCACATGGACTGACACCGGATACGATTCCCGTATGGGCGAGGATTCTTTTGGCAGGTAATGATTCTGCCAAACCTCTGAAATCGGCTGGCATTGAAAGTGCAGAACAGGCGAAGGCGCTAGTAGATGTACTTGAGAAGTTGGAAGACTACGAACAAGAGATGATCGTTTATCGTATATGGGGTGGTGCAAAGAAACTAAAAAACAGCCTGAAGCAGGCTGTCCCTGATGTAAAAGAGATACTGGAGACGCTTATTCCATAAAAGCATCGTATTCATGATCATATCGCAGTCCCTGCGCAATGCGTTGAACATCCGGCTCGCTTCCACTGCGGCGCAGTACTTCAATAACATCTGTACAGTCGCTATCTCTAGCCGAGATTGCACGTGGTGGTCTGACAGACGGCCTGGACCAGTGCTTCTAGGCTGTCAAAAGTTTGTATACTCATGTTTGGAATGCTCACCCTCAGACGCTTGTTTATGCTGTAGTTTTTGTAATATTTTCGAGATGGCCTGGCGATTTTTCGCATCCTTAATGTACTTTGGAATGGAATGGGAAGCCGTGCGCATCATACCGGATGTGGGTTTTTCCCGCAACTCGGCAGAGATATAGGAGAGCAAATAATTCAGGTGTATCCGGTTAAGAGCCCACACTGGTTTCCCACGATAGTAATCAAGGAAATACAGCTGGAGCTGGAAAATAGGATCTTTCCCATTTTGGATCACGTCCGTATGCCATTCACGTGACTGCATACGATGCACCGGAACTTGATTACGTGTCTCACAGTGCGGACAGTGTATATTCGTATTTTTATGAGTAACCGTTCGGTCATCATGGATTTCAATATTAAAATATCGCTCGCAATGGCTGCATACACCGCGTGCATAGAATTTATACGATTCTGGCTGCTGAAATGTGTAGTAACAATGAGAGCAGCGAACAACGTAATAACAGTCTTCTTTAGATCTGGAAATAAAAGCTTGGCCCTGACAGCGAGGACAGTGAACAGCTACCTGTTCTCCTCTCCGGATCACGGCGGCAAAGTCATATTTATATCCATATTCATCTTTGAAGCGTTTTTGCTCCATGTTCGTTCCTCCTTTGCGGAAAGAGCGTAAAAACGTACTTTTTATATATCATATGTTATAATATTCCTTAACAACAGAATGGCTTAGATGGGCGGTCGGCTAGTCTCCTGTAAAGGAGGTGAGGTCCTGATTCTTTCCTTCCATAAAAAGAAATAGACCGCCCGTGGTAGGAACCGGTCTATTTCGTATACCGTGAACTTGCAACCACCGCCCTTAAAAGCGGCTGTTGCCAAAGAGTGAGGATGTTGACGCATCTTCACTCTTTTTTAGAATATACATCTTATTCCCATTTTAACACTTGAAAATGGCCTTTTCAATGTGCCGAAGGGTGAAAAAGCGAATAGGATGTGCAAAAGGAGAGGGCGAGCATGAGCATTTTTACAGGGCTGCAACGTTCGCAGTTTCAGGCTTATTATGATGAAGAATTTCTTATAGAGCATCGTTTTGAAAATGGTAGGGGCTTTCCGCCTTCCTATATAGATTACGTCAAGACTCTTGGCTACGGGCGGTTATGTGGCGTATGGAACATCCATATTCCTCTCGGGGATCATCCGGATTCATGGCTTCATCGTTACCATGACTGGCGAGCCTGGTTTGATGATTTGCTGGAATCGGAGGAGGTCTTACAAGAAGCGGCGTTGGAGCCAGATGGTTTCCCGCAATTATTGGAGCATGCCGTTCCCTTCGCTTCCAGTGAAGAGGATGACCTGCTGGTCTGGGATATTCAATCGCCTGATAAACGGGGGGAATTCCCGATTTATGCTTTGAATCTGCGCACATGGGGCAACTTTCGGTATGCAGCCCCGGATTTGTATTGCTTCGTCGAAGCGCTGCTGGATAGAGAACGCGTAAAGTCGATTTTGGGAACACATCGTACACCATTCCCTTATACATTTGAACCCTTTTAAATCGTTAAAGAGCCACCCTGGTTTTCGAACTTTAAGGTGGCTCTTTAAGTTGCTATTCTTTTTGTTCTTTATGCTTGGGCTAAATATTGCTGTACCAGTTCATATCCAGCCACGCCCATTACAGGATATTGATTATATTCTTTTAGTTCCAGGTTGCGTACATATTCATCTCCGTAATACAGATGGCCCGCGCAATTAAAATATTTTAGCTGCTGTTGTTCCTCAGATAGAAGGCGATGATCGATAATGGGCCATACTCCCTTCGTCAGATTTTGGGTGGCGGTGAATATAACCTCGAACCTGCCCCGGTAATCTGTGAATGAGAGATATGTAGCTTCACCCTCGTACGCTTGATTCTGACCTATGGATAGAACACCAAAGGAGAACGCTTTTTTGAATCGACCATACAGTGCGCAGATCACCTGACATACCGCAAATCGGCCGTCATGCAGAGGGATAACAAAAATATCGCCTTCCTGATGTTTGATTCTCTTAAATACCATCGTCAGGCCAGCTCTTCCTGAAGGATCTCTGTTTTTAGACCTTTAGCGCTGGTAATTGTAATGCTAATCGCATCAAAACCGTTTCGCTTGGCCTCTTCAAAATCGCACCGTTCGCCGCTGATCAGCTCCAGCTGTCCGTTCTCGTCCACATCATCTGCAAACTCGTCATCCCAATCAACATTATAAAAAGCAGTCACGGTCACCTCAAAGGTATCCTCACCGTCATCGTCCAGATAAGGTAGCAGGGGAGTGCGATTGTTCTGCTGTTCTTCTGTATATACTTCACACAGTAGTGCATCGTAACCATGGCGAGTTCCATCAAAAATGACGATCTGCTCACCTGTGACTGCATCTTCTGCAATAATGAGCTGGGGCGCAAACTCTGTTACAGCGATCAACTCATCCATGAATTCTCCATAGTAAAAAATGTGGAATTTCGTATTTCCGGCCTGTGAACGGAGCTTACCTGTCCATTCTTGTTCAACCCATGCCTCCGGGTTTTCGGGTACAACCCAATCCTCCAAATAAGCAGGCCCTAATTTAGTATGCTGTGTTTCTGTCATTTATAGCGTCTTCCTTTCTTTTCGTTTTATTATGACATGGACAGGGTAACGATTTTGTTGTCCTCATCCACATCTACCTTCACATTTACTCCGAGCTTGTCCTTAAACAGCTTACTGATATTAATATAATCATCCTTCACCGGCCTACTTGAATTACCAGTGGTGCGAGTCATTCCAGCGGTGATGATAGAGCGCACGTAGGTTTTGTCGAGGCTGGCATCAGGATTGTAAGTATAAATAACCTGTTCCTGTTGGTTGTAATAATGGGTTAACTCCGTATAGTCGTTGGCGTTCTCATACTGTTTTTCCTCACGTACATACTCAGGATGGTCCATGGTATAGTGGATTCCCCCATCCAGAAAAGGATTTTCTTTGGAGGGCTTGAGTTCATACTGTCCATAGGCTAGCTGAAACAGATACTCTATGCCTGAGCCCTCTGCCTGATAGTAGAGCTGACGATGGTCCCCATTTTTATCTATTGCGGTATAGCTGCTGATTAAAGGCCAGGCATCATATTTTTTACCCTTTACCTCAAGGGCAAGCTTGTAATGTACAAGCACCTTCTCATTTTGGAATAATCCAAAGCTGCTCATAATGAAATAGGCAGGCACACAAATAATTCCGATAATTAATATGAAAATAAATATTCTTACACGCATAAGTAGAGTGATTCTCCTTTGGTTGTCGATTATGTGGACAGCTCACGCTGGGCAGATGCACCGAATTCCTCATGGTGCAATAATTGCTTCAGCGCCTGTTGTGCGAAAGGATGGGCTTTATGTGCACGGAGCAGTGCAAAAGCGGCCCCCTGGACTAAGATATATGTATCACTGCGGATTAAGTCCAAAGCTATACGTAGCTCTGCTTCTGAACAAGGCATCCACGCCAAAGCTTGTAAAGCTGCGTTCCGTACATCATCATCTTCATCAGGCTTGGACAGCAGCTCGCGAATTCCTCGCATGATCATCGGCTGCTGGCTTTGATCCGCATATAGCCCGATGACCTTCAGCGCTTCTATACGAAGCAGATCATCCTCAGATGATTGCTGCACAAGCTGCAAAAGGAATGCGATGGTGTCCCCCATGGGCTGGGGTATAGCTGTTAATTCGCGTAATGAGACCAATTATCTTCATACGATAGTGTAGGGAAAATAGATAAGAACGTCTTTCCGTCATCATCGGTTTGTATGGACATATACCCCCCTCATTTCTTAGCCAGATTACTTTTTGACATTGTGTATTACCTACTCTCGTTGTCTGTAGTTCGATAAAGCTTCTTCCGTTCCGCCACCCTCTAGCAGCACCATAACCGCATAGGAAATTGTATCAATCCAATCGTCAAGCGTACTAATCTGCTCTACGGTCAGCAGGTGATTTCGCTGCAGCATACCATCAGGATGCAACGCCCATGCCCGTGTATATTGGCAAATCCCCCACAGAGCGGATATAAGCTCCCGTTCTACGGACGGTTTCTCCAACTCATCTGCCAGAACTTCAATGATAGTCATGAGCTCATGAAAATTATCCTCGATCAGTTCTCCCTGGAAGGGACGAAGCATCCCTAGAAATCCGCTTCGCATTTTGGGATGCTCCAGATCATCATGAATAAAAGAATGACAGCGCAACAGCTCACGGGCTTCATGTTTATTCATGAAGTTCCGTAATTTCTGCACGGATGCCTCTGCACAGAAAGCTGCCTGACAGCCCTGACAAAGCATCGATGTCAACGACCATGTCTGCTTCTTCATAGCGGAAATCGAGCTGCAAGATGATATTTTCTGTTTCTACAGGGGTTAATACATGCTCTTTGGTTTCCAGAAATGTAAAAGTCACTGCATAGCGTGGAATATCTTTGACTGGAGCCTCAGGGATCACTGGTGCCTCAGCCGAAGGTTCCAGATCCGGTGATTTAGGAACTAGCACGCTAGCGGGGGATAGCTCAATTGTCAGTGTAATCTGGTCTTTCGTCATATTGGCAGCCGTGATTCGGTCATAGTGAAAAGGTGGAAAATAGCCGAGCTTTTCTACAATGCTGTCTGCACCTTGAATAGAAACGGTTGGAGAGAAAGCCAGTTCCAGTCCGATGGACCCTGTCAGTTGGTCTTCATATTCTGGATTGATACGGATAAGGACCTGTTTCGACTCTACCTTCAAAATCGTACCTATAAAATACTGTTTGCCATGGATCAGAACAACATCATGCGGAACGAACGGCAGAGCTCCTCCCGCTTGATAATGAATGAGATATTCGTTTTCTTTTTTTTCAGCCTTTTGAACTTGAATTTGCATAAATTGCAGCCTCCTAGGGTTAATGGGATGACGGATTGTTTAAGTGTGTGGTAAAGGATACGGAGTCCACGATTGAAAAACATACTTCATATCCGGAGTATCCTTTTCGAGCATAAATGGAAGAATATCCATAATGGCACGTGCTTTACTGCCAGCATAAAAGTTGCGCGAGCTGTGTAACAGTTTGGTTGCCTTTATCCACTGGCTCAGCTGCATCATAACGTCTTCGACGATTGTTTGGTCGATACGTTCATAAATGTCCTGACGGATCGAAACAAGCATCCCGCAATTGTTGGGAGATTGACCCATAGGGTCATTGGACAAAAGAATGTAGACTTCCGGCGTTGTCCCTTTGTTATAGGACGATTTGATACTGGGAGCCTCGATAACCAGCATCAATGGAGTCAATTCATTATCGGTTACAATGCGGAGCAACTCCTGCTTGTCCCAGCGGATCTTACCGTGTTTGGCTTTCTTGGATTGATAGACAGACACACGGGCATTGCGGATTCCTGATATGTTCAGGAGTGTTTCAAAACAATCGAACAGGTTAGTAAAGCACTCTTCGGCAAACAAAGTGTGCTTCTCCGATAAGGAACCTGTCATTATGAAATTATAATGTAGATTGTTAACCACAAGCATCCATCCTTTATTCATGAATTACCAATTCTCCTACCATAATATATGACATGGTGATTGAATTCACCTTTTGCGTTATTCGTTAAAATCGTTTGGAAACCAGTTCAACTTCGCGTATACTAGGAAAGTCATATATGGAACGGCCTGAGCCGCCTTGCGGCCGTATGTTGAGTTACATGAACAGATTCAACGATAACGGATATGCTCCCTTCCTGAAAAGGGGAGAATGAGAACCGATACAAAAATGGGAATTCTGAACTATGGAACGATAGATGTCATATGGCACATGAACCTATTTTACGTGACACATATTGAATACAGATAAGGGAAGTGAATACAACTTGAAGAATTTTACAGCATTAGGCGTGGAGCAACATTGGGTAGAAGCCTTGAAAGAGCAGGGCATCTCAGCGCCAACACCTGTACAGCAGGAGTCCATTCCACTGTTGATGGAAGGTCAGGATGTGATTGCCGAGGCACATACGGGGACAGGGAAGACGCTTGCGTTTTTACTACCGATTTTACAAAAGCTGAATTTGGACAAGCGGCACCCGCAGGCGCTTGTGATTGCACCTACGCGTGAATTGGCACTCCAGATTACAGAGGAAGCTAAATGCTTGGCTGCTGCGGAGCCAAGTTTATCTCTACTAGCTGTTTACGGAGGACAGGACGTGGAGCGTCAGCTTCGTAAACTAAAAGGCGGCGCACAACTGATTATTGGTACACCTGGGCGACTGCTGGATCACCTGAGACGTGGCACGCTCGATCTAGGCGGCATTAAAATGCTGGTCCTGGATGAGGCTGACCAAATGTTGCACATGGGCTTCTTGAACGACGTGGAGACGATTCTGCAGGAGGTTCCTTACCGGAGACAAACAATGCTGTTTTCCGCTACGATGCCAGCAGGTATTCGCAAGCTGGCTCGTGTCTATATGAACGAACCCGTTGATGTCAAAGTGAAATCGGCTTCTTCCGTTCCAGTGAGCCAAATCCGTCAGGTCGTTGTACAAACAACAGACCGTGGTAAGCAACAGGCATTGGTAGATATGCTGAATACGGATCGTCCGTATTTGGCTGTTATTTTCTGCCGTACTAAGCGTCGGGCTTCCAAACTGAATGAGGAGCTCCAGGAGATGGGGTTCGAGAGCGGTGAGCTGCATGGGGACTTGTCCCAGAACAAGCGGGAGCAAGTGATGAAGGCGTTCCGTGAAGCGAAACTTCAATTGCTCGTAGCGACAGATGTAGCCGCACGCGGCTTGGATGTAGAAGGCGTCACGCATGTCTTCAACTATGACATGCCGCAGGATGCCGAAAGCTACATCCATCGCATCGGGCGTACCGGCCGTGCCGGAGGCAAAGGCGTTGCGGTGACGCTCGCCACGCCGAGGGATGTTCCGGAGCTTCGGAACATCCAAAGAGTTGCTGGTGTCACATTCACCAGCAGTGAGGGCGGCGGGCAGCGTAGACCTGCTCCCGATACGGCTGAGCGGCAGGGTAGAAACGACCGCTCAGGCAGAAACGACCGCCGTTCCTTTGGTGGCAACGATGCTGGCGGTGGACGCCGTAGCGGCCGCGAACAGTCCGGTCGTCGTGACGGCGCAAGCGGCGAGCGTCGCTCCAACCGTAGCAGTAGTGAACGCGGCGGATATGATCGCGATCGCAGCAACGGCGGTTCCACACGCGGAGGTCAAGGCCGCTCGGCGGGGCAAAGCAGCGGACGCGGCGGATATGATCGCGGCAGTAGTGGTTCTGAACGCGGAGGTCAAGGCCGCTCGGCAGGACAAAGCAGCGGACGCGGCGGATATGACCGCAGCAGCAGCGGTTCCGCACGTGGAGGCCAAGGTGGACGCGGTGGACAAGCCAAAAGCGGTCCGCGTGGGGGTCAAGGTCAAGGAGGCCGACGCGGACGGTCCAGGTAGATAAAATAGGGGTATTCTCATAGAATGCTCCACTATGGTTATCATAATAGCCCCGGGGAGGCTCATCTTCCGGGGCTATTGTAATCTTCATCTATGCCGCTGCAAGAATAGCATCATAAGATAAAGAGCAACGAAAGATGCCTTGAGATAACCGAATAGCGGGTAGGGCATTTTTAAAAGATAATTTGGAGGGGTTATACATCATGCAGGAACAGGATATGGGCAAGCGTGCCATGGTCTCAGCATGGATCAGCCTGATTAGCAACATCCTCTTAACCGGCATCAAAATCATCGCAGGGCTCATGTTCAACAGTAAGGTGCTGGTGGCCGATGGTGTGCATAACGCCGGGGACGTGATTGCTTCTGCAACCGCACTGGGAGCGATGAGAATATCCAGCCAGCCTCCGGATGAGGATCATCCTTATGGTCATGGCAAGGCAGAAGTCATTGGTGCTAGTGTGGTGGCGGTCATATTGTTCGGGGCAGGTATATTTATCGGCTATCATTCCATTGCTGCGCTGTTTGAACCGATGCCACAGGAGCATATACTGGCCTTAGTGGCAGCCATTATTTCCTTGCTCTGGAAACAGTGGCTGTATATCTACACAATTCGTATTGGCAGAGCGGCCAATAGTCAGGGCCTCATTGCGACGGCAAAAGATCACCTCGCTGATGTGTATGCCTCTGGAGCCGCTGTACTGGGCATCGGATTAGGACTGATCGGGGAACACTGGGATATTCCGATTTTATCTTACGGCGACCCCATTGCGGGGTTTGTAGTGGCGTTGCTGGTTCTGAAATTGGCGTGGGAAATGGGCCGCGAATCCATAGATGTGCTCATGGAGAAGGCTATTGCAACCGAGGAAATCGAAAGCTACGCAGCAGCCGCACTGAGTGTAGCCGAGGTTCAGCGTATTGACCGTATCCGTGCCCGTGAGCACGGTCATTATATTATTGTAGATATCCGAGCTTCAGTGGATGCCTCTTTGACGATTCAGCAGGGACACGATATTATCCGGCTGATCAAGAGGGCCGTCATGAAGCGGGAGCCACGGGTTTATGAGGTGCTTGTCCATTTGAATCCGTGGTATGCAGACGACCTCCATGCTGTAAAATCAACAGAAAAAGAGCCTGAAGATAAGGTGTAACCGATACGAATAACGCCCCTAGAACAAACGCCTCGAATTGACAGATAACTTGCCGGAAGGGTATGCTTTTAAAAGCCGAACGATGATGAATAAAAGCGAGGTTACCCGAAAATATGCGAAAATTTTTAAAATGGCTAGGTATTTCTGTGACTGCTACAGTCCTTTTAGTGGGCGGATATTATGCTTATTCTATATATCATTTTACGAATCAAATTTCGGTTGCTTCCGGCCAGGACTCGAAATTTAAACCGCAAACCCAAACATCAACCAATGTACAACCTGTAGAGGTATCACTCCCACCGGAATGGGATGGAACAGAGAGAGTGAATATTCTGCTGCTTGGCGGCGATTCTCGTGGAGAAGATTCAGGGCGCTCTGACTCGGTTATGGTTGCTTCTGTTGATCCGGTTACGAAAAAGGCTACCCTGATGTCGATTCTTCGTGATACGTACGTCAAGATCCCGGGTCATGGGCAAAGTCGATTGAATGCAGCCTTTTCCTACGGTGGGCCTGATTTGACCAGACAGACTGTGAGCGACCTCCTGGGGATACCAATTCAATATTATGTATATACTGATTTTAATGGTTTCATTGCGTTGGTTGATTCTGTAGGTGGTATTGACCTGGATGTCGAAAAAGATATGCATTATACGTCCAAGGCAGACAAACACCAGTTTGATATTGACTTGAAAAAGGGAATGCAGCACATGGACGGCAAAACAGCCTTGCAATATGTACGTTTCCGTCATGATGCGACTTCCGATTTTACACGTACGGAGCGACAGCGCAAATTCATTACCGAACTGGGCAGTAAAATACAATCGACCTCGTCGCTCATTAAACTGCCAAGTATTTTAAATAGCATATCTCCTTATATTGAAACGAATCTGAGTACAACGGAAATGCTGCAGTTGGCTTCATTGGGTTTTAATATCGATGCTAAAACAGTAGCGAAGCAGCAAATCCCGCCAAACGAACTGGTGCGCGGGGAAACCATCAAAGGTGCGCAGGTGTTGGGTGTGGACGAGCGGAAGCTCAAGCGATTCATACAGAATCTTTTTGAACAAGAAAACAAACCGGTGACTACGACGGTGGAGGCTGCCACCACGACAAATGATACTCCATAACCCTTCAAAGCAAGCGAAGTTCGTACAATAACGTACAACTTTGTTTGCTTTTGTGTTTATTTGGGTATAACCTTGTATATTTTGTTGCAAAAATATATCGTAATTATGAAGAACGTATACTCATCTGTCTAAAGAGAAGGGGAATGTCATGTGGAAATAACTCCGGCATGGAAAGACCGGTTTAAGAAGTTTTTCCTGAACAACAAGTTTGTGTTATTCCTGTTGGTATTGCTGCTGATCGGTTTGAATATCTTAGTGCTTACCAAAATTTCATACATATTTACGCCTGTCATCGTGTTGCTGAAAACGATCATTCTCCCGGTCATTTTGTCCGGTGTATTGTACTATCTGCTCAATCCGTTGGTAGATGTACTGGAGCGAAATAAGGTAAAGCGGGTATACTCCATTGTTGTCCTGTTTTTGCTCATTATAGGGATTATCGCTATTGTGATTACATCGGTGGTACCTGTGATCCGTGATCAGATACAGGGCCTTATCCAAAATGTTCCTGCCTATACCGAGCAAGTCAAACAACAGTTTGAGCGACTGATTGGCAGTAACTTTGTCAACCAGTTCCAGAACACCATTCAAATAGATCCATCTGAACTGGCCTCCAAAGCTTCTGAAAAGTTATCTGGCTTTATCAATAATGCATGGACGGGTGTGGGAAGCTTTTTGGGTGTGATTACGGAAACTGTGCTTGCGATCGCTACGGTTCCGTTCATTCTGTTCTATTTGCTGAAAGATGGACACAAGCTGCCGCAGTGGATTCTAAAAATGCTTCCACCTATGTTTCGTAAAGAGACAGATCGTATCATGACCGAAATGAATCATCAGGTCAGCTCGTATATTCGTGGACAGATTATTGTCAGCTTCTGTATTGGAGTGCTGCTGTATATTGGTTATCTGATTATTGGATTAGACTACTCTTTGACACTTGCGGTCATTGCGTCCTTTACGAGCGTGGTTCCCTACTTAGGTCCTGTAATTGCCATTACACCCGCGTTAATCGTAGCTATAGTTACCTCACCGATCATGCTGCTCAAAATGGTTATCGTATGGACAGTCGTACAGCTTATTGAGGGTAAATTTATTTCACCACAAATTATGGGTAAATCTCTTCGAGTACATCCGATCACGATCATCTTTGTTATTTTGACAGCTGGCAATTTGTTTGGTGTGGTAGGAATTGTACTGGCGGTTCCAGGTTATGCCGTCTTGAAAGTAATCGTGACCCATCTGTTTAGTTTTTTTCAAAAGCGTTCACATCTTTATGAAGCAGATAAAGTAAAGTAAAAAGCAAGTCTCTATAAAAAGTAAACATGGCTAAATATGTGCGGTAAATCTGCTATTTTGCCCCTCTTGGTTAACTGTGGCTTTACGTGCTATAATTAATGCCTATTCGTATTCCAAAATAGAAAGGTCAGACTTTTTATGATAAAACTCAGCATTCTTGACCAATCTCCGGTATCGAAAGGCATGACGCATGCACAGGCATTACAAAAGACTGCTGAGCTTGCTATAGAGGCGGAACGTCTGGGTTATCATCGCTTCTGGGTATCCGAGCATCATGCAGCCTCTAACCTTGCAGGCTCCAGCCCGGAGGTATTGATTTCACACCTGGCTGCCCGTACCTCTACCATTCGAGTGGGGTCGGGTGGTGTGATGCTGCCTCATTACAGCGCTTATAAAGTAGCGGAAAACTTCCGGGTACTGGAGGGATTGTATCCAGGACGCATTGATCTGGGTCTGGGGCGAGCACCTGGAGGAATGCCGATTGCTACCAGAGCTTTGCAGGAGGGGAAAATGCGGGGCGGTGTTGATCTGTACCCCGAGCAGCTGGATGATCTGCTAGCCTATTTGCACGATAGCACAGGCAACCAGCATCGCTTCGGTTCGCTACAGGCGATGCCGCTCGTAGAGACCGTGCCGGAAATGTGGCTGCTTGGCTCCAGCGGCGATAGCGCAGGTCTGGCCGCCGAGCGTGGCGTAGGCTTTGCGTTCGCGCAGTTTATTAATGGTGAAGGCGGCACAGGTGCTATGAAGGGATATCAGGAAAGCTTCCAGCCTTCCCAGCATAGTGAGCAACCGCGTTCGCTTGTTGCCGTATTTGCGATCTGCGCGGATACCGAAGAGGAGGCCAATCGTTTGGCATCCAGCATGGACTTGTCCCTGGTGCTTTTAGAACAGGGCACGCGTTCCGCAGGGACACCTTCTGTCGAAAAGGCGCTTGCGTATCCGTATACGCCATATGATCGGATGCGCATTCGTGAGAATCGCAAGCGTATGGTGGTCGGTTCACCCGAACAGGTGAAGCGTCAGCTTGAGCAATTATGCAAGGACTATAATGCACAGGAGATCATGGTTGCGAGCATCATTCACGACTTTGATGCCAAAATGAAATCAATACGCCTCATGGCTGAAGCATTTGGACTGTCCTCTGTACAGGCTTAATGCGAATGGCCAGAATTAAAAGATCACAGCTTCAGGGCTGTGATCTTTTTTTGATTTTTTGATGAAATATTGAACGTTTCGCATTGTAAATTAGAAGGAATATGCCAGTTAACACTTGATAATGATTATCAATATCTTTATTATATAAAGATAGAATGAAGTTTTGATGAATGTCGTGCGTTAAGCCCGTGACTATATATATTGGATTAGGGAAAGGGATGATTCCAAATGTTTCGTCTGAAAACGGCAAATCTGGATATTGCTTATGAAGATCGATTGATAGTAGAGGATCTGAACGTAGAAATACCGCAAGGGAAAATCACAGCATTGGTGGGTGCAAATGGCTCCGGTAAGTCGACCATTCTGAAAACGATGGCTCGCATCATGAATCCTAAAGGCGGTAGCGTTCTGTTGGATGGTAAATCCATTCATAAGCAATCCACCCGGGAGGTAGCGAAGCAGTTGGCTATTTTGCCGCAGAATCCGACTGCGCCGGAAGGGTTGACCGTGACGGAACTGGTATCTTACGGACGTTTCCCCTATCAAAAAGGTTTTGGTTCCATGAAAGCGGAAGATCGCAGAATGGTAGAGTGGGCAATACAAGTAACGGGAATGAGCGAATTTCACGATCGTCCGATTGATCAGCTTTCTGGTGGTCAGCGTCAGCGTGCCTGGATTGCTATGGCGCTTGCGCAAGATACGGATATATTGTTTTTGGATGAGCCGACTACATTTTTAGATATGGCGCATCAACTGGAAGTGCTGCATCTGTTAGAGTATCTGAATACTTCGGCAGAACGCACCATTGTTATGGTCGTGCATGACTTGAACCATGCAGCCCGGTATGCTCAGCATATGATTGCGATCAAAAAAGGGAAAGCGAAGGCGGTAGGAGCCCCGACTGAGGTTATGACCCCCGATGTGCTGCGTGAGGTGTTCGGGATCGAGGCGGATATTGTTACTGATCCTCGTACAGGGGTACCACTCTGTCTTCCGTATGCTTTGGCTGGTCAGCCTGCGGTAAACCAAGTAGTAAAGGGAATGAATGTAGAAGAGAAGCAAACGGTGGGTTCTGTTGCCGAGCGGCGTGATGCTAGACCACAAGTAGCAGCAAGAGGTTAGAGCGTCATCAAGTGGCAGCATCAGCGGTAAAGGGTCTGTGGATATTGGCATGTCCGTCACGTTTTGGGTAAAATAGGTTAAGAACCTAACCAAGCGACATGAAGGAGGATGCTGTATGTCTGTCTATTCATATAATGCCGTAACACCAGCCAATCAGGAGGTTTCTCTGGAAACTTACACAGGTAAAGTGCTGGTTATTGCGAATACCGCCAGTAAGTGCGGACTTACCCCGCAATATGGGGATTTGCAGAAGCTTTATGACGAATATAAGGATCGAGGACTCGTTGTTTTAGGCTTCCCTTGCAACCAATTTGGCGGTCAGGAGCCGGGCAGCAGCGAGGAAGCGGCTGAATTTTGCCAATTGAATTACGGGGTTAATTTCCCGGTATTCGCCAAAGTGGATGTGAACGGACCGGATACAGCAGCTCTGTTTGAATATTTGAAGAAGCAGCAGCCTGGAGAACAGGAAGATGGTACAATTCAGTGGAATTTTACGAAATTCATTGTGAATCGTGAAGGTGTGCCTGTGGGGCGCTTTGAGCCTAAGGAGTCACCAGAAGCGATGAAAGCTGCCATTGAACAGTTGTTATAATAGCTTCGTGTAATTCCAAAGTATATGTATAAACAAGGTCTGATTTCCGCCTGTCTCAGGGGAAACAGACCTTTTTTTATTCCCTAAATAAGCATTTGCCTAAGAATTGACGCATCGTGTGAAAGTCTGTTCCAAGGGAATAATCAGGGGGCAGACAGGGAAAACTGAATGGAGCAAAAAAAGATTTCAGCAAACGGCTGATCTCAGACATCCTTACCTTTTTAAATGTGGACAAACTGTGAATATCATAAAAAGCTATTGTAATGTGAAAAATATCACACTATAATAAGCGCATGAAGTGAAATAAATCACAAGAAGTAACGAGTTACCTAAGTGAAAGTATTCACAATTATTATACATTTTATGCCCACACACCAAGGAGGAATTCAACATGAAAGTAGCAGTTATCGGATGTACACACGCAGGTACAGCAGCCATAGTCAACACAGCTAAATGTTATCCAGATGCCGAAATTACGGTTTATGAGCGTAATGACAATATTTCATTTTTATCTTGTGGTATTGCACTGTACGTAGGTGGTGTCGTCAAAGATCCACACGGATTGTTTTATTCGTCCCCAGATCAACTGGCTGATATGGGTGTAGTGACCAAGATGCTTCATGAGGTAACGAGTGTGGATACAGCCGGCAAAACGCTGCATGCACGTAATCTCCAAACAGGTGAGGAATTTACGGACACATTTGATAAATTGATTGTGACTACTGGATCGTGGCCAATTATTCCGAAGCTGGAAGGCATTGAACTTGATCATATTTTGCTCTGCAAGAACTATAATCATTCGAATGAAATCATTGAGAAAGCCCAGCACGTACAGAACATTACAGTCGTCGGAGCCGGATACATTGGTGTTGAACTGGTAGAAGCTTTTCAAATGAACGGTAAGAACGTAACGCTGATCGACAGTGCTGATCGTATATTGAATAAGTATTTAGACCATGAGTATACAGACCGGATTGAGAATTCCCTGAGAGAACATGGCATTAAGCTGGTACTTGGCGAGACAGTAAGTCGTTTTGAGGGGACTAACGGTAAAGTAAGTAAGGTCGTGACCTCCAAAGGAGAGTATGAAACAGAGCTTGTTATACTCTGTATTGGTTTCCGACCTCAAACGGATCTGCTCAAAGGTCAGGTAGATATGTTGCCTAACGGTGCGATCATTGTGGACAATTATATGCAAAGTAGCTGCCCGGATGTGTTTGCAGCAGGCGACAGTTGTGCAATTCGTTATAATCCGACTGGCAAAACAGCTTATATCCCATTGGCGACGAATGCGGTTCGAATGGGGACGCTGGTGGCACGCAATCTGGTACAGCCGACCATTGCCTACATGGGAACACAAGGAACCTCGGGTATCAAAATTTACGAAGATAATATTGCGGGAACAGGAATGACAGAAGCCGCAGCAACCGACGAGGGGATGACTGTAGAAGCTGTAACCATTGAGGACAGCTATCGTCCTGAGTTTATGCCAACCTCTGAAAAGGTATTGCTGAAGGTTGTATATGAGCAGGAGACACGGAGAATTGTTGGGGCGCAAATTATGTCGAAGGTCGATTTGACGCAATCCATTAACACGTTGTCTGTAGCCATTCAAAATCATATGACCATTGACCAGTTGGCTTTTGTCGATTTCTTCTTCCAGCCGCACTATAACAAGCCTTGGAATTTCCTGAACGCGGCAGGTTTGCAAGCATTGCCTACAATATCCGAACGGAACCCAGTTACTGTATAATTCGATTTGTCTGTGACATTGTTCATAAGTTTGTCAACAATCTGAAGCGTACGGATGAATCCTTATAGTACAATATAGAGAGCATAAGGATTAGGGGGAGACTTTATAATGGATTTGTTTTATATCCTTTTTCTTGTAGTTGTTGCAGCCGTCGGTCTGGGCGGAGTTCTTTGGTTCTTGAGAGCTGTTGAAAAGGAAGAATACAATTAAATGTAAAGCGCGTAGTAGCGCAGTAGATGTAATAAAATAGAAAAACAGTCCTTTATCCAAGGGCTGTTTTTTTTATACTTTAGAAAGTGATTTTTTTCACAAACAAAATCACTGATTTTAAATAAAATATAAAAGAAGAATATTTTGTTTAAAAGATATTAAAGGAGCGGGGGCAGATGGCAAGCTATAAACCGGGGCAAATTGCCGAAAAGACGGTGGAAACAGGAGTGGCCAAGGCGAACAACCCGTGGACTGTGGCGGTAGTATTGGGATTTTTAGCAGGTGCATTTATTGCACTCGGGTTTTTGCTGGATATACGCGTTATTGCAAGTGCACCTAAAGAATGGGGAAGCATTGCTACCTTTATTGGAGCTGCGGTGTTCCCTGTAGGTCTGGTGTTAGTTTTGATCGCTGGTGGGGAATTGCTGACCGGCAATATGATGGCAGTGCCTTTGGCGAGATGGGCAGGACGAATTAAGACAGGAGCCATGCTTCGTAATTTGGCGATTATTACGCTCAGTAATTTTGCAGGTGCATTATTTGTTGCATTTTTCTTCGGGCATGTTCTGGGCTTGACCGAAACGGGTCCTTACCTGGATAAAGTGGTGGATATGGCAGGGCATAAGCTGCATGAAAGCTTTTTGCAGTCTTTTATATCAGGTATAGGATGTAACTGGCTCGTAGCACTGGCTGTATGGATGGCTTATAGCACAGACTCCATCGGCGGCAAAATTATGGGAATTTGGTTCCCGACCATGGCCTTTGTTGCTATTGGATTTCAGCACGTTGTAGCCAATATGTTTCTCATTCCGGCGGCTATTTTTGCAGGTCATTTTTCGTGGGCAGAGTATGTTATGAATTTCATTCCGGTCTGGTTGGGGAATTTGGTAGGAGGCAGTCTGTTTGTGGCTGGAGCCTACTGGCTGGCCTATCTGAAAAAAACTCAAACCAACACACATTCCGTGAATGAATCTCAAATTACTCCTTCCGTTGCATCTAATCCGTTGAGTGATCATGCATAATCACGTTACTTTATGAAGCAATGAACAAAGCAAATCCGCCATGACAGGCCCGGGGGAACGAAACCTGTCATGGCGGATTTTTTTGGGAGTGGTCCATGATTTGGCATGGAGGATGAGTGTGCTCTCGTCCATAATGCCTTGATCTCTTTTACCCTGGGTATGTAATGATGAAACAGGATGATAAAAAAATAATTATGATTTTTAAAATCCGTTTTGCTCTAAACAGCAGGCGGATTTTTATATATTTTGGAGAGATGCTGTGTGGTAAAATCCTTCTCTTGCCATAGGCCAAAGCTGTAGATATGATAAGAACAGTGTAATTTTTGGAAACGGCAACGGAAAGGAGCATTAACACCATGGATCATCGCAATAGCGCGCCTCTTGAGGCCACACTTCAACACAACTTACACAGAGGACAGCGGATGACGGAGCAGCAGAACGGTATTTTTCCGGCCGTATGCCCGTTGGATTGCCCGGATACGTGTGGGCTCCTGCTTCACAAGGAAAATGGAAAGATAGTCAAGGTGACTGGTAATCCGGATCATCCCATTACCAAAGGGGCTATATGCAACAAAGTCCGGAATATGACCGAGCGAGTATATGATCCGGATCGGGTGCTTTATCCGTTGAAGCGTGTAGGCGCCAAAGGGGAAGGGAAGTTTGAACGAATTAGCTGGGAGGAGGCGGTCGATACCATTACAGGTCGGTTCAAGGAGTTGATACGTACGGATGGACCAGAATCCATTCTCCCCTACAGCTTCTATGGCAATATGGGTGTATTGAGTGTGGATGGAATGGATCGTCGCTTTTTCAATGCGCTGGGTTCAAGCCAACTGGATCAGACGATTTGCAGTGTGGCTGGGAATGAAGGCTGGGCATCGGTTATGGGATTTAAGGGCGGCACAAGCCCGGAGGACACAGAGGATGCAGAGCTCATTATTGTATGGGGCGGAAACGTCATCAGCACCAACATGCATCAGGTCGTATTGGCTGAGAAAGCACGTAAAAAAGGTGCTAAGGTGGTCGTTATTGATGTTCATTGCAACCGGACGGCGCAATGGGCGGATTGGTTCATTCCCTTATATCCGGGAACGGATACGGCGCTTGCGCTGGGGGTTATGCATGTGCTGTTTGATCAGGGGCTGACAGACGACGAATTTTTACGTCGCTATACCGTAGGTCACGAGGAACTGCGCGAGCATGTTAAGACCTATACACCAGAGCGGGTTTCGCAGATTACCGGCGTGCCGAAAGAGGATATTATCCGTTTGGCGGAAATGTACGGGAAGGCGCGAGCGGCCTATATCAATATCGGAAATGGGCTTCAGCATCATGATAATGGCGGTATGAACGTACGTGCAGTTACATGCTTGCCTGCACTCACTGGACAATGGTTGAAACACGGCGGGGGAGCGTCGCGCTCCAATGGTGCTTATGCCAAGATTAACAGCGCCCATCTGGAGCGTCCTGATCTGCGACAGAACCCGGATGCCCGGGTGATCAACATGAACCGGATTGGAGAGGCGCTGCTACAGAAGGAACAACCGATTAAGGCGTTATTTGTATATTGTAGTAACCCGGTAGTTGTAGCACCCGATTCGGAACGGGTGACGGAGGGATTTGAACGAGAGGATCTGTTTACGGTTGTTCATGACCTGTTCCTTACCGATACGGCCTGCTATGCAGATATTGTGCTGCCTGCTGCGTCTTCTTTTGAAGGAACAGACTTATACAAATCGTACTGGCACCACTATATCCAGATGCAGAAGCCTGTCATTGATCCGCTTGGGGAAAGCAAAAGCAATTATGAGCTATTTAGCCTGCTCGGACAGGCAATGGGCTTTGATGAAGCTGCCTTTACAGAAAGTGAAGAAGATATGATCGCAGGCGCGCTTGATAATCCAACGAACCCTTATCTCAAGGGTGTAACCTTGGATGCCTTAAAAAAGTCGCCTTTTGTAAAGCTTGATATGACGCCAAAGGCTACTTATTTGGAGCGTCTAACTACGCCTTCAGGCAAGATTGAGTTGTATTCGGAAAAAATGAAACAAGCAGGTCTGCCCGCATTGCCCTCCTATGTACCGCTGATTGAAGGGTATGACGGAGAGCATCGGCCGCAAGCGGATGACCGTTTTCCATTGATGTTTGTTTCACCGCCAAACCATAATTTTTTGAATTCTACATTTGCTAATTTGCCCAAGCATCAGCGATTGGAGCGGGAGCCTTTGTTGCAAATTCACCCGGAGGATGCTCAGGCAAGAGACATCGCAGATGGTGATCCGGTTACCGTCTGGAATGACAGGGGAATGTATGAATTGAAAGCCAAGGTTACCGATCTGATGCTGCCCGGCACGGTGATTAGCCAAGGATTATGGTGGAAAGGCAAAGGACGCAGACAGCGTGCCAATGCGTTAACCTCTGACCGGCTGTCGGATATGGGGCAGGGGGCTACTTTTTTCTCAACGGTGGTGAATGTGAAGCGCCAATGAGAATATGCCTTTAATGGCGTCAGGTGCAAAAGGAGAAGCAAAATATATGAAATGGTTGGAGTCTTATCCGAAAGAAGTAAAAGTATTTCTCATTGCCAGCCTGATTAATTCCGCAGGAAGTTCCCTCATGTGGCCGCTCGTTAGCATGTATGTATTCGACGAACTAAACCGTAGTATGGGAGATGCGGGGATTGCGATTTTAGTGCAGTCTTTAGGCGGAATATTTGGTCAAGTGCTGGGCGGAGCCCTTTATCATCGTATTGGAGCCAAGAAACTGATTGTCGGCTCACTGGCCATGAATGCGTTGGGACTTCTCTCGCTTCCATTTACCAGTGGTCATTGGGTAGCTTTTGTCATCATGATGGGCTTTATCGGCTTTTTTAATGTGGTATCTGTGCCTGCGATTCAGGCCTTTGTAGGTTTTCGTTTTGCTGACCGACGTGGAGAGCTGTTTAATATCATTTATGTCGCGAACAATATTGGGGTGGCACTCGGAACGGGACTGAGCGGCGTTCTGGCCGACCTTTCCTATCAGCTCAGCTTTGTGATGAACGGGGTGACTTCTGCGGTATTTGCCGGATTCTTCTGGTCGTATCTAAGCAGGGTAGATCGGGAAGAGGGGGAAGTTCAGCTCAGCAAGTCTGTGATGAAAAGAGAAGAAATACCAGCTCGATTGCTGTTTCGTGATACCAGGCTGTATCTCTTTGTGGGGTTAGGTTCACTTTTTTTGTGGTTCGGTAATTCGATCTGGAATACGGGAGTCTCTCCCTATATTATTGAGCAGGGCTTGCCTAAAACGATGTATGGGCTACTATGGACGTTGAATGGTATTCTTATTTTTGCCGCACAACCTATTATTTTCTGGATCAAACGGCTGTACGCTCATCACGCTTCGGCACAAATGACATGGGCTGGAGGATTTTATTTGGCAGCTTATATTGTCATACTGGGCACACAGAACTATACTGGGATGATATTCGCTATGGTACTGGCGACTCTGGGAGAAATGCTGATCGCACCTGCGGTTCCAGCATTCCTGTCTGATCATGGAGGTCGGGGTGCACCTTTTTACATTGGACTTGTAGGGGGCATTGGCGCAGCCGGACGGGTGATGGGACCTTATATTATGGGGAAGTTATATGATGGCGGTGGGTTACCGCCCACACTTTGGCTGGCATTAGGCGTAGCCATATTATCCATTCTGTTTTTCATTTTGCATAGCTGGTTGAACCGTTTTCGGCATGATTTGGATAATTTGGATACTACTCCTTCTTAGGTGGATGTTCCCAGTCCTTAAGTCCCAATAAAAGTTCAGTAATGAGCTTTTATTATGGTACAATAGGTGACAGCTGGTTGCAGTTATTGCTTCAGGAAAGCCTTCACAGGAAGGATTGAAAGGAATTGTTTACAAGTCAACCCTTGACGATACGTCATTCGGAGATGAAGGATGCTCCTGATCTGATTGCGCTGGATGAATTGGTATGGAATGAACGCACGGCTCCTGCCTCGCTGTCATGGAAGTCGCGTGGAGAGTTTCTGCGCAATACGCCTCCAGGCTCTCAACTGGTCGCCATCGAACAGGAAGTGCTCTGCGGGTATATTGGATTTCGTCCTCCAACGCTGTTGGCTAGTAATTGTCATGTACTCGAAATAAATATAGCTGTACGTCCAGACTATCATCGCAAAGGTATTGGGACGGCGCTCATGAACTCCATGAAGGAGATTGCAGCTGCGGAGGGCATACGCAAGTTAAGTTTGCGTGTACTCTCCTGTAACACGGAAGCCCTTATGTTTTATGAAAAGTGCGGTTTTGCAATTGAAGGGCGCCTGCATGACGAGTTTTATATCGCAGGCCAATTCGTGGATGATGTTCTAATGGCCTATTTCTTAAAATAGACCGGAGGCTACAGAGAGGCAGCAACATTCGGTTGTGATGTCCAGCTCATAACCAACAACGCCGCAGACCTGATCAGGCCTGCGGCGTTGTTGTGCAGTACTATGTTATCGAAGTTGCTTCCATTCATTCTGGAGCATACCATACACTGCGTGGTTCATATAGCCATCTGGCAGCAACTCTGCTTCGCGTACAATGCCTTCGAGCACAAAGCCCAGGCGTTCTGGAATACCGCGGCTGCGGCGGTTCGTCGTTGCACAACGGATTTCGACCCGATGCAAGTCCAACTCCATCAACGCATATTCGACGAATACGCGGCAGGCACTGGTCATGAGACCCTGTCCTTCGTAACCGTGCCCAAGCCAGTATCCGATGCTAACCGACCGGTGGGCCCAATTGATCTCATGGTAGCTGATGATGCCAGCGAGCTCGTTGTCTATCCAAATTCCAGCGGTCAGGCTACCGTTCTCTGCGGCTTGTTTCAAGGCGCCTTGCACGAACTGCTCTGTATGGCTGATTTCCGTGGTGGAGTCTACCCATGGAAGCCATTGACGCAGGCGGTCACGGGACATTTCGATCAGCTCAAACAGAGGCTGCACATGCTCCTTGGTGAGCGGCCGAAGGACTGTGCGTTCGTCCAACGCATATGTAAACATGATTAATCCCCTCTTTCACTCGGAAAATCGCTAAACCAGCCAGTCTAGCATTTAATCCCATGCTACCTTATTCTGCGAGAGTCGTCAAAAGGGAGAGGAAGCTTCAAATTTTATAGGTCCCACCCGGAACCGCCCCTGCTCATATACATATTTCAGATCCAAATCCCCTACAAATTCGCTTGGCGATACGCTACCAGATACAGTGGCATGCAGTGGGAACTGTTCGGCGTCATACATTACAACAGAGCTAAAATCGAGATGCTTTGTAAATTGGGCTGGATCATCATAAAATACGGACGCTTTGGGGTCCATCGTGTGTGTAGTACCGTCAATCATAACAGCGATATGCACCTGGCGGTTGTGGTCACGTAGCTCCACGGAGCTATGTACTCGCTGAGATACAGCATTTGCTGCTGATTCAACTGCATATTCCTCCATTGTTTGTACGTTAACAATATGCAACTCCTGCAATTCCACACCTGTTCCCGAGGCACGTGTGAGAATTACAACGGCTTCACGGATCCCATCTTCGTTTACATCTCTGTAAAATAACTGTGGTGCGGTGGAAATATCCGCCGAGCCCGACCACTGGAATGTGCGGCGCTGCTGGCCGATTTCCAGTACGGCTGAATGAAAGAGTCCCTGGGACGGGCTCACGGCGTATAGGCGGACAGTTGAGTCTTCTGGTGCGCTAGCCAGCGCATGAGATAATGCAGTTTCGGTCACCATGCTTGAAGAAGGATGATCGGAAGTCATAACGGAAGAGGACAGCAGCATAGACAGCAGGATGACGATCAACAGCTTAAACACGGGTGGGTCTCCTTTTCCGGTAAAATAAAAGATATATACACTATAACGAATTTATTTGCCGAAAATGTTAACTCTTTTTCATAACTTGCATCTTTTTTTGCTGAAGAGAGCATCCCGATTTTCATTTTATTGAGTTATGCGGTGTGAAAGGGTATATTTAAGGGAACAGGTTATACACAGATTATACGGAAGAAAGGTTGATTAGCGTGGAGAAGCCGATTACTCCCCCCAATTTTATTAAAAATGTTATTGAAGAGGATTTACGTACGGGTAAGGTAAAGGAAGTTGTTACACGCTTTCCACCTGAACCAAACGGATATTTGCATATTGGACATGCTAAAGCCATATGGATCAATTTCTCGTTGGGAGATGAATTCGGAGGACGCACGAACCTGCGTTTTGATGACACCAATCCGGCGAAGGAAGACACGGAATACGTGAACTCCATTCAGGAGGACGTGAAGTGGCTTGGTTATGAATGGGAGGAAAAACATTTTGCCTCCAATTACTTTGAAGAGATGTACAAGCGTGCTATCCTGCTGATTCAAAAGGGGAAAGCCTACGTAGATGACCAAAGCGCGGACCAAATTCGTGAAACACGCGGAACACTGACAGAACCGGGACAAAACAGCCCCTATCGGGATCGCAGCGTGGAAGACAATTTGAAGCTGTTTGAAGAGATGCGTGCAGGCAAATACCAGAATGGTGAAAAGGTGCTGCGTGCCAAGATTGATATGGCTTCGCCAAACATCAATTTGCGTGACCCGGTTATTTACCGCATTTCACACACGGCCCATCACAATACAGGCGATACCTGGTGCATCTATCCGATGTATTCCTATGCGCATCCGCTAGAAGATGCGATTGAGGGCGTAACGCATTCGCTTTGTTCGCTGGAGTTCGAAGATCAACGCCCACTGTACGATTGGGTTGTAGCTGAATGCGAGATGGAAAACGTACCTCATCAATATGAATTTGGACGGCTAAATCTAGCACAAACGGTAACCAGTAAACGTAAGCTCAAGCTTCTGGTTGATGAAAAGCACGTAGACGGCTGGGACGATCCGCGGATGCCGACCATTTCTGGTTTGCGTCGTCGCGGCTATACGCCAGAGGCCATTCGCAGTTTTGTATATGAAACAGGCATTTCCAAAGCCTACGGAGTCATTGATTTACAGGTGCTGGAGCATTTTGCACGTGAGGATCTGAAGCTTAAGGCACCCCGTACGATGGCAGTTATAGATCCGCTGAAGGTGGTCATTACGAACTATCCTGAAGGACAAGTGGAAATGCTGGAGGCGGAGAACAATACAGAAAATCCGGAGCTTGGAACACGCCAAATTCCGTTTTCTCGTGAGATTTATATCGAGCGTGAGGACTTCATGGAGAATCCGCCGAGCAAATACTTCCGTTTATTCCCTGGTAATGAAGTGCGTCTCAAGCATGCTTACTTCATTAAATGCAACGATGTCATTAAGGATGCGGAAGGTAATGTAACGGAGATTCACTGTACCTACGATATAGAAACCAAGAGCGGATCAGGCTTTACGGGACGTAAAGTGAAAGGGACAATCCATTGGGTAGAGGCTACTCAGGCTGTTCCGGCCGAATTCCGTTTGTATGAGCCATTGATTAACGCAGAGGAACCAGAGGTGCTGGAAGAGGATGGATCGGAGAAAACATTCCTTGATCAATTAAATCCGAACTCTTTGGAAATTGCTCATGGCTATGTGGAGCGGAATATGAAAGAAGCACAATCGCAGGACAAATTCCAATTTTTCCGTCATGGTTATTTCAGTGTAGACCCGAAGCTTTCCAAACCGGGTGAGCCTGTATTTAACCGTGTGGTATCATTGAAAAGCTCTTTCCAATTGCCTAAGCAATAAGATGTTGGAAAAGTGGGATGGATGGTTGCTTCGTGCGGCCAAGTGAAAAAGGAGTCTGCCAACGGCAGACTCCTTTATTTTACGCATACCCGTTCTTCAGAACATGACCATTGACGTGAAGACACTCTATTGTCGTTGTGGTGCTTCATCTATTGGTTTATGCTCGCCGCCATGTTCTGGCTGGTAACCGTTCTTGTACAGCATATACCACATGATAGCAAATCCCGCGGAGCCAAGCAGGGCGAAGAAGACACCTGCATGGTACATCATTTCACCACCGAAGTTCTGGAATAGCCAACCTCCCGCAAAACCTGCTACGATACCGGATATACCACTCCAGGTCAAGGTATATACGGCCTGTCCGGATGATCGATATGCTGCAGGCGTGAACAGGACGGTCAACTGGGTGCCTACATAGAAATATCCACCGAAGGTGACGCAATGAAGTGCTTGAATGAACACGATCTGAATCGGGTCTGTAGCTAGCGCCATGAGTTCCCAACGTAAGGCAAACAGCAAACTGACGAGTGCCAAACAGCCGACCATCACGGTCATTTTTTTCTTCAAGAAGCGATCAAACATTAAAAAGACAATAATTTCAAATACCGATGACATAAAAACGGCAAAACCAAGCATCAGCTTGGACCCGCCCAGTTCGGTGATGTACAAGGACATAAAGGCGCCGTTGATTGAATTAGGAATTGATACAAGGATGCCTAACAAAATGAAGGATATAAAGTATCCGTTTAATAAAATACTGCCAAAGCCACGTAAATGAATGGTTGCCGTCTCCACGGTGCTTTTCAGTGGTGGAATTGCCAAAGTGCAGATCAATGCAGCCAGAAGAAGTATCGTAAAGATGGTGGATATACTGGATACTCCTGTGTGGTCAACAACGATGCCGGCAACTGCCGCAGTCACAGCCCAACCGAAGGAACCCCATATGCGAAATGAACCAAATTTCCGGTCTGTGCCCTCAATATAACTGAGAATCAGGGTATTGCTTTGGGCAAATAACGGACTTTGAAAAAAGTAAAAGCCAATCATCGACACATAAATCATGACATACGTGTGAACATGAAATAAAGCTTGTAGCAGTAACAGTGTACCTATAATCATAAATAGTAGAATACGTCGGAGATTTCGGCTCCGGTCGCTTGTATATCCCCAAAAAGGGTTCGCGAATACAGATACAAAAGGTCCGATGGCCATCAGACTCCCGATTTCCAGCTTGTCCATACCGATATCTTGCAAATACAACGGGAAGAAGCTGGAAAAGATGACCATAGCTCCATATAGAAAAAAGTTATATAGCTTTAGGGAATATAGGGGAGTCTCTTGAATTTCTCTCTTTTGCAAGACAAGCCATTCCTTTCTTAGCCCGATAGAGAACTACGCACCGATGTCGATCTGTGGGAATGTTCTTTATTCCAATGTATCATGTGTTGAAAGGGTTAACAAACCAATAAAATTACAATTATGTAAATTTCAATTTTGTCCAAAATTCCATATGCATATTTGTGATTGTTTTTTGAAAAAAGGAGGAGTTTTTAGTGGAAGTGACTGGTATTATCATCGCAGGAGGACGTTCCAGCCGAATGGGACAGGATAAGGCTCTGCTAGAGATTGAAGGAGCTACTATGCTTGAACGGACATATATTACATTGCAGCAGGCGACCCAACGGGTGATAGTAGTCACCCGTGACGATCAAGGATATGAACAGGACAGTATGGAAGCTGTATCTGATATCTATCCGGGTATGGGGCCCTTGAGTGGTATTCATGCAGGATTATCTGCATCTACTACGGAATGGGGAATAGTCGTGGCCTGTGATATGCCTTTTGTACAGCTGGAAGTGCTGCAAGCCTTGCTTGTTTTAACTGAGAAGTGGGCGGCATCCAAAGGAGCAGCGGAATCACCACTGCAAGCGGTAATTGCTTCTGTGGCCGGACGTATGCATCCTTTGCTGGGAGTGTATCATCGGAGCGTATTGCCATCTGCTGAGGAACGTTTGCGGAATAAACGGCTTCGTCTCACCGAATGGTTGGAAACGTTGAATGTTCGGTATGCAACCATAGCGGATATGCCGGGAGTGACTGAGAATATATGGCACAATGCCGTGTTCAACATGAATAATCCTCAGGATTACAAGTTTGTGTTAGAGCAGTTCCGGAAGGATTAGAAGCATTTAGAGAATATTAAGCAATGAATTTGGGGGAGTACATAACATGCTGGAAGCTATTATACATGCCGTTTTATTGGCATTGGGATTGATTTTGCCTTTAGGGGTACAAAATGTATTTGTGTTTAATCAGGGGGCGTCCCAGTCGCGGTTTCGCAATGCACTGCCTGCTGTCATTACAGCGGGTGTCTGTGACACCATTCTGATCACGCTTGCTGTTGGGGGTGTATCCCTTGTTTTGCAGCAATTTCTATGGCTCACGAATGTGCTTTATGCGGCGGGCTGTTTGTTCTTGCTGTATATGGCTTGGACTCTTTGGAGATCGAAGGCTGCTTCCTCGGGAGAAAGTCAGCCGATGCTGCCAAAACGCCAGATGATTTTTGCCGCCTCGGTATCGCTACTGAATCCACATGCTATACTTGACACGGTTGGTGTAATTGGAACCAGCTCCCTGCAATATAACGGCGTGGAACGTTGGGCCTTCGGTCTGGCCGCTGTGTCAGTATCGTGGATATGGTTTGTGGGTCTGGCAACGGCGGGACGCCTTGTAGGACGTATGGATTCAGAAGGAAAGTTTGGTACTGTGCTCAACAAAATATCGGCACTGATTATTTTGGGTCTGGCCATTTATATGGCGATAAATTTTATGACCAGTATGTGACCTGATCCTTGTTAGAAGAAAAACTTCAATAAAGCGAATACCCCGCTCAAAGCAAAGGGGACACCAATCAAAAACAACATAAAGGCCAGGCAGCCTGCACCATTTACGCCGCCTGCAATTCGGGCGTCCCGAGGGTTAGCCGGATTGTATAATACCTTAGTCTTGCTGCCAACCCGGTTAAGGCTGAGATTGGTACTATAAGGATTCCAGAATTCCACGACTTCACCTGAAGCTGTATAGAAGCGTACCTTTAATCGGCGGGTGTAGCTGGTATCTACCGGATCATCACGGTCAAAGGGAACGACATCGATATCTACTTCGATATGCGCGTCAACGATTTGCCCTTTGGTACGGACCCAGTGGCGTTTACGATAACGATGGCGACGGATCGTTTTGAATCCAAAATAGATGAACAACAGACCGATCAAGCTAAACAACGGCATGAGCAGATCGGAGCTAAAATGAAACCAGTACACATTGAAATCAATTGAAATGATAATCTACTCCTTTAACCAAGCGATAAACAATATATCGGATATACTTACAAATAGTTTAATTTTTCCATAGGGAATAAGGCGCAGAGGAATGGAATACAAAAAAGATCCACTTTCCCTGGGAAGTGGATCTTTTCAATAGCTCTTGGACTACTTTTTGCTCGATAGAGACATATCAAAATCAATATCCTCGATAAATTCGATAACCTCACCATTAGGGCTATGAACTAATGCATTGGTTACAACTAGAGGTGGTTCGCCAAGTGTAAGCTGATTGGGTTCCACAAAGGTTTTTGCTCCGTGGGTAAGAGCTTTTTGATATATTTCATCCACATTGTCCACGTAAAACGCAAAGTGTAATAAAGCCCCGTGAGCAACATCATGCTCAGATGCAGCTTTTTTTCCTTGGGCAGGGATGACGGCATCGTTATCAAAGATTTCGAGACAGGTTCTTTGGTCAGGGGAGATCAGCATGGAAGCTTCTTGAATCCGAAAGGACGGAAGACTCCAGTGATGTCCTCTTTTAAATCCCAATACTTCGGTATAAAATGCTATGGTTGCTTGATAATCACGGGCTTGGATAGCCACATGAGCTAATCCCTTCACACTCATTTCAGATCCTCCTTATATGTAAGTAAACCTTATTATATGAATTATTATGTGCTACATATATATTTAAAATAAGATTTTTATACGATATTAGTTATTAAATAAAAGCTAATTTGGATGAAAAGCATTACTTTTTAAATTCGATCAGGAGGTGCTTGATATGCAGCATCAGATGGACGATATAGACCACAAAATCATGAAATTGCTACAGCATGATGCCCGAATAACGATTTCCCAAATCAGTAAAGAAATTTCAATGTCACAGCCGTCCGTTAAAGAAAGAATGACCAAGCTTGAAGAACGAGGGATTATTTCTGGATATAATGCTGTATTTAATTTACGGGAACTGAATCGGGGGACAACAACGTTTATTCTGGTAAAGACAGAACATTGCCAAGAGCTGATTGATTTTTGTAAGGCGGCGAAGGAAGTTACCGATTTATTCCGCATCAGTGGGGAATTTAATTATCTCATTAAGGTACAAAGTTCGTCTGTAGAGGAAATTGCAGAGTTTCAGGATTCTCTAGTTAAGCTGGGCCCCTCGAAATCGCATATTTGTATGAAAAATATACTGGAAAACAGGGTTTTGTTGTAGGTCAGCAGAGAAACGCATATTTGGAACAAAACATTCAGTAAAGCTGTTATTCGTGACATTAAATTAGGTGAATGGTTGGATGAAAAAAGTGACGCTGAATTACACCAGCGTCACCGTAATTCCCTGCTCCAGACGCTCCACGTCCTGGAGCTCGATCTTGCCGGCCATGGCGTGCAGAGCCGCCGCTGTGCCGCAGGCCGCTCCCTGCCGCAGCATGGCAGGGAGATCCAGTCCCGCCGCCGCGCCGGTAACCAATCCCGCGACCATGGCGTCACCGCTGCCGAGTGCGCTGACAATGTCCGCGTCCGGCAGGCTCACACGGTAGCGCGCATCGCGTGTTACCGCCAGCGCCCCGCGCGCGCCGAGCGAGATGACGGCCAGCTGCGCTCCTGCTTCCAGCAGCTGCGATGCTGCCGCTTCAGCGGCATCTGGGCGCGCTGCGTCGATTCCCGCGAAGCGGGCGGCCTCGTCCTCGTTAGGCTTCACGAGGTCGGGCTTTCCGCGCAGCCCCAAGCGCAGCGCCTCGCCGCTCGCGTCCAGCGCCACCCGCGCGCCGCGCGCCTTCGCCAGCGTGCACAGCTCGGCATACAGATCGGGCGGGCAGCCGGGTGGCAGGCTGCCGGAGAGAACGACCCAAGCCGAATCCTCGGCAAGGGTCGCGATTTTGCGCCGCAGCGCGGCTAGTTCAAGCGGCCCCACGGTCGGGCCGCTCTCAATCAGCTCGGTCTGCGTGCGGGCAGCTGGGTCGAGCACGGTTATGGCTAGACGGGTTTCCCCGTGTGCCGTTTCGATGAAATCGGCGTTTACGCCTTCCGCACTCAACCCGTCAATGAGCAGCCGTCCGGTGTGTCCGGCCACAAACCCGGTCGCCCGTACAGGCTGACCTAGTGTGCGAATGACACGAGCGGCATTCACGCCCTTGCCGCCTGGTACTGTCAGACCGTTTTCTATGCGGTGGACGGCATTCAATCCAAAGCCTGCAACCGTGTAGATTTTATCTACTGCCGCGTTAAGTGTTACGGTGGTAATCACAAGGCATCACTCCTTAAGAAATCAGCTTTAAGCCCAATGCTGCGGCAAGAATCATGGCGATGAACAAAACACGCAGTACGCTTTTTTGCTCGCCATACAAGAACATGCCTGTAATCGTACTGCCCACGGTACCAATGCCTGTCCAAACGGCATAGGAAGTTCCCATAGGCAAACTATTCATGGCGTAGCTGAGCAGAGAGAAGCTAAGAATAAAGGATAAGATCATAAGTGCTAAAGCCTTCCACCCTTTGCCGACCGTAACTCCCTTCATGCCGATGACTCCAAGCACTTCCGAGCATCCCGCGATAACCAATGCAATCCAAGCCATTATGCACTACTCCCTTCCTGAGCATCACGATCGGTAACTAACTTCAAGCCGATCACACCCGCTAGCAAAAGGGCGATTAACAGTGTTTTGGACCATTGAAACGGCTCCCCGAATAGCAGCATTTCACCTACGACGGTTCCCCCTGTGCCCAATCCGGTAAATACAGCATACACCGTGCCTACAGGCAGACGCTTTGCAGCCTTCATGATTAAATAAAAGCTGGCCACCACAGCCAGCACAGTTACAGCCCAGGTGAGTACAGAATCTGCATGCTTCAAGCCTGATACCCATACGACCTCAATCAGGCCTCCAACAAAAACGTAAATCCAACTGCGATTCATGATGAATTTCTCCTCAATTCAGTATAATTTTACAATTACGACTGCTTCACCCTTCATGAGATGAAGTTAGCGTAATCCCACGCCAAAAAATAGGCCATGCAGCGTTCAGCCTTCGGTGGTAGTTGGTGCTTCCACTGTACAGTAGCTCTACCATGATTCCATCCACCAGCGTCATGTAGGCTAAAGCCACATCCGCTGGCTTCATATGTCCAAAGGGTTCCCGATCCCGTACATTTCGGAGGCGACGAGTTAATTTTCGCTCCATTTGTTCCAGAAAAGGATTCACAATATTCAGTACCTCGTTATATAAAGATACAGGTGGAAAAAAGGAAAAACGAAGCATAAACTTGGCTGAGTTGTTGCCCTCATATTCCTGTTCCATCCAGAACAAGAAATTATGCAGTGTATGCTCCAGTGACTGTTCTTTGCGTTCCGTAAAGTATTCAAAAATACGTAAATTCTGCTCTTGAAACGCGTAACTTGCCACCTGCAAAAACAAATCCTCCTTACCCTGAAAATGCGCGTATATAGATGGTTTTCGGATTCCAACCTCGGCAGCAATACTGCTCAAGGATGCTCCCTCATACCCATTGGTGGCAAATTGGAAAAGAGCGGCCTTTCGAATCTCTTCCATTCCCATTATCATCACCTACCTAACGTTCGTTAGTTTATTTTCACATGAAAAAAGGTAAGTGTCAACCCATCGACATTTCGTTATGTACTCTGATTTTTTTATTCAACATTTAAATAAAAAAGTGGGAAGAAATAAGGGGCTCATGTACAATATAATGAGGAATATCTGTTCAAATGCAGTCCATTGGAAGTGAGGTTAGTTATGAGGCGAAGCTTACTGGCCGTATTGATCGCGGCTATGGTGTTTATTATTTATTATTTTGGCTTGTTTAATTACATCGGTAAAAATGAAGGAACTGTCATAAGTATTTTCTCTACCTTGACGGTTATTTCCATAAGTCTGATTATTTTCACGGAGAATCGTAATCCTTCCACCACCATGTCATGGATTTTGCTGCTGGCGTTGTTGCCAGTCGTTGGACTTCCTCTTTATTTTTTATTTGGGCAAAATGTATTCAAGCGCCGTAAGTATGACAAAAAGGCATTGCGTGACCAACAGGCGTATGAGCGTATCGAAAAGGATGCTTTGCGGGTCAAACGAGATCTGACCTGCTTTACAGATGAGCAGCAGCAGTTAATGCGCCTGGCCCGGAGATTGGCCCGCTCCCCGATTTATTTTGCGACAGAAACCCAGATTCTGAATAATGGAGATGAAACCTTCTCCACGCTGCTCGAAGAACTGCGCAAGGCGCAGCATCATATCCATATGGAATATTACATTTTCCGCTCGGATGATATCGGTACCAGCATTCAGAAAATTTTGATTGAAAAGGCTAAAGCGGGTGTTAAGGTTCGGTTTATGTACGATGCAGTCGGTAGTATTCAGTTATCGAAGGCATTTTTGAAGGAAATGAAAGATGCAGGAGTAGAGGTTGTTGCATACGGAGGCGCTCGGATTTTGTTCTTCTCCAGTCGGGTAAACTACCGTAATCACCGTAAAATTGTAGTTATCGACGGTAATATTGGATTAATCGGTGGCCTAAATGTGGGAGATGAGTATCTCAGCCGCAACAAAGCCTACGGCTTTTGGCGTGACACGCATATGATTGTGAAGGGCGAAGCTGTGCGGACATTGCAACTTATATTTTTACAGGATTGGCTTCATATGACGGGTGAATCGGTACTGGATAGCGAATATCTGTCTCCCGATATTGAACCGATCACGGATGGCGGCGTACAGATTATTGCCAGCGGACCAGACAATGAGCGGAGAGTGCTTAAAAATCTATTCTTCTCCATGATCACATCCGCTCGAAAATCCGTCTGGATTGCCACTCCTTATTTTATCCCGGATGAAGATATCCTGACTGCTTTGCGGATGGCTGCTCTATCCGGGTTGGATGTGCGTATTCTATTTCCCGCGAAACCGGATAAATGGCTGCCTTTTCTCGCATCCCACTCGTATTTCCAATCGTTGCTGGAGGTGGGAGTCAAGGTATATGAATATGAAAAAGGATTTCTTCACTCCAAGCTTCTCATTATTGACGGGGAAGTTGCGACTATTGGGACAGCCAATATGGATATGCGCAGCTTCCATCTGAATTTTGAAGTGAACGCTCTGTTGATTCAAACACACAGTGTGCAGCAGATGGTGACCGACTATGAGCGAGATTTGCAGAATGCCAGTTTGATCGTACGCGAGGAATTCATGAAGAAACGTCTGTTCAAACGTTTGATGGAATCGCTGGCTCGGCTGCTTTCACCGCTGCTGTAATGCACAAATGAAGAGCTGTGGATGAGGTAGCAGATCCTATAGTCAAAATGTAGTAAAGCCCAAAATATCCTGGAGACGGTATACAATATCTTTCCAAAATGTTGAATGATCCTCGTAAGCCGCCAGATCCAGACTGTATTCAGCTCCCCGGTTATTCCACAGCTTATCAAAATAGGCCGCCACCTGTCGGGTCAGCTTGCTGTCCGCCGGAGCGGCCACCCACAGTTCATTCTCCAGATTTAAATCATCCAAATTACGGGGAGTCAAATTGGTAGAGCCACCCCAAATCAAATGTTCTCCTTGTGCCTTGGTAATATAAATCAGCTTCGTATGGAATTGCTCATGGGTAGTATGATACCAACGAATTTGAATGTTTCCATCCGATTTATCGGACAACTCTTGGGCAACCGGACGATTAGGGATGCCTATTTTTTCCTGCCCGAACGCGTTTTCATTGGGGTCCAGCAGCAATTGGATGTTTACGCCGCGTGCCGAGGCATCCAGCAGGCTATTCAATATTTTGCGATCAGCCAAATAAAACATGCCCATATGAATGCTGTCACCTTGCTTCGTCTGCTTAATGCCATTCAGAACGGAGGCATACACTTTGCCCTCCGTGAGATATTTGATCCGGTAGCTGTCCTTACCTGATGGGACTAGGGGCTCTGCTTGAGGTGTGTAGACAGGAAGTTGCCCTCCGCCCGAGAAGTCCAATACCGCCTGCTCTGTTTGTAAAATATCTCCGATGATCGGTCCCTTCACTTCTAGGGCAACATTGGAATGATAGGCACTTGCATCGTGAACATTACCTGTAGAAATGAGAGCAGTTTGCTCGTTGGCAACCAATTTTCGGTGATTGGCCTTGACGTTTAACAGCTTAAAATAGGAGCGAGCCGTAACGTCAGGTCCGTCACTGGCCATCAGATTGGGAATCCAGCCTGTGCCCTGCTGCCCGAACCACTGGAAAAAGGTACGCCACACCGCTGAATAGATGGGCGTGGAGTCTCGCAACGGGTCCACATCGGTCTGCACGACCTGAATTCCTACTTGCTTCATATTCTCCAACAAAGGATTGGGAGCAGAATTATAGTTGGTATTGACTTCATCTGTAATGAAAAAGATAGGCATCTCAGGATAAGCTTTCTTTTTGGCGATAAGATGATTAGTCATTTGTGCGCTAACTTCGGGGAAGTGCTGGCCTTTATGCTTATAATCGTTGAACAGAAACAGGTCAATGACGATAAATTGCTGGGCTTCATCAATGATGCCAAGCATACGATTCAAAATTTGCCCTTCATGTTGTACAGTGCTTCCAACCCCAGTAGGGTAGGTCAAATCCGTCCAAAAGTTTACCTCGTTTGTTGAATACTCCTGACTTTCATAAGAGACGAACGGAGGCAAGGGTTTATGAGTCTGATACAGCATGACGCCAATCAGCCAGAGGATAAGCAGTAGAATAGCGATTTTAAGAGCACGGCCCTTGTGCACGGTTTTTCTTTGATATTCCGGCACAGAATGCAGCGGATTTTGTTTAGTCATACGACGATCAGCTCCTTAATTAAATGCTGCATTCCATCTTATCGTGTCCGAACATGCAGATTATGAAATAGATACTGTCTAATTATTACCGCAAGTCCACAGGATTGAAGCGGAATGCTGAACAGAATGAAATGGAGAACGTTTTATTAATTAATTGAGGACATATGTCCTTTATAGGCAGGCTGACCTATACTTAAATAGATACAAAAGTCATTTACATGGGGAGAATAACGATTTATGAGAGGAATCTTGTTTGCTTTTCTGGGAGGCGCTTGTATCACGCTACAGGGGGTAGCGAATACACGGATTAGTCAGGATATCGGGACATGGCAGGCGGCTGCCGTTACTCAGCTAATAGGTTTTATCTTGGCAGCATTAGTTTGGATGTTTACAAAGGATGGCCGTGTGTCTGAAATGAAACAGGTAAAGCCGATGTATCTTTGGGGTGGTGCTTTTGCGGCTATCATTATATTTAGTGAAGTCACCGCCATTCAACATATTGGGGTTACGTTCACGATCTCGGCGCTGTTGATTGCTCAGTTATGCTTAACATTTCTGGTAGACATCAAGGGATGGTTTGGCATTGTGAAGCAAAAGATGAAGCTGCCACAATTTATAGGTATTGGTATGATGATCGCGGGTGTCATTATTCTAAAGCTCTAAAATAAAACATTATTATAGAAAAAGCTTAGAACGTAGAATTGAAGGTGAGCTGAGGAATGAGGGAAATACAGGATCAAGAGCAGCTAAAGTATTTTTTGCATCTGCATCAGTTGGAATCCATACTCTACGAGCCACTACATCCCTATTTGTCGCTGTATCGTTTGGAGCAAGGGGAAAAACTCTGTTCGCAGGGAGACGCCATTGAACATCTGTATATTCTGGTGCAGGGCAAGGTCAAAATTTTTACCAGCTCTACAGAAGGGAAGACTCTGATCCTTTGCTTCAAAACCCCGATCGAGGTCATAGGAGATGTTGAATATATTCGTAATAGTCACGTCATCAATACAGTAGAGGCAGTGTCGCCGATCTATGTGATTGGTGTCCATCACCAATGGATGAATAAGTACGGCAGAGATTATGCTCCTTTGCTGCAATTTCTATTGGATATTGTCACGCGAAAGTTTTGTCTGGACTCTGATTTCTCCAGTTTCAACCTTATGTATCCGGTGGAAGTCAGGCTGGCGAGCTACCTGCTATCGGTTTCTTTTGACGAATCCAATTCTGCCTTTCATGAGGAACTACGGGCATCCAGTCTGGTGGATGTGGCGAATTTGATCGGAACCAGTTACAGACACCTTAACCGTGTCATTCGCAAAATGATTGAAGAGGGATTGGTTGAACGGGCAAAAGGCTATATTGTCATTAAGGACAGAAAAGGTTTGAGTGAACTGGCGGGCCATAATATTTATGAATCGTTGCAATCATAGTGCTTTGAAGTAGAGCAGCACAATAAAGGGACTATCAAGGGAGAGGTAAACATGTTATTAGGGCTCATATTGGCAGTTATCGCAGGTGCTTTGGTCAGTCTGCAAACGATATTCAATAATAAGGTGAATGAGCGGACAGGTTCATGGGCCACAACGACATTGGTACTGGGAACGGGCTTCTTGGCTTCCTTGTTTGGGAGTCTTATTTTTGAAGGGAAAAATACATTTGCTTTACATCATATGCAGCTATGGTATTGGTTCAGTGGCATGATTGGTGTTGGCGTTGTGTTCTGTCTGGTGCAAGGAATGAAGCGACTGGGCCCAACCTATGCGATTTCCATCGTATTGACGGCACAATTAGGTACCGCTCTGTTGTGGGATTCGTTAGGATGGCTGGGATTAGAAAAGATTCCGTTTACCTTCAATAAGTTGATCGGTGTAATCGTCATTATTGGCGGTATTCTCGTTTTCAAATTTGGACATGGGCGGACGAAGGAACCACAAGAAAATATTACACCTATACCTGATTCGATGAAGAGCTAAAGGAGGTTGTGATGACCTTTATCCTGCTGTGATTGGGATCCCGCTTTCGCAGGGGCATTTTGTAGAAAAGCTGCATCTTAAGCAGGTGCTGCTTTTCATCCCATAGGCAAGAAAAAATGTTCACAGTCATGTATATATTTTTCCATCCATGATACAATGAAAATATCTTAAAATAGTGCTTTAAGGGCTTAGATATTTGATATATGAGACGATAAATAGATCGGTTACCGTGTTCGGGAACGGTCTTATTTGTGCTTCACGAACCTGATGGAATAAACAGAGTGACTTTGGATGAGGTGGAACATAGATGAGTAATACAGAAAATAAAAAGGGATTATCTGACGGCTCAGACAGATCCGGTTCTTTGTTACCTGCCGCACGGACAGGTGAACGGAAGATTGAGCATGTCCGCCTTTGTCTGCAAGAAGATGTGGCCGGACATGGGGTCACCACCGGACTGGAGCGCTATGCTTTTAAGCACTGCGCTTTGCCTGAGCTGCATTTTGACGAGGTGCGTCTGGATACAACTTTTATGGGACGCGCTGTACGGACACCGTTGCTCATCAGTTCTATGACTGGCGGCAGCGCGGAGACAGGAGCGATTAATGAGCGATTGGCAGAGACCGCAGAAAGACGCGGCTGGGCGTTGGGCGTCGGCTCGGTACGAGCTGCGGTGGAAAAAGAGGAATTGGCTTCAACCTTTGCGGTCCGACGTCTAGCGCCCAGCATCCCGATCCTTGCCAATCTGGGAGCAGTGCAGCTGAACTACGGATTTGGTGTGGACGATTGCCAACGTGCAGTGGAAATTGCCGGAGCGGATATGTTGGTGCTGCACTTGAACGGATTGCAGGAGATATTCCAACCGGAAGGGAATTTGGATTTTAGCGGACTGCTTGATCGCATCAAAGAGTTGTGTCGTCGTCTTTCGGTGCCTGTAGGCGTGAAGGAAGTAGGCTGGGGCATAGATGGCGAGACGGCATCGAGATTGTACGATGCAGGCGCCGCTTTTATTGATCTGGCTGGTGCGGGCGGGACAAGCTGGAGCCAGGTGGAGAAATTTCGTAATCCTGATCCTGTACGCCGTGCAGCGGCAGAGGCATTTGCGGATTGGGGCAATTCGACCGCTGATTGTATCGTGGAGGTTAGAGCAGCTCAGCCTAATGGCACTCTGATCGGTAGCGGTGGACTGAAAAACGGTGTCGATGCTGCGAAGGCACTTGCTTTGGGCGCCGACATGGCAGGCTTCGGTCGCTCTTTGCTTGGCTCGGCGGTCACCTCCAGCGAGGCGTTGGAAGCGCGATTGGAGCAAGTAGAGCTGGAATTGCGCACAGTCATGTTTGGCATTGGAGTTGCTGGGATCGGAGGTCTTAAAGACACGACCAGACTAAGAAAGAAGGCGAACGGATGAGTGGATTCATTAAGTTGGTTCCGATGAACGCAGAGCAGTATGAACGCTTTGAGCAACGCTCACTCGCGGATTATGCGGAGGAGAAAATCCAGGCAGGCACGTGGACGGTGGAAGAGGCACCGGAACGGGCAAAGGAGAGCTTTGCAACATATTTGCCGCAAAGGCTAGACACACCCCATGCTCACCTGTACATGCTTGAGTATTCAGCTAGTGCGGGTCAGGGCCGAGAGGAAGTGGGATATATCTGGTTCAATATTACAGAAGGTACGCAGGGCAAAGAGGCCTTTTTGCTGGATATTCTCGTTTACGATTCATATCAGGGGCAAGGCCTGGGTACGTTGACGATGCAGGCGTTGGAACAAGAAGCTCGGAAGCTGGGTGCGGTTCGCATCGGTCTGCATGTATTTGGGCATAATGAGCGGGCTTTACATGTATATCGCAAGTCTGGTTATCGGGTTACGGATATCCAGATGAGCAAGGAAATCTAAATAAAGAAATCTAAATAGGGATGCAGCAAAACCCTAAATTCACAGTCATATGCTTGCCGCATGTATAGGTTCTCCTATATAATGTGGGTTGGTAAACTAACAGATGGTATAACGCATATTTTATATAAACGGGAGTTGTTCTGATTATGGCTTTAAAAGCGGGGATCGTGGGTCTGCCGAACACCCCGTTAGAGATATATTAGGCGCGCCAAACAATACTCACGTCTTCACCATTGGTAACTACTATCTCAGATATTATTCCTCTGATTGCTTGTTTTGCTTTCAGGCGGTCAGGGGATGAAATATCAGGAAACATTTTTTTTGCCTTTTTAACAATTTGGGCATTTGTTTTTGATGGGTTATTTTCATCGATATCGGAGAGCATTTTCATAAGTGATTCCCGTTCTTTTTTCGCCCTTTCAGACGCTAGTTTTAGATCATGAGCAGTTATAAGGTCGTCGTTATAAGCGTCAATCTGTTTTTGCATGTTCTTTTCTAGTTTTTCCAGTCGACTTGTGATTTTCTTTTTCTCTTCATCAGCTTCACCGGATTCATTTTTAGAGGATACTACCAATTGAAGAGTGCCAGGAGCTGCGGTAGAAAGTTCCTCTATCCTTTTAAGAATAAGCGCTTCGAGATCATCTCTTTTGGCAAAATGATGGTAACATTTCGATTTTTTTAAATATCCATCACAAAGGTACTGATAATGCAGATTTTCTTTGTTTAGTTTTTTTGAAAAACTACGATTCATTTTTCCATTCATCTTGGACTTACAATGACCACAATAAACAAGCCCCGATAATAAGTAAGTGTCATTGCTAATGTGTTTGCCGATAGTTTTTCTACCCTCAAATAAGGCTTGTAACTTTTCAAACGTATCTTCGTCCAGAATCGGCTCATGATGATCTTCAATTATTATCCATTCCGAAGGATCTCTTGTTATAACCTGCCCATCTTTCCTGTATGTTTTGTTATATATAATTTTACCTATAAGAGTTTCGCGTTGGTACAATTCTCTAAAGACCTTACTATGCCACTCATTTCCTTCTTTAGTTTTTAATTTTCTTGCATTCCATGAGCCTATTATTGTTCTAGATGGTTTTCCGGCCAATAAAGCCTCAGCACCGCGTCTTACAATAAGCGCTTCTTCGATATTAATGACCATTTGACCGTCTATAACATCATAACCAAAGCAAGGGCGAGTGAGGACGCGTTTAGAATTTTTTGCGATAGATTTCATATTATCCCTAACCCGTTCAGATATACGTTCTCTTTCAAATTCTGCGACCATACCAAGCATCTGTAGTACCAATCTACCAGCGGGTGTAGAAGTATCAAAACCTTCACTCTGAGACACATACTTAAAATTATACTTGTCAAAGTATTTAACTAAACTAAGAATATCGAATAAACTTCGTGAAAGCCTATCCAATTTTGTGGTTATTATGATTCCGCCTTCATCTGATGCTTTTATGTCTTCCAGAAGTTTGGTTAACTTCGGACGATTGGTTGATTTAGCACTGTAACCTTCCTCGATGTAAAATATAGGATCATCCCACCCCATGGCTGTACAGTAAGCTTTAATCCTTTCCTGCTGTTCAATTAATGAGTTCCCTCTGTCTACCTGCTCATCTGTACTCACACGTGGATATGCATATACTAACATGGTTGTTCCTCCTTAAATGGTTTAAAATGTCCCATGTAAACTCCACAAACTATAATTTCACTTGGACGCACCTGCTTTTCTTCGTAGTTTGCATTCTCAGGTTTTAGTGTCATTAAAGGTGTCCCTTCAGTCCACTTTAGTCTTTTCAACATCCCCTCATTACAATCGTTCAAGACTACTGCAACAATTTGGCCGTTGTAATCGGCCCAATCACTTTTCTTGAAATACACAATGTCTCCGTTTTCGATGCCTGCATCTTTCATGCTATCTCCTTTAACCTCTAGAGCGAAATCAGGTTGTCTTTTGGAAGGGAACGGGTAGCAGACGTAGTCTTCAATATTAGAGTTAGCAAGAATTCCGTCCCCAGCACAAATTTTACCGACCAACGGGACTAATGAAGGGTTTCTTCTTTCAGATAATTTTGCGTATGTAGGGTCAATGTCGCTTTTCTCGACGCCAAGTACTTCGGCGATTTTTTCAATTACTCCAGGCGAGGCCAGGGTCTTCGCGTTTAAGTAATCGGACACAACGCTTGTTGATAAATCCGCTGCTTCTGCTAAGTCCTTTTGAAACCATTTTTTACTTTTTAGTATTTTCTTGAGGTTCTGTGCTATTTCAGTCATTAATTTTTCTTCGACCTCAGTATACTTACGTCTTGCCATCGTATTTTTCCCTCTCCTTTTAAAATGTTAGTCCGTATGGTCATATATCCGTTATAAACTAATTTTTTATAGTTTGCAACTAAAAAAATTCTGTTTAAACGTATTGACGATTCGATTAAATCGAATTATTATTGGTGTGTAGCCAAGAAAAAGAGGTGAAAGAAATGTATAAAGTGACTTTACGCGCGGCACGAATTAATCGTGGTTTCACTACAAGGGATGTGGGGGCGATCACTGGTAAATCTCACGCAACAATTGAGAAATACGAGAAAGATTCAACGAATATTCCACGCGACTTATCTGTTGTTCTTCTACAACTTTACAAGGTTCCAGAAGAACATATTTTTTTCGGAAAAGAATCCGTTTTTATCGGATTTACAGAAAAAAGAAAAAAGAAGAAATGTGTTTCGTGACACGGAGGGAGTGACTATGAGAATCGTCAGCGAAAAAATAATGGATCACGAAGGAAATTTTATCGGGGATGATGCTAGCAAAGTTCCGAGCATAACCAATAAATGTTTAAAACTCATTACAACCTTAAAAACAGGTCATGATTATAAAATTGTAGAGAGAGGGGAAACGGCATGACTCAATTAGTATTTATCCAGAACGGAAACACGGTAACGGACAGCTTGACGGTAGCAGAGGTATTTGGAAAAGAGCATCGGCGTGTTATGCAGGATATCCGAACATTGGAATGTAGCGAGGAGTTTAATCTGCACAATTTCGTGCAGGTTGATTATACCGACTCACGGGGCAGGACTTATCCGAAATTCATCATCACCCAAGATGGATTCTCTTTCTTAGCCATGAGCTACACGGGAAAAGAGGCTGCGCGCTTCAAAGAAATGTACATCACAGAGTTTAATCGTATGAAAGATGAAATCGCCAAGCCGCCTGTACTCACGGAACGTCAAGCAATCATACAATCTCTCAAACTCACGGCTGAGGTAGCAGAGGAAGTTGAAGTGGTGAAAGCCACTACAGCAGAACACGGCACTAAGCTGGTGGAAATTGAACAGAAGTTGGACAAGCAGATCACTTTAAACAGCGGTCAACAACGAACGCTGCAAAGAGCAATTTCCAAAAAGGTGTACGCCATTGAGCCAGATAAGGACGCACGAGGCGAGTTATTCCAACAACTTCACCGAGAAATCAAAGATCGCTGGCAAGTGACATCTTATAAGGATGTGCTTCGGAAAGAACTGGAGAACGTCCTTAACTACATTACCTACTGGCGTCCTATTAAGAAAGGAGAATGAACATGGAACTAACCAAACAGGAAAGTGAACTTATCGAATTCATCCGCACATTAGATTTTGACGACATGCTAAACGTCTTGGATGGCATTAAAGCCGTAGCAGAAGACTTGTCTACTAAATCTTATGACCAAATAGGCAAGGGTAATATTATGGCTTCAATGGGTTTCGAAAGCCAAGCAGAAAAGATGACAAAGCTTGAGGAACTGCTTGGTGAAGCAAATGAAGAATACCGCAAGAAAATCTATTCTGGATTAGAAGAAGGAGAATGAATATGAGCAAACACGATGATGCATACAGTGAAATTTTAAAATTCAAACGTAACAAAGCACATGAAATTCATAATATTCTAGCCGGGCTAAGAGTAGCAGATGCAATGGAAGTCCTGGATAGAGCCAGAACCTCCATTATGAATGAGACAAGGATATCAGTTTTTCATGAACGGAGCGAGTGAATCTCTTTCTTCTTGTAGTGCGCGCTCATAACCACTGAGAATTTTATAAAAGTTATTCATGTAATCTTCATAACAAAAGGCGTAATGACAAAGGAGTCTTTCATGAAGTTCTAAATCAGAAAGTGCACCTCTTGTCTCCTGCTCAGCTACTTTCTTTGCATACTCTAGTGCTAACTCATGACAAAGTTTCTGTCTTTCTTCATCGGTAATGTTATTTAAAAATCGCATCGATATCACCTCCTTCCTAGTTTGATAGGTGAGTCTGGACAACTACCATCATACACAGAAAGGAAAAATCTTGAAAGGATGATTATATGAAACACAAACTCGCACTCATAGAAGCTTTTGACGATTGCCTAAGACGTAATGTAAGCAAGGAACAAATACTAGGGTTTGTAGATCGGGCACGGCGGTACTGGAACGGTAACGCGGAAATGCTGGCTGTTGTAGAAGGACTGGTTGAAGGGGTGAGAGTATGAGTCCATTCTTTACTGGTTTCGTTGCTGGCAAGCGAGTAAATGGCACACTGTTGATCAAGCGTGACGGTACCTGGTTCCAGCTTAAGACTATGGCTAAATGGCAAGCAGAATCTATCAAAGGGAGTTGATAGGTATGTGGCGATGGTGGCGTAAGAAGCCTGTTATGGCTAAGAATTTAACTGGTTTGAGTGTGTTAACGGACGAGCATTTAGATTGCTTGGCTGAGTCCTACTTACAGCAAGAATTTGGCGACATTAAGCTTAAAGATCAAATACCATTTTCTGTGTACGTCGAGGTTGAGAGAAAGATTAAGTGGGAGGTTTGACATGGTGATCAGATGCGGATGCGGCAGGGAAGCCAAGTATTTGGTCTATGAACATGAAGAAACACACTGCAAAGAATGCATGCTTGAGGCAGTAGAGTGTAAAAATCAGGTCCTTGTGAGGGTGATAGACGATGCATATGGGAATAAGGATCAAGGCCAGTGATGAATTTGAAGATAGGTTTGCCTTAACTTTAGTCGGTGGTTGGGTAGTAGATGGACCACGTCCTAAATTTGCGTTCAGAAATGAGACGCAGCGCCGGGAGTATGACCGGATCAGAAAACAGATTAGGGAGGGTGATAGGAATGCAGAATCTACAAACAGCCCAGCAACACGTCCAGTCAGTTATCCGCAGATTAGAAGCAATCGAGGAAAACACGGGTACCCGTTGTAACTCACCTGAGTCTATTTTAGAAGCTCTGATGGAAATGTTCCGGTATAAGGATATCCCTAAAATGGTGGACGAGCTTAAGCAAGTAGATTTATATCTGGAAAGCAAAATGACTCCGGTTGCAGCCGAAGTCAAATCAACAACTTATTAATAACAATTTACGGAAACAATATCACATTTCTAGGAGGATGTAAATATGCGGACGAGCGAAAGTATCTCAAATATTGCAGCAGCCTTGGCTAAATTTCAAGGCGAAGTGAAGCAGCCTAAAAAAGATACAAACAATCCATTTTTCAATAAAAAGTATGTTCCTTTAGAAGGCGTGGTTTCGGTAATAACTGAGCCTCTATCTAAAAACGGGCTGTCTTATTTCCAGTCTACTGCTACGGTCGATGAAAATGTGATCGTAAAGACAATGGTTATGCATGAGAGCGGAGAGTTCATTGAATCAGATGAACTGAAATTACCTGGCTATCAAATTCAAAAAGGTGGAGGGAAGGATTTTAATCCGCAGGGCATTGGTGCAGCAATTACGTATGGGCGTAGATATAGCCTCACAGCAGCATTAGGGATAGCTTCTGAGGACGATGATGACGGGAATACGGGTTCACAGGGGCAATCAGATAAAAAACAATCTGGGAGAGAGTCGAAAACAGAAGCTGGCGCGATAACTCCATCGATTAAAGCAAAATATCAGCTCATCCATGGTGACTTGAAAGGTATTGAAGCCTTTGTAGCGCAACATCCCAAAGATGCCGATAGTGTGCTGACCAAAATTATTCAGGACAAGAACAAGGGAGGAAATTAAGTTGCTGAACCGTGTGATTTTGATAGGCCGCTTAACCAAAGATCCTGAACTCAGATATACCCCGAACGGAATTGCTACAACTAATTTCACACTGGCTGTAGATCGTCCATTTACCAGTCAAGGCGGAGAACGTGAGACGGACTTCCTGCCTATTGTGACTTGGCGGCAGCTCGCGGAAACGTGCGCCAACTATCTTAAAAAGGGTCGTCTGACCGCTGTAGAGGGTCGTGTACAGGTACGTAACTACGAGAACAGTGAAGGCAAGCGTATCTATGTAACTGAGATTGTAGCGGATAATGTGCGGTTTCTGGAGGGTAACCGGGATAGTCAACGAGACCCGAACGAGCCGGACCATCGCCGTCCTTATGACAAAGACCCGTTCCATGATGATGGAAAGCCGATTGATCCAGCGGATTTAGAGCTACCATTTTAAGGGGGATTTATGGAACTTATAGACGTAAGCAAGGAATTATATGCCGCATCCAATCGCCTTGGCAACTCGGCAGATGCCTTATTCGCTCTTGGGCGGAACAAAGCTGAAACGGAACGGGATTACCGTTCTTTGCTGGCCCAAGAAATGCTCAAGCTTAAACATGAGGGAATGTCTGTCACACTCATTCCTGATATCGCCAAAGGAAATGTGTCGGAAAAGCTGTTCGAACGGGATTTTGCCGAGGCTAAGTTTCAGGCAGGCATCAAAGCAGCGGACGCCATTAAAGTACAGGTTTCGGCGCTCCAAACTATCTTAAAATACCACTCGGATATAGGAGGTTAATACGTGATACAGTACGGATTTCATCCAACTCCTAAACCAGCAAAATCCAAACGTGTGAAACTCACACAGAAGCAGAAAGGTGATATAAGCCAGCAGGTAGATAAGCAGCTTAAAGCGCGGTCACACGGCTTGTGTGAGCTTTGTGACAACGCACTGGCTACTGAACGAGCTCACTTAATCGGACGTAAGCACATTAACCATAAAACGAGAGTAACGGACTTATTACATTTATGTACGGCATGCCACGACTGGCTTGATGAAACCCCGGAAGGGATACGGGCTAGAAGGGCGATGGCAACGCTGGTTAAATCAGCAAAAGAATAGCGGGTGGTGAAATGAAAGAGGCATATTACTTCTCTCATGATAGTAACGCCCGTCACGATCCTAAGATTACCGCCATGCGCGGTGTCTATGGATCGGAAGGGTACGGGTGGTACTGGATTCTAGTAGAAATGATGAGGGAATCTAACGGATACAAATTAGATATGCGATCGAAATACGCTTACTATGCGTTCGCATCACAAATGCAATGCGATTCTGATACGGCGCATAAATTCATACAAGATTGCATTACTGAATTTGACCTTTTTGCAGCAGATGCAACGCACTTTTGGAGTGCTTCATTGCTTCGAAGAATGCAGGAACGGGAACGAAAATCGGAAAAAGCCAGAAAATCAGCAGAAGCACGATGGGGCAAAAAAACCGCGCCAGATAAGGGTTTTTCCGAATCAACTGAAAATGATGAATGCGATTTGGATGCGAACGCATATGCGGACGAATCAAAAAACGATGCTTTAAAGGAAAGTAAAGGAAAGGAAAGTAAAAGAAATAAAAATAAATTAAAAGATAGCCCACCCAAGATTAAATTTGCAGAGTTTGTTTCTCTTACTCAAGTTGAATATGACAAACTCATTTCCACTCATAGTGAAGAACGGACAAAGCGGATGATAGAAATCTTGGACAACTACAAAGGGGCAAACAATAAAAAATACGCTAGCGATTATCGAGCTATTTTAAACTGGGTTGTCGAAAGAGTAGAAGAGGAGGAGCAGAAGGGTGGATATAGACAAGCTAAACCTTTCAGCGGAGGACAAGCAGCTTCTTCAAAACATGATGCAAACAGTCAAGCACAAGCCGGCCAGGACAGTTGGTCGTTCACCGATAGCGGAAGCAATCAACAAGATCGGATCGGAGCGGAAGGAGATTCCCAAGGACCCGCGGGCGCCGGTTCGAAGTACGACATGTTTGTTCGCAGATAGCGAGTTTGAGGGTGTGTACTGCTGCTTGAAGTGCCGTCAGCAGATAAAACGGACGTATTTCCCACCTAAGAAACAATGGGGCCTTAATAGGGCATGTAAATGCGTACAGGAAGAAAGTGAAAAGGCCCAGCTTGAAAGTGATCGAAGACATCGTAGAGGTCTAATGGAACGTGTATTTGCGAGAAGCATCATGAACGAGGAACTTAAACGGGCGTCCTTTGAAAGTTTCCAGCCACGTACAGGCACAGAACAGGTGCATAGAGCGGCGTTAGACTTTATAGATACCTACGAGACCAGAGAGACGGGATTGTTGTTCTATGGGGACCCTGGGAACGGAAAAAGCCATTTGATGGCGGCTATACACCACGAGCTGAATCGGCAAGGTTATGTTTGCTTGTTTTTGGACGTACCTCAGCTCATGAAACTAGCAAAAACAGCTACTAGATTCGATTCAAAAATAAACTTAACTGACGTAATCAATGGTGCTGTATCGTGCGATTTGTTGACGTTGGATGAATTAGGAGCTGGGGATTTGCTGGCGGATGAATATAAGGACGTACTGTTTCCTATTCTTAACGGCAGACAAGGGAAAAAGACTAATATTACATCCAATCTTGACTTAGACGAATTGGAGCAATGGCTCTTTAAAGATAAGTGGGGGAACGTCATTGATAAAAAAGGCCGACTATTTGACCGCATCTTGAAAAGTTTGGATATCTATCACAATAGCGGAACATCAAAACGGCGTGAAGACGCTATGAAACGTATACAGCAAGGCTGATTTAGCCGTATTAACCCAAGGAGAGGGGATAGAGGAATGAAAGTATGGCACTCGTCTTCAAGCGAAAGCAAACCATGTCTTGTGTGTGGCAAAAAGACCGCTCATTACAAAATCTATGAGCAATCAAATATTTGTGTACGGGTACCGCTTTGTGACAGTATGGATCGTCCTAATTGTTATTCGGAGTTTGATATCAAAAAGATGACGGCAAGGTTTCTGACGGAAGTAAAGAAATCAGTTATCAAGGGGGCCTAAACCATGTATAAGATCAAAGTCCACTTGAAAAACGGAAAAGAAATTGAATTCATCGCCAGAGACTTCAATTTTAAATGGTCCAGTGAAGCCGGTCGTTTTGTAGGGTTTCAACGCGAAGGAGTAGTATCGCACAGCGATATTGGAATTGTTTTATCAGAAATTGTTGCATATGAGGCATGGGAAATGGCTGGGGATGATGTTGCGAACGCACAAGAGGAAGGGGCGAAGAAGGTTGGATAAGAAGATACAAGAGATACGAGAAGCAAACGCAGTCCGAAAAATCACAATACCAGCTCACCCAGAATATCGAGTGGATGCTATACGAGCGCATGCCGATATATCCTACCTCTTACAACAGATAGAGATTAAGGATAAGGCACTGAAATGGTATGCCGCAATTGAAAATTACGAGATCGGCAATTTTACGGTTGATCAAAACGGAGAGCTAGATGAATGGGAATCAAGAGTCCAACAGGATGCAGGTGAAAAGGCACGTACAGCACTAAAAGGAGAGGATACCCCATGAATCCAATAGACGACTATGACCTCATGGATTGCGATTACAGCTAGTTTATACGCAGGGGTAGGTAAATGTATGGGATACAAGATAAGGAGGCTGAGAGTGAAACGTGAGCACTCTGGTGGTGGATAAAAGCAATTGGACAGGAGACAGACGCAAGCCATTCCCGTTTTATAACCCGAGTCTTGGCAATATCGACACATTTGTTAGCGAAAATATGAACTTGGTCCGCAAAGTTGCATACAGTTGCATGAGTAAAACCAATTTGGTAGTGGATGTAGAGGATTTAATTCAAGAGGGTGTAATCGGCTTGATGCGTGCCTATCAATTATACGACCCGGCAAAAGGAGCAATGTCGACAATCGCAACCTTTCACATCCGAGCGAAAATCCTAGCTTATATCAGGGACGATTTGCCACTTATTCGCAAACCAGCTTGGGTGTACGAAGTGATGGGGAGCATTTTAACACGCGGATTGCAGGATAAACCACCAAAAGAGATAGCAAAAGCTTTGAATCGCCCTGTTGAAACTATAGAAATGATCTTAGAAACCTACGCATGGAAAATGATATATAGCGATGGACTTTCGGAGTTTGACAGAGGGATTGATTTTGACGATATGTCGATCGTATTTCAAGACTTCGCGGCGGCGTTAACCCCCTTGGAAAAAGAAGTGTTACTGCTCAAAATAGCCGGTATGACACATCGGAAAATGGCTAAAAAAACAGGGTATTCGCCAGCTTATATGGGACAAATATCAAAAAAAATAGAAGAAAAGGCACTGCTTTATTGTAGTGAAGAGGGAGCGAGTGAAATATGACCAGATACGTAGGAATTGACCCGAGCACCAAAACAGGAATAGTCGTACTAGATGAAAACGGAAATGTAGAAGAGCAGTTAGAGATTGTCTTGGAAAATGGGATACTTTCAAGTGCAGAACAATTACAAGAATACGGTAGAGAAATAGCGAATTACGCCAATACGCCTGATGTGGTTTGCATAGAAGGCTTCTCGTTCGGTTCAAAAGGTAAGGCGGTCAGTACCCAATATGGAATCGGATTTGCTATTCGCTTTGCTTTAAGAGACATGGGAATTAAGTTTATAGTACCAACGCCTGGTCAAGTAAAAAAAGTTTGCCACAGGGAGCGGTAGTTCATCTAAAGACAATATGGTTTTACCTATTTTTAAAAAGTGGGGCTTTGAACATGATTCAGATAACGTCCGAGACGCGTTTGTTTTGGCTCAGATAGCCCGTTCTATTCGATTAGGTGGCGGAGATACCAAATACCAACAAGAGGTCATACAAACGATTCTAGCGCCTCCTGTTAAGAAAAAGAAAAAAGCATAATAGGTGCTTTGATACAGCGCGGACTCTTTTATTTAATTCTCATAACAACGAATAGAGGAGATTAAATATGAAACAAATACCATGTACCCCTGCTTATTGGATGGATGAAGACGGGACGGTATACGGAGTAGGTAAAGGCGTAAAAGGGGAGAAAATCCCGCTGAAGCAACGGAACGGTACAGTGAATCTCAATATCGGCGGTAAAACAAAGGCTTACAAAGTGCGGGAGCTATACTTTAGGACTTTCAAAACATTCATGCCGGAGGGATAAGCATGATTTCTATAACTCCAGAACAATTTGATACAGCCAAGAAAAACGGGGTCAGTAAAGCACTTGTGCGCTCCAGAATCCAAAAATGCAGATGGAGCATTGAAAAGGCAATTAATACGCCACCCAAAAACGAAAGTGTCTATGATCAACACAAAAAATGGATACGAATCGCTGAACGAAACGGCATTAAGAAAGAGTATTTTGTCCAGCGGGTAGAGCAATACGGATGGAGCAAAAAAGACGCATCCACGTTGCCAATAGGGACGGTAAGGAAGAAAAAAGCATAGCCCCCAAGGGCAGAGAGGACAAACACATGGATAAAGCAATTTTAAACCAAGCGCAGGCGGAGGCAATTGATTCAATTCAAGCTGCATACCATTGGACAGCAGAGGCGTTTGTCAGCAGCCATGCAGAAAACCCGC